>NZ_JAMPXE010000207.1 GCF_023701345.1 Rhodoferax sp. | reverse complement strand
GAGAGCTATCTCAAGGTGGTGTTTGGTTTCTTCGGCGTGACCGATGTGCGCATTGTGCGTGCCGAGGGTCTGGCCATGGGGGATGCCCCGAAGGCTGCTGCCATCACCGCTGCGCGTGCCGACATGGAAGTCGCCACGGTTTAAGCCACCCGTTTGGGTTGATGCAAAGAGGTCCACCCGCTGGGGTCGACCTCTTTTTTTATGTGCTGTCAATCAAAAACAAAACCATCTCGTCATGCCAGCGCATTGGCACGCGCATCGGCGCCTATTGATGGCATGTGCTCAACGGCCTGGTGAGACGCAGGATGCATGATTACACTCTTGCTGTCTACCGGATTGCGCGCCCTGCTCAAGGGTTTGGGTGTGAGGCGGTGTGGCACAAAAGGTGCTGGGGCTGTCGGCGCTGCCGTATTGGTTTGACACACCCGATTTTTTAAGTCCCGAGGAGTTTTATTGTGAGTGATGCACTGAACTATTTGCTTAAGGCACGGCCCGAAACCATGGGTCATTATTTTGCTTTCCTGAAAGACAGTGGCAAGTACCTCGATCCCAAAACCCGCAACCTGATCTCGGTCATCACCAAGGTGCACGCCCAGACCGACCGCGGTTTTCGCCAGTATCTGGGTCGTGCGCTGCGCGAGGGCTGCAGCCCGATGGAGGTGCTTGACGCGCTGCTGATGGCGTTTCCGGCGCTGGGCCTGGCCAAGATCATCTGGGCGGTGGACATCATTCTGGACATGAACATTCCGGGTTTCGCGCCCGAGGCGCTCACCCAACCGGCGGCGGCACCAACACCAATGGCTGCCCTGGTCGCCCCAGCACCAGCCGAATGGCGCGACGTGATGGCGGCCAGGGACGTACCTGACGGCGAGGTCACACGTACCGAGTCCCAGGGGCGCGGCCTGTTCATCTACCGTGACGCCAAGACTTACAAAGTCTATGACAGCCACTGTCCGCACCAGAACACCGACATCACGCAATTGGCCGTCAAGGGCACGACCATGACCTGTCCCAAGCACCAATGGCAATTTGATGCCAAAAGCGGCGACTGCATCAAAAAAGGCAAGACCCCGCTCCGGCGCATCGAATCCAAAGTGGTCAAAGGCCGTTTGCTGGCTTTTTGGTAAATCGGAGTCGTGCCGGTTGACGGCGGGCAGCCAAAGTCACGGACAATCGCGCCTATTCACACTGACTGTTCAGTTGCCTCAAAGGAGTTGATTCATGCCAATCGTTGTGTTCAATCAAAAAGGCGGGGTGGGCAAGTCCACCATTACCTGCAATCTGGCAGCCATCAGTGCCAGCCAGGGTTTGCGCACCCTGGTCATCGACCTCGATCCGCAGGGCAACTCCACCAGCTATTTGCTGGGCGACACGGCCAGCGACGAGCAACCCAGTGTGGCAGGTTTTTTTGAGCAAACCCTGAGCTACAGTTTTCGTAACGTGCCAGCGACTGAGTACGTGGTTGGAACACCATTTGAAAACCTTGACGTGATGCCGTCCAGCCCGGCGCTCAATGAGCTGCTGGTCAAACTGGAATCGCGTCAAAAAATCTACAAGCTGCGCGAAGCCCTGGTGCAACTGGCCGAAACCTATGACCGCATCTACATCGACACGCCGCCGGCGCTGAACTTCTTTACCCGTGCCGCGCTGATCGGTGCCACCGGCTGCCTGATCCCGTTTGACTGCGACAGCTTCTCACGCCAGGCGCTGTATGCGCTGATGGACAACGTGCAGGAAATCCGCGCCGACCACAACCCCGAGCTCCAGATTGACGGCATTGTGGTCAACCAGTTCCAGGCCCGCGCCAACCTGCCCCAGCGCATGGTGGCGGAACTGATTGAAGAGGGCCTGCCGGTGCTGCAACCCTACTTGCCTTCGTCAGTGCGCATTCGCGAGTCGCACGAGCAGTCCCTGCCCATGATTCACCTGGATCCGAGTCACAAAATTACCTTGGCACTGGTGGAGTTACACGACGGGCTGCGGGGGTAGGGGACTGTTCTGCGGGTGTTATCCGCTATTTCATGCCGTACCAGTGCGGCGTACTAATGCCTGGCAACGTAGAGGATGTTGTCCCTCTTCAATCGCTGTCATATCAAAATTATTCCGAATGTTTATATCTTTGAATATTTGGATTTACTGATTTAAATCAATTAGGGTTTGTACTAATAGCTAAACAATGCCGTTACGACTTTCGAACGGCATTGTGTAGTGAAGATTGGATGAGCACAGGCCGTTCCTTTACGAGGGAAAGGCAATGTCACTCCATCATTTCTTGAAAACGGTTTTTGTCGCGGCTTTGTTCGCCGGTGCCCTGGGGCAAGCGGCGACAGACACGAGCGCCGCAAAAGAGGCCAGGTCCACCGCCGATCACAGCAAGTTTTCAGCATTGGCCGGCCCTTTTGATTCCGGCCCAGCCGTCACCAAAGCCTGTCTGAGCTGCCACACCGAGGCGTCCAGACAAATCCATCAAACACAGCACTGGAAATGGGAATACAAAAACCCCCAGACCGGTCAGCTGCTGGGCAAAAAACACGTCGTCAACAACTTCTGCACCTCGGTCAAGTCTAACGAAGCCGCGTGCAACAGCTGTCACATCGGGTATGGCTGGAAAGACGATACGTTTGATTTTGCGTCCGAAGAAAATGTGGACTGCCTGGCGTGTCACGATGCCACAGGCAAGTACAAAAAACCATCGGGCTTTGCCGGCAACCCGGTGGCCAAAGACACCGAGTTTCCACCCGGCTCGGGCAAGATTATCCGTGGCATCAATCTGGCCGAGATCGCCCAAAAGGTGGGCGCCACCAAGCGCACGACCTGTGGCGCATGCCACTTCAATGGCGGCGGCGGTGATGGTGTGAAGCACGGTGATCTGGACAGCTCGCTGGAAGCGCCAGACAAGGAACTGGATGTGCACATGGATGTGGATGGCAACAACTTCAGTTGCTCGACCTGCCACAAAACCGAAGGTCACCAGGTGCCAGGCAGCCGCTATGCGCCGACCGCCCAGGACAAGGCGCCGGCCCATCTGCGCGGCAAGGTTGACACCAGCAACCCGGCCACCTGCCAGGCCTGCCATGGCCAAACACCGCACAAGGCAGTCAAGCTCAACGATCACACCAACAAGCTGGCTTGCCAGACCTGCCACATCCCGGCGTATGCCCGTGGCGGTCAACCCACCAAAATGACGTGGGACTGGTCAACCGCAGGCAAGCTCGACAAGGACGGCAAGTTCCAGACGCTGCGTGACGAAAACGATTACGACACCTACATGACCATCAAGGGTGATTTCAAGTGGGCAGAGAACGTCACGCCTGAATACGTCTGGTTCAACGGCACGGTCAACTACACGCTGATGGGCGACAAGATTGAAAAAGCCAACGAGCCGATTCAAATCAACCGCTTCGAAGGCAGCGCCACCGACGGCAAGTCGATGATCTGGCCGGTCAAGATGTTCCGCGGCAAACAGCAATACGACCCCGTGAACAAATCGCTGGTGATTACCCACCTGGCGGGCAACGACGACACCGCATACTGGAAAAACCTGAACTGGGTCAAGGCCGTCGAGGCGGG
>NZ_JAMPXE010000068.1 GCF_023701345.1 Rhodoferax sp. | reverse complement strand
TGTCGTTGATCCAGGAGTAACGCCCGTCGTAGTTGCCGTCCTTGTAGGAAGCGTGCGTGTGATGTGAATCGCCGACGGTGTAACGCAAGGAGCCATCGGGTTTGGTGCCCATGATCGCCTTGGATTCGTTGGTGATGCCCCAGCCGACCAGTGCGTCTGGCACGAAGCAGGGAATGCGCAGCAACTCGCGGCCGGAAGGCAGGCCCAGAATACGCATGTCGCCGGTGTGGCCGCCACTCCAGATGCCGTAATAGGTGTCGAGTTCGCCGGGTTTCAGATGGGCGGACGCAGCGCCATGGTTGTCTAAAGCAGCAGGTGCCGCAGCAGGCGCCGCGCTTTCCGGTTTTTTGTCAGCACAGGCTGTGACACCGAGCGTCAGCCCGGTCAATGCGGCGGTGTTGAGGAAGGTTCTACGCGCCAAACCATTCGAGCTTGGGGGAGTCAGTTGGATGTCATTTTTCATAATATGGCCTTTCGGTTCAGGTTGGTAAAACGGGTGGCGGGCCGCGTGAGGGCGGCGATAAGCCATGGGCACCAGCACGAGGGCGTTTGCGCCTGTACATACCAGGACCATGGTCTTGGGCTTGACCAGTGGACTGGCAGTGGCTATTCCCATGCAGAACAGCAGCACCAATACGATCCACCTGGTATGGCGCAGCGGTAAGTGGGACTCTGAAAACATGGGCTGGATTCTATGGCTATAAAGTTCAAATCAAATGAATATTTAACTTGATTTGATCTATGTCAATGGAAAAAGTGCGTCCTGGAACTTGAAGTCTGTACTGGTGCTTCAGGGGTAAAACATGTGCCGTTGACTTTAAAAAAGAAAAGTTTTCCCGGCAATATCTCTAAAGAAGGAGCAATTTCTTTCCGAAAGAACTAGTACTACAGGTCTTCAAGGGACTTTGAGTTATGGAAAATGAGCGCTTATGGCGAACAGTCGAAAATACCAGCGATCGCAACAGGCTTGCCTGGCTTCACACGTATTGACAGCGCGGTCTGTGAAGCATCAGCCAAGTTCAATTTCATGACATCCAACCATGCTGAGTCCATTCAAAAACCTGCTGACCCAATTTTTCATGCCTGCCAACGGTCTGGCAAGCTTCGACGAAGCACGCAGCCTGCAACTGGCCACGGCGGTGCTGCTGGTCGAGGTGATGCGTTCTGACACCGACGTATCCGCCACTGAGCGCACCGCAACCGTTTCGGCGCTGCGATCCAAATTCGGACTGAGCGAGGACGAACAGAACCGGCTGCTGGCGCAGGCAGAAAAAACGGCCAAAAGCGCCAACGACTACTTCCGTTTTACCAGCGCCATGAACGAGCAGTTCACGCAGGCCGAAAAAATTCAGGTGGTGGAACACATGTGGCAGGTGGCTTTTGCCGACGGACATCTGGACGCCAATGAAAACCACCTGATCAGCAAGATTGCCGGCTTGCTGCACGTGACCCATGGCGAATACATTGCCGCCAAGCTGCACGCCAGGGAAGCCGCGCAACGGGGTGCGTAGCGGCAACCTGCGTTTTGCGCTGCGCTTGTTGCCATGGCATTTCGGTTAATCTCGCTGCCTTAGCAAACAAGGAACATCATGAAGAAACTCAACGTCACCATCAAGCTGGAAATGTCGGTCCCGGATGACTGGGAACTGGTTAAAACCTCCGAAGGCGGGCACGTGCTGAAACTGCCCAACAATCAGTTTCTGGACATTGCCATCGAGCCGTTGTTCGCCAGCGACCCCGAGGAAACCTGGGCCAGCACCGAAGACGATGATGTGCTGAACGACCTGCTCGACATGGTGGAGAGCGAAGAAGTGGCCTACGAGTTCGTCACCCACTGACCTTGTTCGGGATGCGGCCACTTACCGTACATCGCATCGTGGTCAATCCGAAGACGCCGGTACATCTTCGACCAGGCTGACATACTTTAACTGGCTATATCAGTTTCAACATTCACCTCAGGAGGTATTCCCATGATCAAACGCATTGCCCCCATTGCCTCGGCTCTTCTGATTTCTGCGTGTGCTGGCTACCCTGTCGCCCCCAGTGCCACCGCGCAATTGGCTGCCACCAAAGGCAACGCCGTTGTCGGCACGGTCACGTTTACCCAGCAGGGGAACATGGTGCTTGTGGCAGGCGAGGTACAGGGGCTGGCAGCCAACAAGGAACATGGCTTTCATATCCATGAAAAGGGGGACTGCTCCAGCGGAGATGGTTTGAGCACCGGCGGCCATTTCAACCCCACCGGCAAAGCACATGGCGCCTATGACCACAGCGAACACCATGCCGGTGACCTGGCCAGTCTGAAAGCTGATGCCAACGGTGTGGCGCGCTTCAGTTACACCTCCGCTGCCATCACCGTCGGCGAAGGGGCGACCAATGTCGTTGGCCGTGGCTTGATTGTTCACCGCGATGCGGATGATTTCAAAACCCAACCCACGGGCAATGCAGGACCGCGCTTGGCCTGTGCTGTGATTACCAAGGGTTAAAGCTGCCCAGTCATCGCTGACCCCAGCCCCAGCGCGTCGAACACCCGAATCGCGGCATAGGCGTCGTTGGCGGCGTACACCAGCTGCGCCTCGGACAAGCGGGGGTTGGCCCAATTGCTGGTGGCGGCTTTTTTGGATTTGATGAAGCGTTGCTGAAACAGCACCGCCACCGCGCCTTTCGCCCCCATGTCCTTGCGGTAGCCGCGCTCCCTGAACACGGTGTTCAACTCCAGGATGCCGGCGGGTTCCACACCCAGTTTTTCAATGATGCGCTTGCGGTCGTCGCGCAGGCCAAAGCCGGCTTTGGCAACGCCTTTCATTTGCAACAATTCGGCCGCCACGGCGCGACAGGCCGGGTCGTGCAACTGAAAGACCCAGGCACGCTCGGGGGTGGACAACTGCAGGATGTGCGGCCCGTCCGACGCTTCACCTACGCGAAACGTGGGTTTTGACTCGGTATCAAAACCCCAGGCGCTGGCGACCGTCAATGTGGCAAAGGCGGCCTCGGCCTCGGTTTTCGTGGTCACGAGAGCAATGCGATCAAGCCCCAGCCGCGCAAAAGGCGGCAGCATGGCGATGGTCTCTTTGTCAGGCGTGCTGTGCATAAATAGTTACCCTGATTTTGTGTGTGCTACCTTGTGGATAACTGCTGGAACAAGCGGCGTAAGCCGCGCGGGCTATGGCTTTGCAGACAGTGCCCAAAAAATAGTCAGTAAAAGTACCTTTTTTAAAACTCTTCATTGGAGGGTGAGATTTCGTGTTAGCACTTTGAAACCTTGGTATTTTCGTCCACTGCACGCTGCTGGCCATCAAGGTTACCCCTTGAAACTGTGTGCTAGTTTGTGGATAAGTATGTTTAAAAGCCGCCAAACCCGCACCAGTATTGGGCTGGCACGCGGTGCTGTAAAAAACATCAACCTGACAGCTTGGATGGCGCAAGGCGATGCCTGAGCCAATCGGCCACCGGAGTACACAGCATAACGTTATACGTCCGGACGCGGCGGACCAATGTCGTTTTTTCAATCCGATAATCAGACCATGATTTTTTCAAGCACTCTCTTTCCCCTGGGCTGGCAGCACTACCTGCTGGGTGGCCTGTTTGTAGGCGCCGGCACGGCGCTGCTGTTTGTTTTAACGGGCCGCATTGGCGGCATGAGCACGGTGTTTTCCAGCACATGGTCTTTTGTCGTGCAACGGCCGTTTTTTCAGCAGCCACGCTTTGTTGCTTCACGCGGATGGCGGCTGGTGTATGCGGCCGGGCTTATTTTGGGAGCGCTGCTGTGGTGGCTGGGGTTTGCCGATAGGGCTGCACAAAGCACCAGCGTGCCGGTGTGGCAATTGCTGCTGGGAGGCTTTTTTGTAGGCTACGGGGCCCGACTGGGCAATGGCTGCACCTCGGGTCACGGTATTTGCGGATTGGGTTCGCTGCAATGGCCGTCGCTGTTGGCAGTGCTGACCTTCATGGCCACCGCATTTTTGACAGCCAATCTGATGGCAAGGTGGCTGGCATGACGACAGCCAAGGAGTCGCTACCGAAAATGCTCGCCACACTGGCAGCGGGCATGCTGTTTGGCTTTGGACTGTCCTTCTCGACCATGATCCAGCCCGAGGTGGTTCTGAGTTTTTTGCGCCTGCAGGATTTTGGCCTGGTGCTGGTCATGGGCGGCGCCGTCATGGTGGTGGTGCTGGCTTACAAATTGGCACCACGGCTGCTCTTAAAACCTGTCTTTGGCTCGCATTTCCACAGCCACCCCAGCTTCTGGAACAAAGACACCCTGGTGGGTTCGGCGCTGTTTGGTGTCGGCTGGGGCTTGTGCGGTGTCTGTCCCGGGCCAGCCATTGCCGCGCTTGGCGTTGGTAATTTCGATTTGCTGTGGGCATTGGGCGGCATGGCGGCCGGAGCGCTGGTGCAAGGCCTGCGGGTTAAATAATCCCCTCCAGGATGCCTGGTCCTGGTGCGTTCTTACTGGGTGGCGCGTCTTAACTCGCTCACCCGGGCCGCGATGTCACGACGGTCGCCAGCTTCGGTGGCATTGGCAAGATAAGTTTCCAGATCTTCCAGGGCATGCCCCGGGTGGCCGGCCTCGGCATGCGCCAGGCCCCGGTCACGGTACTCCGACCAGGCTTGCGGCAACAGCACAATCAGACGATCCAGCACCATGATCAGGCGCGGCCAGTCGCGCTGCGCGACATGGATATCCTTGAGGTTGTACAACATGCGGGCAATGATGTCGCGCGGGGGCGCAGCCTGCAGGTACAGGCCGAGCGGCAACTCCTGATCTTCGTCCAGGCCTGCCAGGTCCTGAAACGGCGCCAGCCGCTCGGACAGTTCTTCACGGCTGAGGGACTTGCCGGTCAGCGGGTCGATCACCACCTGGCCTTCGGTCAAATTGACCTTGACCATGAAGTGCCCCGGAAAACTGATGCCGCGCACCGTCAGGCCAATGCCCTGGGCCAGTTCCAGCCAGATCACGGCCAGAGAAATTGGAATCGCCAGACGGGTCAGCAGCACCACATGCACGTAGCTGTTGTCCGGGTCCATGAAGTTGTTGAAATTGCCGCCAAAGTTGAGGTCGCGGTAAACAAACTGGTTCAGCACGCGGAGTTTTTGCAATGAACCGGCATCTGCCGGCAAGCGGCGCTTCAGTCGCGCCAGCAACTGGTCCACATCGCCCAGCACTTGCTGCACACTGAGGTCCGGGTATTCATCTTGCGCCAGGCTGATGGCGGCTTCCAGCAGGGGAAAATCTGCATCGCTGTGCACCAGAGCAGAAAAATACTCCAGTGGGGTGGGAATGTTCAATGACAGATTCATGGGGTCTATTGTCTATCGTCTTAAAAACTGGCGCAGTTTCATGCCGGCAGCCCATAAGGCCGAAAAGTAAATCAGGCCAGAGGCTAGCAGAATGGATGCCAGCAGCCCGATCCGCTTCAAACTTTCGGCACGCAGTGCCGTCCAGGCAAAGTGGCTGTTCGCCCAAACAAGAAACAGACCGAGCAGCACGCAGGCCGCCAGAACCTGCAGCACAAACAGGCCCCAGCCCGGCTCGGGCCTGTAGCTGCCACGTTTCAACAGACCCAGCAACAGCCACAGCGCATTGACCATGGCGCCAATACCGATCGACAGGGTGAGAGCGGCATGGGCGAAAACGGGCACCAGAGCCACGTTCAGCATCTGGGTCAGCACCAGCACCACCACCGCCACCTTGACCGGTGTTCTGGTGTCCTGGTTGGCAAAATAACCGGGCGCCAGCACCTTGATGGCCACAATGCCGATCAGCCCCACACCCCAGCCCATCAGCGCACGCGTAACCTGCTGCACGTCAAAGTCGGTCATGGCGCCGTAATGGTAGAGCACCGCCACCAGCGGCTTTGGAAACACCAGCAACGCCAGGGCACAGGGCACTGCCAGCAAAACCACCAGGCGCAGGCCCCAGTCCAGCATGGCCGAATAGCGTGCCGTGTCGCCGCTGGCGCGCGCCATGGCCAACTGCGGCATCAGCACCACGCCCATGGCCACGCCCAGCATGGCAGTCGGAAACTCCATGAGCCGATCGGCATAGGTGATCCAACTGACACTGCCCGGCGCCAGGTAGGAGGCGATCTGGGTGTTGATGAGCATCGACAAATGCGCCACGCCGACCCCCAGCAAGGCCGGGCCCATCAGGATCAGGATGTTCTGCGTGCCGGCATCGGCCCAGGCCTGCTTCAAGGCCGACCAGCGCCAGGACAGCCGTGGGTTGAGCCCGAGCCGCTTCAAAGCCAACCATTGCACGGACAACTGCAACACACCGCCCAGCAAGACGCCCCCGGCGAGAGCATAAATGGGCTCCAGCCCCAAGGTTTTGAACCAGGGCGCCCCCAGCCAGGCGGCAAAGATCATGGAGATATTGAGCAGCACGGGGGTGACGGCCGGCACCGCAAAACGTTTGTAGGTGTTGAGCACTCCAGCGCCCAGTGCCACCAGCGACATGAAGGCAATGTAGGGAAACATCCAGCGCGTCAAGCGCACCGCCACGCCATAGCCATGCGGGTCCTGCTGCATGCCGCTTGCCATGGCCCACACCAGACCACCGGCGCCCAGCACGCCCAGCACGCTTAAACACAATAGCGCCCAGGCCAGCACCGTGGCGACCCGGTCAATCAGGACCTTGGTTGCGGCATCACCCTGTTGCGCTTTGGCAGCGGCCAACACCGGCACAAAAGCCTGGCTGAAAGCCCCTTCACCAAAAAACCGCCGGAACAGATTGGGAATGCGAAACGCCACGTTGAAAGCATCGGTCATGGCCGAAGCACCAAAAGTAGCGGCAATCAGCAGCTCACGCACCAACCCGGTGATGCGCGACAGCAGCGTCAAACCTGACACCACGGAGGCCGATCTGAATAAGCTCACAGCGCCACCAACCCGCTCGGCCAGCCCATCATGGCGCAGGCCACCAGCATCCCGATCACCAAGGCGCCGCCCACCAGCGCGATACGGCCAGGCTGTGATGGATTAAAACGGATTTTTTGAAAGGTTTCATAGAATAAAGACTCGCGCGGATTGTAGTCATGGCCTGAAAATCCGGATTCAATCTTTTATTTGCAAGTTGCTGGAATAAAACCGTTGCGCGCCCTGTTCATGTGATTGCAAACGTCTGTTTGCGTTTTCCCAACTTAGGAGTTCATCATGACATTCAAATCACCAACAATTTTCATGACCTCGGTCACTTTTGCCATGCTGACGGCATGCGCCTCGGTGGCTTCCGCGCCTGTCAAGGTTTCTGATGGCGTGCTGGTTGGCCCCAACGGCATGACGCTCTACACCTTTGACAAGGATGTAGCCGGCAGCGGCAAGTCGGTCTGCAATGGCCCGTGCGCCACCAATTGGCCACCCCTCATGGCGGCCCAGGGCGAGTCCGCCAGCGGTGACTTCAGCATCATCACCCGAGATGACGGCAGCAAACAATGGGCAGTCAAGGGCAAGCCCGTGTATTACTGGGTCAAGGACAGCAAGCCTGGCGACAAAACCGGGGACGGTTTCAGCGGTGTCTGGCAAGTCGCCAAACCCTGATCTGACAACGCGGCCGGCACTTCAGTGATAAGCCCATGAGCCGCGAACTCATGGTTGCCCAGATTCCCTCGCTGCGTCGTTATGCACGGGCGCTCACGGGGGACACCTGGGCGGCCGATGATCTGGTGCAGGACACGCTGGAGCGTGCCTGCAACAAATGGCGCTTGTGGCTGGTGGGAACCAACTTGCGGGCCTGGCTGTTCAGTGTGATGCACAACCTGTTTGTCAATCAATTGCGCCAGTCAGCGGGCGGCGCACGACCGGCAATGCAGGACATTGACGAACTGGCCGATGATCTGCCGGCACCTGCGTCCAACCCGGACCAGGCGCTCGACCTGCAACGCTGCCTGCTCCGCCTGCCGCCGGAGCAGCGTGAAGTGTTGTTATTGGTCAGCATGGAGGACATGAGTTATGCCGAGATTGCCAAGGTCACCGGCGTTCCGCTGGGAACCGTGATGTCGCGCTTGTCACGTGCCAGAGCCCGCTTGCAGGCACTGCTGGATGCACCGGCACGGGTGCGCACCGAGCCACCAGCCGATCATGCGGTGCCGCCCCGCCCCATGACGCTGCACCGCTTGAAATAAACCCCAATCACCATGAATCGCACACCTAACCGCCCCTTGACTGATGACGAACTCCACGCACTGGTGGACGGTCAGGGTTCGCTTGACGATCTGGCAGCGCTGCGGATGAGGCTGGCAGATGACCCTGACGTTCAGGTCAGATTCGCGCAGTGGCAGCGCCAGCGTGACACATTGCACTGCCTGCATGCCCAGGTCCTGTCCGAGTCGGTACCGCACCCACTGTTACAGGCTGCGCAAGCTGGCGACGCCGTGCGTACAACCGGTAACCACTGGTGGCGCTATGGCGGCATGGCTGCCAGTGTTGTCATGGCATTTGGCGCAGGCTGGTTGGCCAACACCCACTGGCCGGAAGTGAGCGGTCGTGCGGCAACGGCGTTCGGCATGGCCCGAGCGCTGCCAGAGCGTGAATTTGTGCGTCAGGCCGGACTGGCCCACGCCGTTTACACACCCGAAATTCGCCATCCGGTGGAAGTCACGGCACAGGAGCAGGCTCACCTGGTGCAATGGTTGTCCAAACGATTAGGCAAACCGCTCAAGGTGCCTGATTTGACCGGCCAGGGCTTTGATTTGGTAGGCGGACGTTTGCTGCCTGGCGAGGCGGGTGCACGCGCACAGTTCATGTTTCAGGACGCAGCGGGGCAGCGCGTGACGCTTTATCTGGGCGCGGTGCATCAACCAGCAGCAGGCATGTCAAGCCAGGAAACCGGATTCCGGTTCGAGCCCCAGGCCGGGGTACCCAGTTTTTACTGGGTCGACCAGGGCTTTGGTTACGCACTGGCTGGCCAGTTGCCCCGGGCAGCGCTGATGCAGCTTGCACAAGCGGTCTACCGCCAACTTTAGGTGCTGCGCAACAAGCGTCAGATCAGTGTGCGCAGCGGATGGCCATGCGCCGGCCAAGGGCTGTCAAAAAACGGTAGCACCAGCTCGGGGTTCACCTCTTCAATGCGCGCGGGCTGCCAGAGCGGCGCATTGTCCTTGTCGATCACCAGGGCACGGATGCCTTCTGCCGCTTCGGTTTGCGCACCCCTGCGTGCCAGATGTCTGGGGAAAAAGCAATGCCGCATCATGTCGCGCTCCATCTGCAAGTCTTGTGCGTAGGTGAGGTGGCGCGCCCGACGGATCTGTTCAAAAGCCACATGCAGCATCAGGGGTGAGCGCTGGCGCAACTGCATGGCGGTGCGCTGTGCCCAGTCGGAAGCATCGGCTTCCAGCGCGCGCACGATGGCGCTTACCGAATCCAGCGAGAAAAAAACATCCATCCGGCCTCTGTCCCACCCAGACGGTGCGTCTTCAGGTGTTGAAAATTCAGCCACCCATGCCTGCAACTGCGCCGCGTCCAGCGACTTGATGTCGGCCAGTGCGTCCCAGGCTTGTGGCAGCCGTTCGGCATCCAGGCAGTGGTCCGCCAACCTTGATGCAATGGCTTCTGCTGCACCCAATGAGGTCCCGGTCAGGGCCAGCCACTCGCCCGCGTAACCGGGGCAGCGGCTCAGGAAATAGCCGCCTCCGACATCCGGGAACAGACCGATGAGCGTCTCCGGCATCGCCAGTTTGCTGCGCGCTGTGACCAGCCGGTGCGATGCACCCTGGCTCAGGCCCATGCCGCCACCCATGACCACGCCATCCATGAAAGCAATCAATGGTTTGGGGAAACTGTGAATCAGGTGATTGAGGCTGTATTCCTCGGTAAAAAAATCCTCCGCAGCCGGGTCGCCCGACAGCAGGGCCTGGTGAAAATAACGGATGTCGCCACCGGCACAGAAGGCACCAAAAGGCCCGGCCTTGTTGCTGCCACGCAGCGCCACCGCCTTGATGCGCGCGTCTTCACGCCAGGCCAGCAGGCAAGTGGTCAAGGCGCGGATCATGGGCAGGCTCAAAGCGTTGAGGGCCTGCGGCCGGTTCAGGGTGATGAACCCCACCTCACCACGAACCTCGCACAGCACGTCATTCATGGCGCCACTCATGCCCGCTCTTTCCATCCGACCAGCTCGTTGGCCACCAGGGCACCAATCACCAGCGCGCCACCAACAAACACATCTCGGCCAGGCACTTCACCCGCCCCTACCCAGGCCAACAAAATGCCAAAAATAACCTCCAGCAGGCCCAGCAGAGCCACTTCTGGCGCCTTCAATACACGGGCGCACACCACCACCAAAACGCAGGGAATGGCCAACTGCCCCAGCCCCAAGCCAAACAGCAGCGACAAATCATGGGCAGACGCCTGAAACGGCCAGGCCAGCGGTAGCGTGACCAATGACGACAGCACCGCGCCCACCAACACGGCGGGAATCAGGTCAACGTCCTTGCCCTGCGCATGAGCATGTTGCGTGATGGTCCAGTTGGCTGCACCAGCAATCGGCACGCAAAGCGCCACCAAGGTGCCTGCCAGACTGATGCCTTGCCCCAATTGACTGGCATACATGTAAGCAATGCCAGCGCCCGCCACCACAATCGCCAGCCAGGTGCGCAATGGAATTCGGTGCCCGATGAAAATGCGCGCTGCCAGCGCGGTCAGCAGGGGCGCCAAGGCCAGGGTCACCAGCACATTGGCAACCGTGGTGAGCATGATGGCCACCATGAAAAAGGTAAACATGCCGCACCAGCACAGGCCGGACAACCACAGCGCCGCGCCGCCATGGCGCATGCGGCTGAACACATCACGGCCTTTGAACACAGGCAATATCACCAGCAGGCACAACATGGTGAAAAAGCTGCGCCAGAAAGTGACCTCAAACTTCTGCGCGTGCTCCAGATGACGCGTGACCACGCCAGCGGTGGACCACATCAGGGTCACCGCCACCATCACCCACACCGCCCGGTTGTGCGTGAGTTTCAACTCAGGCGTCAGGCGTTGCGACCGGCTTTTTTGCGCTCGTGTTCGGACAGGTGACGCTTGCGCAGGCGAATCGATTTGGGCGTGATTTCGACCAACTCGTCGTCTTCGATGAATTCAACGCCGTACTCCAGCGTCAACTGGATCGGCGGCGTGATCTTGATCGCGTCTTCCTTGCCGCTGACGCGGAAGTTGGTGAGCTGCTTGGTGCGCGTGGCATTGACCACCAGGTCGTTGTCACGGTTGTGGATGCCCACAATCATGCCTTCATAGACAGGGTCATTGGCCGTGACAAACATGCGGCCACGGTCATCGAGTTTGCCCAGCGCATAGTTGAAGATTTCGCCCGCATCCATCGAGATCAGCACGCCGTTTTTGCGGCCGCCAATCTCGCCCTTGTGCGGCTCATAGCTGTCAAAAATGTTGGAGATCAGGCCCGAGCCGCGCGTCAGGTTCATGAACTCGTTGGTAAAACCGATCAGGCCACGCGCCGGAATGCGGTACTCCAGACGGACCCGGCCGCGACCGTCCGGTTCCATGTTGATCAGGTCGGCTTTGCGCTCGCCCAGTGCCTGCATGACACCGCCCTGATGCTGTTCCTCAATGTCGGCAGTGACCAACTCGATGGGCTCGTAACGCACGCCGTCAATGTCCTTGAACACCACACGCGGCTTGGAAACAGCCAGTTCGTAGCCTTCGCGACGCATGTTTTCCAGCAGAATGGTCAGGTGCAGTTCGCCGCGACCCATGACTTCGAAGATACCTTCTTCGTCGGTTTCCTTGACGCGCAAGGCCACGTTGTGCTGGAGTTCCTTTTGCAGGCGGTCCCAGATCTGGCGGCTGGTGACGTACTTGCCTTCGCGGCCGGCCAGCGGACTGGTGTTGACGCAAAAATTCATGGTCAGGGTGGGTTCATCCACCTTGAGCATCGGCAGTGGTGCCGGGTTGGTCGGATCAGTGATGGTGACACCAATGCCGATGTCCGCCACACCGTTGATCAGCACAATTTCACCCGGACCGGCTTCATCCGTCTGCACGCGCTCCAGCCCCTGGAAAGTCAACACCTGGTTGATGCGGCCTTTCACGGCCTTGCCGTCCGGACCTTCCATGACGACCACATCCATCATGGGGCGGATCGTGCCCTGGCTGATGCGGCCC
The DNA here is from genome assembly GCF_023701345.1 of Rhodoferax sp. GTDB lineage: Bacteria > Pseudomonadota > Gammaproteobacteria > Burkholderiales > Burkholderiaceae_C > Rhodoferax. Next base: position 5,192 of record NZ_JAMPXE010000068.1, on the reverse strand, counting down.
ACGCCAATACGGCCGACAAAGGTGGAGAAGTCGAGCGCAGAAATCTGCAGTTGCAGCGGCGCCGCCGGGTCACCCTGCTGGTGCGGCACATGATCCAGAATGGTGTTGAACAGGGCCGACATGTCGGGACCCCACTGCTCGCCCTGACCGCCCTCTTCCAGCGACGACCAGCCGTTGATGCCCGAGGCGTAAACAACCGGGAAATCGAGCTGCTCATCGGTCGCACCCAGCTTGTCGAACAGATCAAACGCCGCATCGACCACAAATTGCGGGCGGGCACCGGGCTTGTCGACCTTGTTCACCACGAGGATGGGCTTGAGGCCCAGGGCCAGCGCCTTCTTGGTCACAAAGCGGGTCTGCGGCATGGGGCCTTCCTGGGCGTCAATCAGCAACACCACACCATCAACCATGGAGAGCGCGCGCTCCACCTCGCCACCGAAGTCGGCGTGACCGGGGGTGTCGACGATGTTGATGTGCGTGCCTTCCCAGGTCACGGCACAGTTCTTGGCCAGAATCGTGATGCCGCGCTCTTTTTCAATCGCGTTGTTGTCCATCACAGTGTCAACCACTTTTTCGTGTTCGGCAAAGGTGCCGGACTGGCGCAACAACTGGTCAACCATGGTGGTTTTGCCATGGTCAACGTGGGCAATGATTGCAATATTTCTGATTTGTTTATGTGCCATGGTTCACTTTCTCTTAAATTAGTTCAGGACCGCGCACCCTGCGCCCACCTCTGTCCCGGCATCTATCACATTCGGTTTAAAACTTCTCATCTGTTCAATTTCAATCGGGCTGAGCAGCCGCCCGGGAATCAATTCATCGGTTACCACCCGGGCCGTGCCCAGCAACATGGCATCTTCACCGGCGTACACCGCGACCTGCGCCGCATCGGGCCAAGACCCACGGCGACGCAAACCCGACAGAAAACGCCCGGCATTGTCCGCGTCGAGTGTGACCACCGCATGATCAGCCAACAAGCTGTCCACCGGCAACAAACAGGCCAGACGCTGCGCTTCGGTCATCGCCTCCAGCGCCTCCAGCGTGACGCACTGCGCCACCGCGAAGCCACCGGTGGCAATGCGCCGCAAGGCACTCAAATGGGCACCGCAACCCAGCGCCTCTCCGATGTCCTCGCCCAGCGTGCGGATGTAGGTGCCCTTGCTGCACTTCGCCACCAACTTGATCGCGGGTTGCAACGCATCCGTTGTCACCAGCGTCAATTGCAAATCGTAAATCTGAACCTCTCGTGAGGCCCGTTCTACCTCAATCCCGGCACGCGCATACTCGTAAAGCGCCTTGCCGTCTTTCTTCAAGGCGCTGTGCATGGGCGGCAACTGGCTGATCGAGCCAGTGAACTGCCCCATCACCCGCGCCACGTCAAAGTCGCTCACCGCCACCGGTCGCGTTGCGATCACTTCTCCCTCGGCATCACCAGTGCTGGTCTTGACACCCAGACACAGCACGGCCTCATAAGTTTTATCGGCATCCAGTTGCAACTGGCTGAACTTGGTTGCCGCCCCAAAACACAGCGGCAGCACACCCGTGGCCAGCGGGTCAAGCGTGCCGGTATGGCCCGCTTTTTCAGCGCGCAAAAGCCATTTGACTTTTTGCAGCGCATCGTTGCTCGACCAGCCCAATGGCTTGTCCAGCAACAGCACCCCATGCACGGGGCGCCTCGTGACCCGTACACGCGGCGCATTCATCTAGCTAATCGTCCTTGGCCCGAGAAGCCACCGCACGCGCGATCAGGGCGTTCATGTCAGCGGCGCGCTCAGGGGTCTGGTCAAAAATGAAATGAAGGGTGGGCACGGTATGGATGTGCAGACGCTTGAACAAGCCGGCGCGCAAGAAGCCGGCAGCCTGGTTCAAACCCTCGGTGCACGCCTTCACGTCACCCGCCAGCAAACTGAAAAACACCTTGGCATGGGCATAGTCGGGCGTCACCTCGACGCCCTGGATGGTGACCATGCCGACCCGCGGGTCTTTCAGCTCACGCGCAATCAACTCGGTCAGATCACGCTGGATCTGATCGGCGACCTTGAAGGCGCGATTGGGTGTGGCAGACTTTTTATGCACGGATCAGGCCCAATGGATCACAGCGTACGCGCCACTTCGCGGATCTCGAAGAACTCCAGCACGTCACCGACCTGGATGTCGTTGTAGTTCTTGATGTTCAAGCCGCAATCGAAGCCTTCGCGCACTTCCTTGGCGTCGTCCTTGAAGCGCTTGAGCGATTCGAGTTCGCCGGTCATGATCACCATGTTCTGGCGCAGCAAGCGCAAGCGCGCGCTGCGACGCACCACACCCGCCGTGACCATACAACCCGCAATCGAGCCGATCTTGGACACCTTGAAAATCTGGCGAATTTCGGCGGTACCAATGACTTCTTCCTTCTTGTCAGGCGTCAGCATGCCCGACATGGCCAGTTTGAGTTCGTCGACCGCGTCGTAAATGATGTCGTAATAGCGGATATCAACACCGTTGTTCTCGGCCAGCTTGCGCGCACCAGCGTCAGCCCGGGTGTTAAAGCCGATGATGACGGCTTTGGAAGCGATGGCCAGGTTGACATCGGACTCGCTGATGGCACCGACTGCGGCGTACACCAGTTGCACCTTGACCTCGTCGGTCGAGAGCTTGAGCAGGGACTGCGACAAGGCTTCCTGCGAACCCTGCACATCGGCCTTGACGATGATCGGCACCATCTTGACCTCGCCTGCGGTCATGTCGGTAAACATGTTTTCCAGCTTGGAAGCCTGCTGCTTGGCCAACTTGGTGTGGCGGAACTTGCCGGCACGGTAGGTGGCGATTTCACGGGCACGGCGCTCATCAGAGAGCACCATGAATTCATCGCCGGCTTGCGGAACTTCGGTCAGGCCCTGGATTTCAACCGGGATTGACGGACCCGCCGATTTGACGGGCTTGCCGTTTTCGTCGAGCATGGCGCGCACGCGGCCAAAGGTCTGGCCGGCCAGCACCACGTCACCCGTTTTCAGGGTACCCGATTGCACCAGCACGGTAGCCACCGGGCCGCGGCCCTTGTCAAGCTGGGCCTCGATCACCAGGCCTTTGGCCATGGCATCCACCGGGGCTTTGAGTTCCAGCACTTCGGCCTGCAACAGCACTTGCTCCAGCAATTCGTCAATGCCCTGGCCGGTCTTGGCCGACACCGAGACAAACGGCGAACTGCCGCCAAAATCTTCGGGAATCACGTCTTCAACCACGAGCTCGTTCTTGACGCGCTCGGGGTTGGCATCGGGTTTGTCCACCTTGGTGATGGCCACCACAATCGGCACCCCCGCCGCCTTGGCGTGTTTGATGGCTTCCTTGGTTTGCGGCATGACACCGTCATCAGCTGCCACCACCAGAATCACAATGTCAGTGGCCTGTGCACCACGGGCACGCATGGCGGTAAACGCTTCGTGGCCGGGGGTATCAAGGAATGACACCACACCACGCGCTGTTTCCACATGGTAAGCACCAATGTGCTGGGTAATGCCACCGGCTTCGCCCGACGCCACTTTGGTGCGCCGAATGTAGTCCAGCAACGAGGTCTTGCCGTGGTCGACGTGGCCCATCACAGTCACCACAGGCGCGCGTGGCAAGGACTCAGCCTGCTGTTGCGAGACTTCGTCATCGGTGAAAGCTTCAGGGTCATCGAGCGCCGCCACAATGGCTTTGTGACCCATTTCTTCCACCAAAATCATGGCAGTGTCCTGGTCCAGCGGCTGGTTAATGGTGACCATCTGACCCAGTTTCATCAGGTGCTTGATCACCTCGGAGGCCTTGACCGCCATCTTGTGGGCCAGCTCGGCGACGGTGATGGTTTCAGGCACATGGACTTCGAGCACGCGCACTTCCACCGGCGCAGCCTGGTGGTGATCGTCATGACCGCGGTCGTTGCTGCCACGGCGGCCACGCGGCCCACCGCGCCAATTGCCACCGCGACCGGCGCCAGCACCGGTGTCGCCACGGGTGGGAATGCCTTTTTTCTTGGCTGGATCACCCGCCCAGCTACTCGACAGCTTGGCAGATTTGACTTCTTTGCCGGCACCCGCAGCCGTACCTGCGGCAGCTGCGCCGGGTGCCGCTGGCTTGGCACCGGCGGGGCTGCCCGCCGGCTTGTGCAAGGTGCCTTTGAGTCCGGCTTTGGCCGCCTCGGCGGTCTTGACCACCGGCTTGGGTTCTTCCACCTTCTTGGGTGGCAATTTTTTTCCCGGCTGCGACATCATCAAACGGATGGCTGCCGCTTCGGATTCGGCTTTTTGACGGCGCGCTGTCAAATCAACAGCGCGGGCGCGCTCTTCTGCAATCTGGTTCTTGGACTCAAGCGCTGCCTTTTCCTGGGCTTGTTCGCGCAACTGTTGTTGCGCCTGTTGACCGGCTTCGGCCTGCGCAGCAGCAGCTGCCTTGGCGGCCTGCTGCGCGCTGTCATCTGCTACCGGCGCAGTCGGCGCCGACTGAACTTTTTCGGCCTGTTGTTGCGCCAGCGTACGCGCAGCCGCAGCTTCGGCAGCCGCACGCTCAGCAGCCTCACGGGCGGCGGCTTCCTGCGCCTCGCGTTGACGGCGTCGTTCAACCAGTTCTTCTTCCTGGCGACGGATCAACTCGGCCTGGCGCCGCGCCTCTTCTTCGCGACGTGCCAATTCGGCATGGTCGATCTGTAACGTGGCCGCGTGTTGCGCCTCCTGCTCAGCGGTTTCTTCCGGCACCGCACCCGCGCTGGTTTCCGTGCCCTCATCACGGCGCACAAACGTGCGCTTTTTACGCACTTCCACCTGAATGGTGCGCGCCTTGCCGGTGGCATCAGCCTGCTTGATTTCAGTGGTCGACTTCTTGACCAGAGTGATCTTCTTGCGCTCACCCGTGTTGGTACCGTGGCTGAGCTGCAAATAACTCAACAGATGCTGCTTGTCAGACTCTGTGAGCTTGTCAGATGCAGCCGATTTGGCCACACCTGCCGACTTCAATTGCTCAAGCAATGTGTCGGGTGATTTCTTGAGTTCATTAGCAAACTCGGCAACGGTCATACTGGACATTTTTTAGGTAACCTTTAGTTCAGACTTGGTGCCCGCAGGCAATTAACGTCTTTACTTCAACTGTAAATTCATCATTTTTCACTCTTTTGAAGATGCGTCATTGGCGAACCAATGTTCACGGGCCTTCATGATCAAGGCCGTGGCCTCGTCAGCAGA
>NZ_JAMPXE010000206.1 GCF_023701345.1 Rhodoferax sp. | reverse complement strand
GTTCGGCGCTTTGCCAGTCGGGCTGGGCGATGATGCCGACGCGAAAGCCCTGCGCTTCGAGCATGCGGCCAATCACCGCCATGCCAAAGCTGGGGTGATCGACATAGGCGTCACCGGTGACCAGCACCACGTCGCAGCTGTCCCAGCCCAGTTGCTCCATCTCGGCGCGGCTCATCGGCAAAAACGGGGCCGTGCCAAAGCGTGCCGCCCAGAACTTGCGGTAGCTGGACAGCGGCTTGGCTGCACGCGGGAAAAAAGAGACGTCGACAGGGGCGTTCATGGGCATTCAGGGTCAGGGGAAGGCGCCGAGTGTAAGGTTTTGAGGCTTTAAACGTTGTCATCAAGGTCATTGCGGGCGAAGCGCGGCTGGTATCGTCATTGCGAGCGGAGCGTGACTGGTATCGTCATTGCGGGCGGAGCGCGGCAATCCAGGACTTCATGGATTGCCACGTCACTACGCTCCTCGCAATGACGGTGTGATGGCCGTCACTGCGAGCGTAGCGCGGCAGTCCATGCAGTCGGAAGTCATGGATTGCTTCACTGCGTTCGCAATGACGCCGTTCTTTCGCGTTGAAGCCGCTATAGAATTCGCGCTGCGTTGAACAACGCTTTCGCTAGGGGTGTTGCGCTGCCGAAGTTGCTGGCAGACGACTGAGAAAGTCCCTTTGAACCTGACTGAGGTAATCCTCGCGCAGGGAAGCAGGTTAAAAACCGGTGCTCGCCGCCTTCTCTGGCGAGGTTTTCCACCTCTTTCGACCGCCGACCTGCCAACTTTTTGCATGGAGCAAACAGATGGCAAATACAGCTACTTCTGATTCAAACCAGGCCGCCGCGACGAACTCGGCCCTGTCACCCGTGCCGTCTTCAGAGCGGGTCTTCAACTGGCACAACCACGCCTCGCTCTGGTTCAGCCTGGGCGTGGGCCTGCTGGTGATGCAGGTGGGCGCCTATCTGGTGCCGGCCGTGGGCAGCCGCGATGCGGCCATCGCCATTGTGCTGGGGTCATTGATTGGCGCCGGCCTGCTGGCCTGGACCGCGCGGCTGGGTTGTCAGACCGGTTTGTCAAGCGCGGCGCTGATGCACGCCACCTATGGCAGTGCCTTTGCCCGCCTGCCGGTGCTGCTCAACATGGCGCAACTGATCGGCTGGACCACGTTCGAGCTGGTCATCATGCGCGACGGCACAGCCGCCATTGGCAAACAATCTTTTGGATTTGAACTGGGCGGCATGGAGGGCCGGGTGCTGACCACATTGCTGTGGGGCGGCGTGCTGGTGCTGCTGCTGTCGCGCCCCATGACGCAGCTGGTGCGCAAAATTGTCAGCCGGGTGGCGCTGCCGCTGGTGATTGCCTCGCTGCTGTGGCTGACCTGGCAGTTTGGCGGCCAGGTGCAGGCGCAGGGTCTGGAGGCGTTTTGGACGCGCCCGGGCGATGGCAGCATGGGCATGCTGTCGGCCATGGACCTGGTGATTGCGATGCCGGTGTCGTGGCTGCCGCTGGTGGCGGACTACGCGCGTTATGGCAAGTCGGGCAAGAGCGCCATGAGCGGCACCTGGCTCGGCTATGCGCTGGCCAACATCTGGTGTTATGCGCTGGGCGTGATGGTGGTGACGGTGGCCGCACCGGGCACCGACCTGGTCAGTGCCCTGCTGCTGGCCCAGGGCGGCCTGCTGGCGCTGACGCTGATTCTGGTGGACGAGGTGGACAACGCCTATGGCGATGTGTACTCGGGCGCGGTGTCGGGCCACAGCATCAAGCCGGGCTGGAGCGTGCGCCAATGGGGCCTGGGCCTGGCGCTGCTGTGCACCGGCCTGGCGCTGGTGTTGCCGATGCACAGCCTGGAGCCGTTTTTGCTGATGCTGAGTTCGGTGTTTGTGCCGCTCTACGGCGTGATCCTGGGCCGGCTGGCCACGTCAACCGGCGCCGTTGCCAGCAACAGCCGGCAGGTGGACTGGACCGCGGCCTTGCTGTGGCTCGGTGGCATTGGCTGCTACCACGCCTTGGCGCAATTCGCTCCGCAATTTGGCGCCGCGCTGCCGACGCTGGCGATCACCTTTGTGCTGGCCTGGCTGACGCGCCCGGCCAGCCCGTTGGCACTGGCTGGCCAAAAAGCATGAACATCGTCATTTTGGGCGCGGGCCTGATGGGCCGGCTGCTGGCCTGCTCTCTGGCGCGCGCTGGCCACTCGTTAAGCGTTTATGACGCTGCCGCGGCTGATTCACGCCGCGCCGCCGCCTTTGCGGCGGCTGCCATGCTGGCGCCGCTGGCCGAGTCGGCGGTTGCCGAAGACCAGGTGGTGCGCATGGGGCAATATGGCCTGACGCGCTGGCCCGAGCTGATCGCCGAACTCGATGCCCCCGTGTTCTTCCAGCAGCAAGGCACGCTGGTGGTCTGGCACCGCCAGGATGCGGCTGATGCCCAGCGTTTTACACAACTGCTGGTCGCCACCGCCAATCGATTACCCAGCCTGCCCACCCAAAAAAAACTGGATGCGGCGGGGCTGAACCAGTTGGAGCCCGGCTTGGGCACACACTTTGCACAAGGACTTTATTTACCGGGCGAAGGCCAGCTGGACAACCACCAGCTGATGGACGCGCTGCTGGCGCAATTGCAGCGCTTGCAGGTCACCCTGCACTGGAACAGCCCGCGCTCGCCAAATGACTTTGCGCCTGGCACACCCGGCCAGCCCGACTGGGTGCTGGACTGCCGTGGCCTGGGCGCGCAGCCGCAATGGCCAGGCTTGCGCGGCGTGCGTGGCGAGATCATCACCCTGCACGCCCCGAACGTGACGCTGTCGCGCCCCACCCGGCTGATTCACCCGCGTTACCCGATCTACATCGCACCCAAGCAGGACGGCTATTTTTTGGTGGGCGCGACAGAAATCGAGTCGGAAGACACCTCGCCCATGAGCGTGCGCTCGGCCCTGGAGTTGCTCAGCGCCGCCTACACCGTGGACAGCGGCTTTGGCGAGGCGCGCATTGTGGAACTGGTGGCGCAGTGCCGCCCCACCCTGCCCGACAACCGGCCCGCAGTGCGCCGCCTGGGCGCGCGCTGCCTGCAGGTCAACGGCCTGTATCGGCACGGCTATCTGATCGCCCCGGCCATGCACGACATGGTGCTGCAGCTGATGCAGGGTGAGCGTTCGGCGCTGGCAGAAGCCATGGATTGCCACGTCGCTGACGCTCCTCGCAATGACGGTACTGTGGCTGTCATGGATTGCCACGCCGCTGACGCGTCTCGCCATGACGGTCTTAAAGCTGTCATTGCGAGCGAAGCGCGGCAATCCATGCCGCCGGATGTCCAGGCGCTTGCATGATGACAACAACGATCAAGGTGCTGATCAACGGCAACACGTTTGAGTTGCCTGCCACCGCGACGCTGGCCGATGCCGTGGCCCTGTTGCCCTTGAAACCGCCTTTTGCTGCCGCCATCAACCTGCAATTCATCCCCAATACCGCCTACCACCACACCCCGTTGCACGACGCAGACCAGATCGACCTGATTGCGCCGGTAACCGGGGGCTAAGGATTGACCCTCATGAACATGTATTCAGAACAAACGCCCGACGACGCACTGGTGCTCTACGGCCAGACCTTTGCCAGCCGCCTGCTGCTGGGCACCTC
>NZ_JAMPXE010000003.1 GCF_023701345.1 Rhodoferax sp. | reverse complement strand
GTGCTGGCGGCATTCACGCTGGTGGCCAGTTTCTTCTTCCACGCCTACTGGGGTGTGCCGGCTGACCAGGCCTTCATGCAGCAACTGCTGTTTTTCAAGAACATCGCGGTGGTCGGTGGCTTGCTGGCGATTGCCGCCAACGGCGCTGGCGCCTGGAGTCTGGATGCACGCCGCGCCTGAATTTATTCTTGCACCCTTGATCAAGTTGGCAGGGCGCCCATGGGCGCCCTGCCCCAACGAAGGAATTGTTAATGAACACCACCCTCGACCCACACCGGGTTGAAGTCTCTCGCACCGTGGAGCGGCTGGTTGCCGGCCAAGGCACCTCGGACGGCGCCGGCGTCAAGCTGAACCGGGTGCTGACGCAGAACCTGCAGCATCGGCTTGACCCGTTCCTGATGCTCGATGCCTTTGGCAGCGACAGGGCGGACGATTACATCGCCGGTTTTCCTGACCACCCGCACCGCGGCTTCGAGACCATCACCTACATGATTGCCGGGCGCATGTTGCACCGTGACAGTGCCGGCCACCAGGGTCTGCTGGAAAACGGCGGCGTGCAGTGGATGACGGCCGGCAAGGGCGTGATCCATTCCGAGATTCCGCAGCAGGAAGAAGGTGTGATGGAAGGTTTTCAGCTCTGGCTGAACCTGCCCAAACGCGACAAGATGAACACCCCCTGGTACCGCGACTTCAAGGCTGATGATCTGCCGAAATTTACCACAGAAGAAGGCGTGGAAGTCACCGTGATTGCCGGGGATAGCCATGGCGTCACCGGTGCCGTGACGCGTGATGCCACGCAGCCGAATTATCTGGATCTGCATCTGCCGGGTGGCTCGCACTTTGCCCAACAATTGCCGGCGGGGCACAATGCTTTTGTGTATGTCTACCGCGGTGAGGTCAGCATTGGCGGCAAGGCCGTGCCGGCGCAGCGCATGGCCATTCTGGCCAATGAGGCGCAGGCTGATGGGGTCGTGATCAAGGCCGACGTTGACGCCAGGGTGTTGCTTGTTTCAGGCCAGCCTCTGAAGGAGCCCATTGTTCAGTACGGCCCTTTTGTGATGAACTCGCAGGATGAGATTTACCAGGCGCTGAGTGATTTTCGCGACGGGCGGCTGGGGGAAACCGCCTGAGCGGGCACCCGCCCTACTTTGGCTACGGGTGGCAGGATAAGCATTGTGGAAATCCGTGCTAGATCTGTTGACTCTTCAGCAGCGGAACCCGACAGCCGCCCGTGTCAGCTTCCGAGCAATCCAATTAATCGATTTTCTTTGCCAGTCAGCCAAAGTTCGTGGCGGTCGCCTTGTTGCCCTTTGGGGTCATGCTTGAAGGAACCGAATTCCGGCTGGTGCTGCGTCTAAATGCGACAACAGACACAGCGGAATCGAGGTAATAATCCCGAGACAAACATGCCAGCAGTAGAGCGGGCAAAGGGAGAAAGAATATGGCTTTGGGCGACTATTTCAAAGGTCCGGAACACAAGGCGAATGCGGCTCGGCTTGAAGCCGAATTGCAGGCTCACCGGCAGCAATCCCAAGCCGACATGCAGGCGCTGCAGTCCAAGCACGATGATCTGGCAGCAAAGGCTCGGGAGATCGGATTGCTGGATCTGCTGGCTGTTCAAGAGCAGATTCGCGCCGAAGCATCCCGGCTTGCCAGTGTCCAGGCCAAGGTCGTGGCGACGCAAACTGATCTGGACGCTGCACGCTCCCAGCTGCAGGTGGCCCAGCAACAAATTTTGGGAGCTGAAGATACCCTTATGCACAGTGCCCAGTTATGAACAGTTTTGATTCATTGGTGGCGGCCTTCACTGTGAACAGCCGAATTTGACGATTTGATGAGCTTTACATAATTTCCGGATGGGCGCATGAGTGGTGGCTTCACAACTGGAGACCACCATGGACTCGATCAACTCGTTACCCCCTTTGGCCAAGACCTGGCTACTTGACGGCCCGCTTGCCGCGCATGTTGATGCCTACGCGGCAAATCTTGAGCGAGGAAGTTACTCCCGGCAATCATCGCGTAGTCACATTGACGCCCTGGCGCATTTCGCCCACTGGATGGCTCGCTGCACTCTGACGGCCAGCCAACTCGACGAGGATTGCGTTAGTCAATTTCTCAATTTTCACCTGCCAAACTGTGATTGCCATGCCATGGCGTTGAGAAGCCACGATCAGTTGCGAGCTGGGCTCGGGCTACTGCTGGAGGTGCTTCGCGAGGAGCGAGTCATCGCTGAATTTCTGCCACCCACCGGACCAATCTCGGAGGAACTGAACCGGTACGACGCACACATGCGCGATGCACGAGGTCTTGCCGTTGGAACACGCAAAGACAGGCTGTACAGGGGCGGGCAATTTCTGCGCTGGAAGTTTCCAGAGGTCTTAGCATCAAATAATTCAGCCTTCTGATATTCACCGGCCTATGCGCCGTCAATCACCTCGAACTTATGGTGCTCCGTGCAGAACGTGGCAAGGATTGCTTGCCATCACTATCTGCGAAGAGTTTTACAAAGAGCTGTCGAATCCACATGTTGGCGGGATCCCTGTTGACCTTTGCATGCCAAAAGAGGTTGATTGCAATGTCTGGCAGACGGACCGGATGGGGGGATGTAGCAAGACCAAATGGCACTTCGCATCGCTCGGCAAACCGCTCCGGCAAAGTGGCGATGAGATCAGTGCTCTGAAGAATGTGCCCCACAGCAATGAAATGCGGGACGACCAGGCGCATCTTTCGTTTGATGCCTGCGCGCTCAAGCAAGCCATCTATTTCGCTATGTCCGGTGTTCGCAGCGACCACGCCAACATGGTCAAGTTCGGTAAATTGCTTGAGCGTCATTGGCGACCTGGCCAATGGGTGTCCTTTGCGAAACATGCACACGTACTTGTGGAGAAACAGACGGCGTTGAAAGAAACCGGTCTGCAAGTGGGGCAGCAGACCGAGGGCCAAATCGACCGTGCCGGACTCCATGTCTTCTTTCAGGTTTCCGGTGTTGGGCCGCACCGTACTTACCCGCACATGGGGCGCCTCTTTGGACAACGCGACCATCAACGGCGGCATGAAGTACATTTCGCCAATATCGGTCATTGCCAGTTGGAAATTGCGCGTGCTGGTTTCCGGCGTAAATGAGTCGCGTGTGGTGAATGCCGTCTGAAGTGTGTTCAGCGCATAGACCACGGGCTCTGCCAAATGCAGGGCATACGGCGTGGGTTCCATGCCGCGTGAGGTGCGCAAAAACAGTTCGTCCTTCAATACGGCGCGCAGGCGCTTGAGTGCATTGCTGACGGCCGGCTGCGTCAACCCCAGCTTCTCCGCCGCCGTGGAAACGCTGCGGTCAAGGAGAAGCTGATTGAAGACAACCAGGAGATTCAGGTCAATTTCGCGCAAGTCCATACAACACCCCCAATATTCACAATAGTGATTCTATCTATTGGTTTTAGTTTATCGACTTATATCGCATGAATCTCCACAATTGCGTCAAACAGGAGACAAAGGCATCAGCCTCAATATATGGAACTCGTCGTAGAACCTCTCAATGTGCGTCTGAACGTGGACAGCGGAAGCAATCTGCTGGACGTGCTCAGAGCCAACCAATTGCCAATTTCCTACAGCTGCATGTCGGGGCGCTGCGGTACCTGCCGTTGCCGTGTGCTGTCTGGTCAGGTGCGCAACAGCGGCCCTGAGGCCGGCAGACCCGACGCAGCAGGAAAAGACGAATACATATTGGCTTGCCAGTCGGTGCTGACCGACAACTGCGTGATCGAATTGCCCGAGGTGGACGAGGTTGTGGTGCATGCCGCGCGCATCGTCAAGGGCACCGTCACTGCAATCGAAGAGGCAACCCATGACATCCGTCGCATCCGGGTCAAGCTGGCCAAACCCATTGAGTTCAGTGCGGGACAGTATGCCACCCTGCAATTCACGCCCGAACACATTCGGCCCTACTCGATGGCCGGCTTGAGTGGTGACGCCGAAATGGAATTTCAGATCCGCCGCGTGCCCGATGGCCGCGTCACCGCATACATCTTTGACGAACTGGCAGTTGGTGCTGCGATTCGCGTCAGCGGCCCGTTGGGTACCGCCTACCTGCGGCAAAAACACACCGGGCCGATGCTTTGTGTGGGTGGGGGCACCGGTCTGGCGCCTGTGCTGTCTATCGTGCGTGGCGCACTGGCGGCCGGCATGCAAAACCCGATTCATCTTTATTTTGGCGTGCGCAGTGAACAGGATGTGTACGACGCCGAGCGCCTGCAGGCGTTGGCCGTTGCGCATCCGAATGTGATCGTTCACATCATTGTGGCCACCGGCGCTGCCGGTGCAGGCCTGCGCAGTGGTCTGGTCACCGATGCCATTGAAAAGGACCTCGGAACCTTGGCCGGCTGGCGCGCCTACCTGTGTGGCGCCCCTGCCATGGTGGAGGCTCTCAACCTGCTCGTTACCCGCCTGGGCGTAGAGCCCGGTCATGTCCACGCGGACGCGTTTTATCCCAGCGGCGTCTGAAGGGCGCTGCATTTACCAACTCAAACCCAACTCGAGGAGACAAGCAATGAGTGAGACAAAAACCGTATTCCCGGAAAGCCCGACGTGGCCGGGGGAAGGAACCAGCAGGGTGCCCTTCTGGGCCTATACCCGAGAGGATGTGTACAAGAAGGAACTGGACCGACTGTTCTATAACGGACACTGGTGCTACGTCGGCCTGGAGGCTGAAATCCCGAATACAGGCGACTTCAAGCGAACTGTGATTGGAGAGCGCTCTGTCATCATGGTGCGTGATCCGGAAGGTGGCGTCAATGTGATCGAAAACGTTTGCGCTCACCGGGGCATGCGTTTCTGCCGTGAGCGAAACGGTCATGCCAAGGACTTTTTCTGCCCCTACCATCAATGGAATTACAGTCTCAAGGGTGACCTTCAGGGTGTGCCGTTTCTTCGCGGCGTCAAGCAAGAGGGGAAAGTCAATGGCGGTATGCCCAAAGACTTCAAGGTGGCCGACCATGGGCTGACCAAGCTCAAGGTGGCGGTACGGGGCGGTGTGGTTTTCGCCTCGTTTGACCATGACGTGGAACCGTTTGAGGAATTCCTCGGCCCCACCATTCTCAAATACTTTGACCGCGTCTTCGATGGCCGCAAGCTGGAGATTCTGGGCTACCGGCGCCAGCGCATTCCGGGCAACTGGAAGCTGATGCAGGAAAACATCAAGGATCCGTATCACCCTGGCCTGTTGCACACCTGGTTCTCGACCTTCGGCCTGTGGCGCGCGGATAACAAGTCCGAATTGAAGATGGACGACAAGTTCCGCCATGCCGCCATGATCTCCACCCGCGGCCAGGGCGGGAAGAACGCCGATGTGGTGTCCGGTGTGGACAGCTTCAAGGACCAGATGAAGGTCAACGATCCGCGTTTACTGGACATCGTGCCCGAACCGTGGTGGGGCGGCCCCACTGCTGTCATGACCACGATTTTTCCGAGCGTGATCATTCAGCAGCAGGTTAACAGCGTGTCCACCCGCCACATCCAGCCCAACGGTCATGGCTCCTTTGATTTCGTCTGGACGCACTTCGGCTTTGCCGATGACACACCTGAGATGAAGGAGCGCCGCCTGATCCAGGCCAATCTGTTTGGCCCTGCCGGTTTTGTATCTGCCGACGACGGCGAGGTCATTGAATGGTCGCAAGAGGGCTTTGAACAAAAACCGGCTCACCGCACCGTGATCGAGATGGGTGGATACGACATTGGCGACACCGATCACATGGTCACCGAGACCCTGATCCGTGGCATGTACAACTACTGGCGCAAGGTGATGGGGGAATAATCATGATTGACTTCAAAACTTACTTCGAACTGCTCAACCTTTACAGCGACTACGCCATGGTCTGCGACTCGGCTGAGTGGGAAAAATGGCCCGAATTTTTTGTGGAAGAAGGCACCTACCGTCTTCAGCCGCGCGAAAACCACGACCAGGGCTTGCCGCTTTGCCTGTTGGCATTGGAGAGCAAGAACATGATTCGCGACCGGGTGTACGGCGTCAAGGAGACGATGTACCACGACCCCTACTACCAGCGTCACATCGTCGGTACGCCTCGCGTGGTGTCCGTGGAGCGGGACATCTACGGTGAGCGCATCACCTCGGAGGCCAACTACACCGTGATCCGCACCAAATTTGATGGTGACTCGACGGTCTTCAATGTTGGTTATTACCGCGATGTTGTCGTGAGAACGCCTGAAGGATTGAAGTTTCAGTCGCGACTTTGCGTCTACGACAGCGAAATGATCGCCAATTCCATCATTTATCCAATTTAAGGACCCACCATGGCTGAAAACTGGATGGATGCAGCAGCACTTGCGGATGTTCCCGAAGGTGATGTGATGGCGGTGCAGGTGGCGGGCAAGGAGATTGCGCTGTACGAGGTCGACGGCGAGGTCTTTGCAACGGACAACATCTGCACCCACGGCCATGCGCGCTTGAGCGACGGCTTTCTTGAAGGCCGCGAAATCGAGTGCCCCCTGCATCAGGGGAAATTTGACGTGTGCTCCGGCCAGGCGCTGTGCGCCCCCTTGACCGAGAACATCAAGACTTACGCGGTCCGTATTGAAAACATGCGCGTGATGCTGAAACTCGACTGAATTGACCCAATTTACTGAACTATTAGGAGACAACATGAAAACTCATTCCATCGTCAAGACCATTGCCTGCAGCATGGCCGTGCTGAGCCTGTCCGCCGCCCATGCGGAGGTCAAAATTGGCTTTACCGCTCCCCTGTCCGGGCCGGTTGCCGCGGTTGGCCAGGACCAGTACGACGGCTTCATGCTGGGCATCGAAGCCTTGGGCAAAAAGCTGGGCGGCGAGGCCGTCACGGTCGTGCGTGAAGATGACCAGCTCAAGCCCGAGTTGGGCAACCAGATTGCGCGCAAGTTGATTGACCGCGACAAGGTGGACGCCATTGTGGGCTTGGGATTTTCCAATGTGCTGATGGCCAGCCTGCCGCGCATTGTGGAGTCTGGAACGGTCGCCATTGCAACCAATGCAGGTCCGTCGCCGCTGGCCGGTGCCGGTTGTCTGGCCAATGTGTTTTCGATGGCCTGGCAGAACGACGGTACCGCTGAGGCCATGGGCAAGTTTGCACAGGACAGCGGCTACAAACGTGTCTATCTGATGGCACCCAACTACCAGGCCGGCAAAGATTATGTCGCCGGCTTCAAGCGCTATTTCAAGGGTCAGGTCGCCGACGAGGTGTACACCCAGGTCAACCAGCCTGACTACTCCGCCGAAATCGCACAACTGCAGGCTGCCGGACCCGATGCCGTGTTCGTGTTTTATCCGGGTGGCATGGGTGTGAACTTCGTCAAGCAGTTCAGCCAGGCCGGCCTGATGAAGAAGGTCCCGCTGCTCTCTGCCTTCACTGTGGACGGCACCACCCTACCTTCCTTGCGCGACGCAGCCGTTGGAACCATTTCGGGCGCCATGTGGGATGTGGCGCTGAAGACGCCAGGCAATACCGAGTTCATTGCCAGCTTCAGCAAGAAATACGGTCGTGTTCCCAGCCATTACGCTGCGGTAGGTTATGACACCGCCAAGCTGCTGGACATTGCTGTGCGCAAGGTCAAGGGAAACACCTCCGACAAGGCGGCATTCGCAGCCGCTGTCAAGTCTGCGGGTGCCGAGTTGAAGTCGATCCGGGGTCCGTTCCGGTTCAACACCAACAACATGCCGGTGCAGAACTACTATGCCTTCCAGACCGTCAAGGAAGGCAGTGCGGTCACCGTCAAGCAGCTGGGCACACCACTGCCCGACCATCAAGATTCCTACGTCGCGCAGTGCAAGGCTAAGTGATGTCAGCCACCTTGCTCATCGCGCAGTTGCTCAACGGCCTGCAGTACGGCGTCATGCTGTTTCTGCTGGCTGCCGGCCTGACCCTGGTGTTTGGCATCATGAGCTTCGTCAACCTGGCGCATGGTTCGATGTACATGCTGGGCGCCTACGCTGCGGCCGTTGTTGGCGTGCGAACTGACTCCTTTGCCCTGGGGGTGCTGGCAGCGGTTGTGACGGGTGGGGTCGTGGGCCTGGTGCTGGAACGGGTAGCGGTATCAAAGCTCTACCGGCGTGACCACCTTGATCACGTCCTGGCGACGTTTGGCCTGGTGCTCTTCTTCAATGAAGTGGTGCGCATGATCTGGGGTCCCCAGCCCATGTTTGTTTCGCTGCCCGAGTCGCTTTCCGGTACCGTCGAATTCCTGGGCTTTACCTATCCCAGCTACCGCTTCTTGATCATTGCTGTGGGGCTGCTGGTGGCCGCCGGCAGCCAGTGGCTGATCCACAAGACCCGCGTGGGGATGTTGATACGTGCCGGTTCGGTCAACCCGCAGATGGTGGGCGCCTTGGGCGTCAACATCGGGCTGCTCAACGCCATGCTGTTCGCACTGGGTTCCGCCCTGGCTGCCCTGGCCGGTGCCATGGCCGGTCCGATCCTGTCCGTGCAAAGCGGCATGGGTGAGCCCGTGCTCATCACGACGCTGGTGGTGATTGTGATTGGTGGCATCGGCTCGGTACGTGGCGCACTGTATGCCGGCATCATTGTTGGCCTGGTCGACACGCTGGGGCGAACCTTTTTGCCCATGCTCATCCGCGTCTTTGCCGATCGGGAGATCGCCAACGCCGCCGGTCCCGCCCTTGCATCCATGCTGATTTACCTGCTGATGGCGGTGATCCTGGCATGGCGTCCGCAAGGCCTGTTTCCCGCATACAAGGCCAAGTCATGAAAAACCTGATTCGACCGGCGCAACTCATACCGGTACTCCTGCTGCTGGCACTGGCCGTGCTGCCACCGATTGCTATTGGACTGGATGACAACTTCTGGGTTGCCTTCTTCGCTCGCGTCCTGGTGTACGCCATCGCAGCCAGCGCGCTGAACATTGCGCTGGGGTTCGGCGGCTTGGTCAGCCTGGGGCATGCGCTCTTCATCGGCATTGGCATGTACAGCGTTTCGCTGCCGGCCTACTATGGTGTGTCTTCTGGCTGGATCCATTTGGGCATTTGTGTGCTGGTATGTGCGGTGGTGGGAGGGCTTACCGGACTGATCAGCCTGCGGACGTCTGGCATCGCTTTCATCATGATCACGCTGGCCTTCGCGCAAATGGGCTACTTTGTCATCGTCAGCCTGAAGCAGTATGGCGGTGACGATGGCATGAGCATTGCCACTGCCAGTGAATTCCTTGGCTTGCAATTGAACACCCCGTTGTCGGTTTACTACTGTGCCTGGGGCTTGCTGGTGGCATTGACTTACTGGGTCATGCGACTGCGGTCCTCGCCTTTCGGAATGGCCTTGCGCGCTGGACGCCAGAATGCCCGGCGGGTCATGTCCGTGGGCTTGGCCTTGCAGCGCTACCAGCTTGCCGCCTACACAATTTCCGCCATTTTTTGCGGTATGGCGGGCATGTTGCTGGCTAATCTGAATGCCTATGCATCGCCCAGCAGCATGGCCTGGACGGTGTCGGGTGAACTGATTGTCATGATCGTGTTGGGCGGGCTGGGTAGCGTCTTCGGGCCGTTCTTGGGTGCCATGGCATTTCTGGGCGTTGAAGAGCTGCTGAAAGCCGCCACCGAGCACTGGATGGCCGTGTTTGGTCTGGCCATTCTGGGTGTTGCCATGCTGGGTAAAACAGGCCTGACAGGTTGGCTGGAAAAGCTGGCGAAAAAGGAGCGCAGCGCATGAAGGTACTGCTTCAAACCGATACCATCACCAAACGCTACGGCGCCATCCTGGTCACCGACAAGGTGTCACTGGACGTCAAGGAAGGTGAACTGCACGCCATCATTGGCCCGAATGGTGCTGGCAAGACCACGCTGATCAACCAGCTGTCGGGTGAGCTTCGCTCGGACAGTGGGCGCATCCGCTTTGGCGATGAAGATGTGACTGCCTTGGGGATCAATGCGCGCGCCCGCATGGGTTTGGTGCGGTCCTATCAGATCACCTCGGTGTTCGATGAATTCACGGTGTTGGAAAACGCCACACTGGCAGCTTTGGGTGCTCGCACCCATGCGTTCAAATTTTGGCGATCTTTGCTCGGTGACCGTGAGGCCTTGGTGGCGGCTCGGGAAGGGATTGAGGCCGCCGGGCTCAACACGCGCATTGATGCGCCGGCTTCGGAACTGGGATACGGTGAACGCCGTCAGCTGGAACTGGCCATGGCACTTGCGGCACGGCCAAAATTTCTGCTGCTGGACGAGCCGATGGCTGGCATGAGTGTGCAGGAGTCGGGTGCGGTGGTGGCGCTGCTCAAGTCGCTCAAACGCAAGTACACGATCTTGCTGGTCGAACATGACATGAACGCGGTGTTCGCTCTGGCTGATCGCATCAGCGTGCTGGTTTACGGTCGCCTCATGGTGACGGGAACACCCGAGGAAATTCGTGGCAATGCGGAAGTGCGTGCCATCTACCTTGGTGAAGAGGAGATCGCTTGATCATGAAGCCTTTATTAAACGTGACGGGTTTGAAGGCGGGTTATGGCGCTGCACAGGTGCTCTTTGGTGTCGATCTTTCCGTGGCCGAGGGTGAGGTGATCACCCTGCTGGGGCGCAACGGCATGGGCCGCTCCACCACCATCAAATGCCTGTTTGGTTTGTTGGATCCCAAGGCCGGTGAGATCGAGTTTGCTGGCAAGCGCACTGAGCGTCTGCCATCCCACCAAATTGCCAAGCTGGGCTTGGGCCTGGTGCCAGAAGGGCGCCAGATCTTTCCGAATCTGACGGTGGAGGAGAACCTGATTGCCACGGCGCGCAGCAATGCCGCCAACGGTCTGAAGACCTGGAATCTGGAGCGGGTGTATGGGTTCTTCCCCCGTCTGCAGGAGCGCCGCAGCAACATGGGGTCGCAGCTTTCGGGCGGTGAGCAACAGATGCTGGCCATTGGTCGCGCCTTGATGACCAACCCGCGGCTGGTGGTGCTAGATGAGGCGACCGAGGGCCTGGCTCCGCTCATTCGCGCAGAAATCTGGCGCGCACTGGGGGACCTGAAGCGTGAGGGCCTGTCCCTGATCGTGATTGATAAAAACCTGGGGCCCTTGCTGGAGTTGGCAGATCGCCATTTCGTATTGGAAAAAGGAATAGTTGTCTGGTCCGGCACTTCCAGCGAACTGCGAGCCGAGCCACGCATCGTGCATGAGTACCTGGGTGTTTAAAAATAGCAAACACTGCGACTTCGCAGAGAGGAACAAATGATCGATTCAAAATCCAAGGCCATCAGCATCATTCGCGCGGAACATCGGGTTTTAGGCGCCGTGATCAACAACATCAAAACGATGTTGCTTGAGGTGCAGGCGCAACGCATGAAAATGGATTTTTCGCTGTTCTGGGCCATGGTGTACTACATTGACGCCTTTCCCGACCGCCTGCACCATCCGAAAGAAGACGACTGGTTGTTCAGCCGTCTCAAGCAACGCACGCAGTTGGCGAATAGCCTGATTGACACGCTGCAGCGTCAACACCTGGACGAGCCGGCGGCCCTGGCCGCGATCCGACGCGATCTGGGGAACTTCGAGGCAGGTGTCCCCGGAAGTCTGGCGGTACTTCAGGCAACCATAGCCACTTACGCCGACTTCATCTGGAAGCACTTGCGTGCCGAAGAAAACGAACTTCTGCCGCTTGCCGAGGCTCACCTCCTGGCCTCGGACTGGGACGACATTGCCCATGCCTTTGCGCAAAACGCAGACCCCCTGGTCGGCTCGGCCGATAGCGAAATATTTGACGCGCTGTTTCACGACATCGTCAAACGCACACCGGCGCCCCTGGGTTTGGGTGCAGCCTGATTCATACTGGAGTACACATATGGAAGATAACAAACGGTTTGACACCCTGGGGCGTCTGGAAGATCTGCCGCAGGCCTACCGCGACCAACTCACCCAACGCAACCTGGTTCCCCTTTGGCCCAGCCTGCGCGGCGTGTTGCCGCCGAATATCCCGACGCGCAAGACTCAGACCACACATTGGCGCTATAGCGAGGTTCGTGAATTGTTGATCCAGGCCGGGGAGTTGACGCCCATCGAGAAAGCCGAGCGCCGCGTGCTGGTGCTGGCTAATCCGGGCCACGGCTTGACCAATATGCAGGCCAGCGCCGCCATGTACCTTGGCATGCAACTGCTGTTGCCAGGCGAACTGGCGCCGGTGCACCGCCACACACCCAATGCGGTGCGCATGGTGGTGGAAGGCGAGGGCGCGTGGACGTTGGTGGGTGGCGAAAAGTGCCCCATGCAGCGCGGTGACCTGATCCTGACGCCCACCGGCCTGTGGCATGAGCACGGCCATGACGGCAAGGATCCGGTGATCTGGCTGGATGTGCTGGACCTGCCGCTGGTCTACTACACCGAGACCTCCTACCACCTGGAAGGGCCCAGTCAGAGCGTCACTGAGGGCCAGGGCTTCAAGGCTTATGCCCGTGGTGGCGTGGCACCCACCAAGGTGTTCCAGCGCTCAAGCAAGGCCTATCCCATGCTGCGTTATCCCTGGGCGGATGCCAAGGCAGCATTGCTCTCGCTGGCCGAAGAACAAACCGGACCGGATGCCGTGCAGGTCACCTATGTCAACCCCGAGACCGGTGCAGACGCGGAAAACATTCTGGGCTTTTATGCGCTGATGTTGCGTCCAGGCGAAACGCTGCGCCTGCCAGCACGCTCACCCGCTCAGGTGTTCCACCAGATCGAAGGCCAGACTGATGTGCAAGTGGAAACCACCGGCTTCACCCTGGTCGAGGCCGACACTTGCTGTGCGCCTGGCTATACCGCCGTGACGCTGAAAAACCGGTCCGCCACGGCACCCGCCTTCCTGTTTGTGGCGGATGAAGCGCCATTGCACCGCAAGCTGGGTGTTTACGAGAACCGAGGCTGAGTCCCGACAAGCATTCTTGCAAGTGCCCGCGCGGTACTGCAGCCATCCGAGTAGATACCCCTTCAATATCCTTAGAAAGTAGCACGATCATGACCCAATACCTGTTTAGCCCTCCACCCGCAATGTCCGTTCCAGTTCGTGGCCTGGATGCTCGTTTTCCCATCAACCGCTTATTCTTTGTCGGCCGTAATTACCACGCCCATGCGGTGGAAATGGGGCGTCCAGTGGATAAATCCGTGGAGCGCCCCTTTTACTTCACAAAAGCGCCACAGACCCTGACGGATTCGGGCGCAACCGTGGCCTACCCACCCGAGACCAACAACTACCACTTCGAGATGGAATTGGTGCTGGCCATTGGCAAGGCGGGCTTTCGCGTGAAGGCGGAAGATGCCCACACGCTGATCTACGGCTACGCCGCCGGTCTGGACATGACACGCCGGGACTTGCAGTTGGTGGCGCGCGACAAGGGTCGCCCATGGGACCTGGGCAAGGACGTGGAGCAATCGTCGGTCTGCTCGGAAATCGTGCCCATGGCGGGTGTGGTGATTGACAGCGGCGCCATCGCCCTGGAGGTCAACGGCCAGACCAAGCAGTCGTCCGATGTGGACAAGCTGATCTGGAATGTCCGTGAAATCATTGCCGATCTTTCGCTGTTCTACCACTTGCAACCGGGTGATTTGATTTACACGGGCACACCCGAGGGCGTGGGGCCGGTGGTAGCTGGCGACAAGATCACGGGTCGCGTCGAAGGCGTGGCCGAAGTGGCTTTGACGGTTGGCGCGCCTGAATAAGCCTGCGACATGAAGCTCTACAACTTCTTTCGCAGTGGCACATCCCACCGGCTGCGCATTGCCTTGAATCTCAAAGGTCTGGGCTACGACTACGTGGCCGTGGACCTGCGCAAGAACGAGCACCAGGGCGCGGCTTTCAAGGCACTCAATCCGCAGGGCCTGGTGCCCGCGCTGGTGGATGGCGAGCGGGTGCTGACGCAATCCGTGGCCATCATCGAATGGCTTGAGGAGTGCCATCCCACGCCTGCGCTGCTTCCCACCGATGTCAACGACAGAGCGCATGTGCGGGCGCTGGCGGCGGTGGTGGGTTGTGACATCCACCCGGTCAACAACAAGCGCATTCTGGACACGCTGCGCGCCAGCTTTGGCGCAGACGATGCGGCCATCAACCATTGGTGCGGAACCTGGATCAGCGCTGGTTTTGATGCCTATGAAGCCCGGCTGGCGGCCGATACCCAGCGCTCAGGCTTCAGCTTCGGCAACGCGCCCGGCCTGGCTGATGTGTACCTGATCCCCCAAATTGAAAGTGCGCGTCGGTTCAAGGTAGACCTGGGGCGCTGGCCGCTGATCATGGAAGTCGATGCGAACTGCGGTGCCTTGGAAGCTTTCCAACGGGCCGCACCCATGGCTCAACCCGACGCATCGTAAATGGCATGACAGTTGGGGAATAAAAATGCATAGTTTATTAATAACTGTTCTGGCTTGGACGCAGATGTCTCAAATAAGTGGGATTGCACAAGCGTAGGTGCATTTCATTGTTGAGTAGTATTAACTTTTAAGAAGTGGATGTATCATGATTAATTTGTTATCTAGGCTTATATTGGCATCTGTTTCTATATTGGGACTAGTGTCGGCCCCAAGTTGGGCTGCAGATGAAAAAAGCAGTCAGAAGGTTGAATTGATAATTCTTGGTGCTGCTGCCGGCAGAACTTCTTACGGGGGACATCCCGATGGTGGTTTTTCTGCTGCAATCGCTGTTGGTGATATTCGTTATATTATTGATTTTGGCCGCGGCTGGCATGATCGATATTATCAGGCAGGGTTGGGTACTGCTAAATACAAAACCGGATTTTCTGGGCTTGAAAGTGTCCGGGCTGCATTCATTACCCACTTGCATTCAGATCATGTCGTTGGGTATCCCGAGCTGTTGCTTTTCGGCGCAACCGAAGGGCTACGTCGGAAAAAGGAACCGATTCAGATTTATGGTCCAGGTTCACGCGGCTCACTTACGCCCCAAAATATTAATTCTCCATCTTTTAAAGAAATTGTTAATCCCAGCAGCCCAAATCCAGGGACAAAGGAGATGACTGATAAAATTTATGAAGCATTTGCTGCAGACTTAAATGACAATATTCTTGATAGCGGGATGCCAAATCCGCATAAGTACATTAACGCGAATGACATCAAGATTCCAGATACGATCGTACCAACGCCTGACGGTGTACCCCCAAGAATGTCACCGTTTGAAATTTATCATGATGAGTTAATAAAGGTCACAGCTACTCTTGTTTCACATCCACCGATGTATCCGTCATTCGCATTTAGATTTGACACGAAAAAAGGTGCCATTGTGTTTTCTGGTGACACCAATAAGAGTGAAAATTTGATTGAGCTTGCAGACAATGCAAAAATACTTGTTCATGAAGTAATCAATCATGACTGGGCCAATGGCCTATTTCCTGTTCCAAGAACCGAAGATCAAGTGTCAAAGCTTGATCACCTCATAAAATCTCATACCGACGTTCGTGATGTTGGTGAAATCGCGGAAAAAGCCAAGGTTAAACACCTCGTGCTATCCCATCTCGCACCGCCAACAATAACCGACGCCGAGTGGATTAATTCGGTTAAGGGTTTTGGTGGTCGAGTCGATGTAGGGCGCGCCCTTTTCAGGGTGACGCTGGAGTAACGTCAACTGAACATAGCGACATATATTTCGGCCCTGCAAAATTCATTGTTCAAAAAACAGCCCAATCGGCCTGGTCAAAATCCGGTTTTCGGACCGCACCAATGCATTTTTCGGAAGAATAGGCCATGAAATCCCTCTTCTTCACTACCCACGCGGATCGGGTTGCACTGGCCCGACAACGGTATTTTGAAGAAGGTGAGCTGCCTTCAGGGATCGTCAGCGAAGCTGTGTTTCAGTCCTGGGCGAGATGCCTGAGACAGAAACAGGACCCGCGCGGACGCCTGGAGTTTCAGCCGGTGTCGGCCAGCCGGGCTCAGCTGGCTTTACAAAAGAACCGCTTGCTGCGCGATGCCTGGTTGGCAGAAGCCAATGAGTTGGGCGCAGTGTTGGGGGCCACGAATTGCGGTGCCATGCTGACCGATCCCAGCGGGGTACTGATTGGGGCCACCTGCTCCGGGCGCGTGCACGAAAAGATCACACCGGTGGCGCATCGCATCGGCGTCAACTTCGCAGAAGAGGCCATCGGAACGACGGCACCCGGCATTGTGGCGCGCACCGGTAAACAAGTCTGTGTACAGGGGGCTGAACACTTTTTCGAAAGTGTCAACTTCATGCACTGCGCGGCAGCCCCGATTCGCGACATCCATGGCAACCTGGCCGGCGTGTTGGACATGTCCAGCGAAGGGATTGCCTTTAATTTTGATGCGGCATCGGTGGTGGGCCTCTACGCCTCTTCGATCGAAAACCGTTTGCTGGTGTCCCAATCCAGTGAGCACCTGATCGTTCGTTTCCAGATTTCTCCGGCCATGCTGGATACCCCGATGGCGGGTCTGATTGGGGTGGATATGGAAGGCAGAATCGTCTGGAGAAATCTTGCTGCCTCCAGGTTATTGGGTCTGAACCAGGATGGCGACATGCCAGAGCCCTGCAAGGTTGACGAGATATTGCAGCGCAGCTTTTCTGATCTGGCTTCGGTTCGTGATGCCAGTCATTCTTTTTTGCGATTGCCCAACGGTCTGCTGGTGCATGTGCGTTGCGAGCTGCAGGCGCGCGACGGGCACCAGCAAATTTTTGCCATTGGGAAACCTGCGCAGGAAGCCCAGTGGGTGGATATCGGCCCAGATATTCCGTTACGCCGTTGGAGCGAGCCAGAGGAGGACGAAGCGCCGCTTGCGGTCGACCCAGCTGAGCCAGCAAGTCTGCGTGATGCGGATGTGGATTTGATTGCCAGAACGCTCAAAGAGTGCGGTGGCAATGTCTCCGCTGCGGCCAGGAAGTTGCGGGTGTCCCGTGGACTGATTTACCGCAGAACGCAGGGTGTATAGACACCACTCTTGCGCAACTTTGATTGTTTGGCAGGGAGAGAATCTGTATAAATCGAGGATCTGCAAATTGGCAGCATTTCCGATCACTCCTTTAGTCTCCATTGGCTTGCAGAAATATTTGGGAGAACACAGGGATAATCTAGCTACTGCATATTAGATTTGTCATTGCAATGACTTTTCCCCAAGTCTGAAATATTGGCCTGACTTGTTTCAGTAGAGCAGAGCGCCGCCAGACCAGACACGGCGCAGCTTATGCTGACAAAGTAGGCCGCTGGCATCCATTCTGTTGGTGTATGGCGTGTCAGACAAGTCGCAACGGTGGGTGCCTGTGCTGCCAGCATGAAACTGAGTTGTGTCCCGATGGCCATGCCCGACACGCCGACCATCGCGCTTGCCACCCAGGCCTCCAGCATGGTGGGTCTGGGTAACCTCGACAATCTGTAGCATTAACGGCGACGCCCTTAAGGGCGTCGTCGCAGTTGCGCTTAACCGTTCAGGATCAAGATTACTTGCACTCGTAGCTAGCTGCAGCCTTGAGGTCGGTTGCCCCGGTTTTAACGGCGATACGGGTCGGGTAAACGCACAAAGGCATCTTGACACTACCATCGAGCGAAGCAACTTGAATGTTGCCGGGGGCTGTACCCTGCTCAACCCAGTTCATCAAGGCGTTGAACATTTCATCGCGACCGGTTGTCGCCTGGTTCACAGGGTTATTCGATCCTTGGGGCAGTGGCACCAGATTTGCGCTGACTTGCTTGGTTGAGTCAGCCTTATCGTATTGACCGCTGAAGTTAAAACTTGACGTATGTGCCAAGCCCGGAATCAGGTAGAAGCGAGCAAATTTCTGTAATTCGGCAAGCCCGCCCATGGCGGCCATCGCGCGCTCGTAGTAGTTGATCGAGCCCTGCGCGAAGATCGCCGTGTCGGCCAGACCGTGATAGTGCAGAATCTTGTGGCCGCTGCTTTTGAGTCCGTTCAGGTCAGCGCTGTCAGACGCAACGTTGCCGAAACGTGTGCTGTTCATTGCAACCGCCAAATCAGAGGCTTCCGCCAATTTGGCATAGTTCAACGCCTTCCAAGCATCGGCACCCACGCCAGTCTTGTTGTAAAAATTGGTCGAAGCAAGGCTGGGGTTGTCCAGCGTCAGAGCGAGGAAGTCCGTCGCAATGGTCAACGGCAGCGCCGTGCCGCTCGAACTGCTGTTGGCCAGGAGCAACGTGGGGAAGGCACCAGCCAACAAGTTGCCACGCGGCACGCCGTACCACATCTGCTGATTCGCGGTGTTAATCGTCTTGCCGCTACCGAGGTCTGATGCCGGATCGGTATAACGGCCATCGCGCGTCTGGCCGTACCAGATCTTGTTGATAACCTTGGCTTCCGCCAATGTCACGCAGCTGGCTGCATCGCTGTTGGTTCCAGCCGTTGTGCCATCGATGAGCGTGGAGGTTGAGCAAACCGCAGCCGTGTCCTTTGCAGGGTCATATTGGCACGAGAGCGGGTCGAGCAACAGTCCAATGTTCAGCGTGTCGCACGCGGCAACCGCGCGGGAGCTGACCGCACTGAGCTTGGCTGGCGCGACGGGACCACCCAGGTCCTGCTGCATCACACTTTGCGTGAACAGCTCGCCCAGGATGAACTTGGGCCAGTTGAACGCTGGCGCACCGGCCAGCAAGCCATCATAGTCATCCGGGTACAACTGGGCGATCTTCCAAGCTTGGCGACCGCCCGTGGAGAAACCATCGAAGTAAGCGTATTTTTGCTGTTTGCCATAGTAGGCCTTGACCAACTCCTTGGTTTTGACAGCCGTGACGTGCATGCTGCGTTCGGAAAAGTCTTTCCATAGTTCGGTATTTGCCGTGCCATCGGCTTTCATGGCCCATTCGCCCTCACCGCCGCCGGCATTGGCAATGCCCGTGCCACCGGGGCCGCCTTGCATCCCGGAATGGCCACCATCGGAATGGCTAACAACGAAACCTTTGCCCACGGCCTGGTTCAGCTTCTGGTCGCCCTGGCCTGCGTTCTGGCCTAGGCGCGTGATATCGGTGTGGTAGCCACCCATCCAGCCGCCGCTGCCGTAAGTGCGGATGCGCTCGTTCCAGTTGGTGCTTGTAGGCAAATAAACCTCGATACCCACGCCCCGAGAATAGGAGGGCTCGGTCGTCGGCTCGGACGTATTGCCACCCTTGACCAGTAACTTGACCAAGCACAAGTCAGCAGCTGCTTTGATCGCACTGGCATCCGCCACGGGCGAGTTGGGGAGTTTCAGCAGGGCATCTTTGGTGAAAGGCTGGGCAAGCAACACCTCCGTGTCGGTGGAGCTGCCCAAAGCCGTCTTGATGCTGGCGGTATCGCAACTAGGCAATGAGACGGTTGTGGCGGTGTCGCTGCCACCGCATGCTGACAACATCATGGCAACACTGGCCGCGCTGGCTGCGGCCCATCGGCCCAGGTTCAAATGCAGGGCGGCGTGATTCTTGGTGGCAAGCGGGCCACCGGCTAAATAAAAGGTCATGAAAACTCCTCAAATTAATGTGCGATCAAAAAACCATTGACCGGATATTGAGAATATGAGTTCAGACCTCTACCGTCTTTCAAAAAACATTGACAAGCTGTCGAAATCGTGCTGTTAAGACTTAGGGTTTTCGAGCATCCGCAGGAGTTGTTCCCGCATATCGCCGAAACGCCTGGGTGAAGTGCGATTGACTGGAAAAGCCCAGCGCCAAGGCTATTTCCACGATTGGCATTGACGAGGTTGTGATGAGCTTAGTGGCCGCTTCCATGCGGCGCCGAATCACATACTGATGGGGTGATGCGCCCAAGGTCGCCTTGAAGGCGCGAGAAAAGTGGTGAGGGCTCAATCGCGCTTCAAGAGCAAGGTCGATTACGCTGATGTCGTCGCCAAGATGGGTGTCTATGTAATCCAGAACAACGCGCCTGCTTGCGTACGACAGATGCCCAACTGAAGTTTTGGGTGACCTTTTTACTGCATAAAACTCCGCCAGGCGCCCTAAGAGTGCCGACGACAGCCCTTCTACATACAGTGCACCACTGGGAGCGCCGCGCTCAGCCTCGTCGAACAACTCCTGTACCAGCCATTGAAACTTCGGGTCAAATAACTCATGTGTTGTGCGAACAGACAGGTCATCTGCTTCTGGCAGGAGGCGGGCTACATCGATTGGATCGATATATACGCCTACTGTCTGACCATTTTGCCCAGCCCAGCGGGCGCTGTCACGTTCAAAGTCACCTGAGTAAAGCTCCAACATGCCAGGTCTGGTGGACAGCTCGATTGTCTTGGCTCCAAAACGGTACCACCGACGACCAGTCCCACGAATCGCCAGCATCAGCATCGCCGATTGAACGCACGCTGGCCCCGTCTCAGCGGCGGCTGGTATGACGTTATGGGTCAAGCGCAGGCCGCGCCAGCCCTGGGGCACGCATAAAACTGGCTGGCCTGCCTCGTTGGTCACCGCAGTGGTCGAATCACAGATAAGCTTTGGAACGCTTTGCATCGTTGCTGTTGTCAGAATAAGACCTCGCTGCATCTAACGTGTCCGCGAGGCACGAAACTGAATTTAACACTTCTACACCCCGTACTCAACATCCCTTCGACACCAGTGGCACATTGCTGCTCAAAGTTTATCCAATGGCAATGCCTGATTTCTAGGCTGAACGACCGCCTTGGAAATGTTGATTTTGGCAAATGAAAGTGATCGTACAACCACCACGAATACCCGATGCTGCTCAAACGTGGATGCCCACTTTGATGAAATAGTCGTCTCAACGCTGATGTCGTCCCATGGTTGTTAAAGGCCGGTCTGGATGCTGGACTGGTAATTGGTTGATTCATATAGCTCATCTTGCACCTAACTTTTTGGTGTCTACCCGTGCGTACCCACCACGCAGGCTGTGTTCCGCCGCAGATATTGGCTTGAGTCCCGAAGTGATACAGGCCTGACGTGCCTGCAGTTGTTCTCAAATGGAACAGCCAGACCCTAGGGAAATCCCGAAGTATTTGAAACCGTAGCAAGTTTTTAAAGTTGGTATTCGGTGGCGCAGTGTGTGTGTATGGCAAGCGCCACTGGAGACAACTCTTCTACCACTACCAAATCAAATCGCATGACTATGACTACCGATTCAATAAACCAAAATGCCCCCTCGGATGGCTTGCTGGAGCAGCTTGAACGCGCCCTGATTGCCGGTCGTATGAGTCGCCGTGGCTTTATGCGTGCAGCCACCGCAGCCGGCTTCGCCACCGTGGGATTACACGCCCTGGCGGACGAACTCGATGCCATTCGCGCTAACCAGAATGAACGCAGCGCCAAGCTGCAAGCTGCTTACGACTATGTGGTGGTGGGCGCCGGTTCAGCGGCCTGTGCGTTGGTGGGCAGGCTGGCAACACGCAAGGACGCCTCCATTCTCATGATCGAGGCTGGCGACTGGGACGTGGCACCGTCGGTGATGGACCCGAGTGTCTGGTTCACCAACCTGGGCTCGGAACGGGATTGGAAGGACGTGGCCCTGTCCGCACCCAGCACCAACAACCGCGCCATTCCTGAACACATGGGGCGCGTGGTGGGTGGCGGCAGCAGCATCAACGCCACCATTTGGGCTCGCCCTTTCAAGGCCGACCTGGAGTTCTGGGCGGAGGCCAGCGGTGATCGCGCCTGGGGCTACGAGTCTGGTCTGGAAATATTCCGTCGCGTGGAAAACTGGCAAGGTGCGCCCGATGCGCGGTACCGTGGCAGTAACGGCCCCGTCTGGTGCCAGCCGGCAAAGGACCCGCACCCTGTTGCACCCGCCATGCTTAAGGCTTGTCGTGCCTTGGGCTACCCGGTGTTTGCCGACCAGAACGGCGCGCGTGAAGAAAGTGGAACTGGTTTCGCTCTGATGAACCAGATCATTCGTGACGGACGCCGTCAGAGCATGGCGCGTTCGTACCTGTACCCGGTCCTGTCGCGTCCCAATGTCACCGTTCTGGTAAACACCCATGTGGACCGTCTGACCTTTTCTGGCACCAAAGTCACTGGCGTGCAGATTGCTACACCAAGTGGTGTCAAGAACATCAGCGCCAACACCGAAGTGATTGTCAGCGCGGGTGGGATTAACACACCCAAGCTGCTGATGCTCAGTGGTATTGGCGACGAAGCGCAGCTGCGCCAGCATGGCATCAAGACACTGGTCAATGCCAAGGAAGTGGGACGCAATTTTCAGGATCACATTCTGCATGGCGGTTGCATCTGGGAGCCCAAGGAACATATTCCCCATCGCAACAGCGCGGCCAACGCAGCAGGCTTTCTCAAGAGCCAGGCATCGCTGGTATCGCCCGATGTCAACCTGGTGCAGATCGAGCTGCCCTATGCCAGCGATGTGGTTGGCAAGGAGTATTCACCTCCCGGCACCAGCTGGGCGCTGTGCGCCGGCCTGGTGGCGCCCAAGAGTCGTGGCGAGATCCGCCTGAGCTCGTCTAACCCTGCCGATCGCCCAGTGGTTGATGCCCGCTTCATGAGCCATCCGGACGATGTCAAGGCGCTGGCCTTTGGCATTGAGGTGTGCCGCGAGATTGGCAATTCAGCGGCCATGAAGGACTTCGTCAAGCGCGAAGTGGCGCCCGGCAAGACATTGACGGGCAAGGCTATGGAAGACTTTGTGCGCAACGGCGCCACCACCTACTTCCACCAGTCCGGTTCCTGCCGCATGGGCAAGGATGCGGAGGCTGTGGTGGACAGCAAGCTGCGTGTGAATGGTGTGCAGGGACTGCGCATTGCCGACAGCTCCATCATGCCGCGCATTGCCGGTGTGGCCACGATGGCGACTTGCGCCCTGATTGGCGAACGCATGGCCGACATCCTGACCCAAGGCGCCTGAATCCGCGCACACCAAGCGAACAACCCCGAACCATTAACCCAAGGAATACATCATGGAATCCCAACTCATTATTGACAACCAGACCGTGGCCGCCAAGTCCGGCGCCACATTCACCCGCAACCACCCCCACTCCGGAGAAGTGGTGACCCATGCCGCCGCGGGTGGCGTGGAGGATGCGGTGGCTGCGGTCAACTCGGCTCAGACCGCATTCCTGAGCTGGCGCCACAGCGCGCCCTCGGAGCGCCGTCGCCTGTTGCTCAAAGCCGCTGATGTGCTGGAGTCCAAGACGCCGCAATTCATCGAAGCCATGGGCGCCGAAGTGGGCGCCTCCGGACTGTGGGCCGGTTTTAACGTGCACCTGGCCGCCAACCTGTTCCGCGAGGCCGCCGGCATGGTGACCCAGATCCAGGGCGAGACCATTCCCACCGACAAGCCCGGCACACTGTCCATGACGGTGCGCCAGCCTGTTGGCGTGGTGCTGAGCATCGTGCCATGGAATGGCCCGGTGGTGCTGGCCGCCCGTGCCATTGCCTACCCGATTGCCTGCGGCAACACTGTGGTGTTCCGCGCCTCGGAAGCCAGCCCCAAGACCCACACGCTGGTGGCCGATGCCCTGGTGGAAGCCGGCTTCCCGCCCGGCGTGCTGAATGTGGTGACCAATGCACCCAAGGATGCACCAGAAGTGATCGATGCGCTGATTGCGCACAAGGCCGTGCGCCGCATCAACTTCACTGGCTCCACCCGTGTCGGTCGCATCATTGCGCAAAAGGCGGCCACCCAGCTGAAGCGCTGTCTGCTGGAGTTGGGCGGCAAGTCGCCCCAGGTGGTGCTGGACGATGCCAACATCGACGAAGCCGTGAAGGCCGCCGTGTTTGGCTCCTTCCTGTACCAGGGCCAGATCTGCATGTCCACCGAACGCCTGGTGGTGGACGAGGCGGTTGCTGATGAGTTTGTCGCCAAGTTTGCGGCCCGCGCCAAGGAACTGGTGATGGGTGATCCGCGTGTCAATCCGTCCTGCGTGATCGGCCCGATGGTGGCCAGTGAATCGGGAGCGCGCCTGAACGCCATGATTGACGATGCGTTGGCCAAGGGGGCCACCCTGGCCTGCGGTGGCAAGGCCGACGGCGCGATCATGCCCGCCACCATCGTGGACCATGTCAAACCCGGCATGAGCATTTATGGCGATGAAACCTTCGGCCCCATCACCACCGTGGTGCGCGTCAAGGGTGTGGAAGAGGCGGTGGCCGTGGCCAACGACAGCGACTATGGCCTGTCAGCGGCCGTGTTCGGGCGCGATGTGACACGGGCACTGGATGTGGCCATGCGCATTGAATCGGGCTCTGTGCACGTCAACGGCTCCACCGTGCAAAACGAGGCCCAGGCCCCTTACGGCGGAACCAAGAACAGCGGCTATGGCAAGTTTGATGGCCGCGCTGTGATCGATGAGTTCACCGAACTCAAGTGGATCACCATTGAGCCATCAGTGCAGAACTATCCGGTCTAACTAAATTATCCATCCCGCCAGTCCATCGGCTGGCATTGACTCATCGTCCCGCGTCGGGCGAGGGGCTCATCGTTTCAAAATAAACAGGAGATATCAATGAATACTTGCAACAATCTGAAATTGACAAAACTTGCCGCATCGATCCTGCTGGTGACATTGGGTAGTGCCGCGCAGGCGACAGAGGGCGGCGGTGGCGTCTACCCCAACGGCAACGAAAACTATATGGCTGGCGCATTGCCGCCCCCTGGAACCTACTATTTGACGTATGCATCCCACTATCAAGCGTCAACATTGCGCGACAACAGTGGCAACAGGATTCCCCTGGACTTTGATGTCCAGGCGGATGCCTTGGCATTGCGAGTAGTTCATGTCACGGAGCAGAAGATATTTGGTGGCCAACTGCTGTTCCATGCGGTCGCGCCGCTGGTCAACCTCAAGGTGCGGGTCGGAGGGAGCAACGACAGTTCGTCTGGTCTCGCTGACATGGTGTTCGGCACGGGCTTGGGCTACCACGCGTCAGACAAGCTCCACTATGTGTGGGCCGTGGACGTCACGGCACCCACGGGGAGTTATGACAGCAACAAGATGGCCAATCTCAGTCGGAACTACTGGAATATTGAGCCCGTATTTGCTTTAACCTATGTTCAGCCATCAGGTTTCAATGCGGATGTGAAGGTCATGTATGACTTCAACGGTATCAACCGCGCGACCAACTACCGTTCCGGTCAGGAGCTTCACGCCGACTATTCGGCGGGATGGGCACTGGGCAACGGTTGGACGGTGGGTGTTGGTGGCTTCGTCTACCGGCAAATCACGGATGACCAACAAAATGGTGCGACCGTTGCCAATAACAAAGGCCGAGCTTATGCAATCGGCCCTTCCATCAAATATGACAGCGGAAAAGGGTGGTTTTTGACGGCAAAGTTTGAGAAGGAATCTGGTGTAGTGAACCGTGCTGAAGGGTCAACTTTCAGGATCAAAGCTCTGCTGCCGTTCTAGATGATGTTCATCACCCTGCGTCCCAGCATAAGGAGGCAAGGTAAAAAAGGTGAGTACCGGCGCGATGCATGTGCAACGCGCCGGTAAGAAAGCACTTACTGGCAATCGGCGTCAGTCGCCAAACAGTTTGCCTTCTCCGGCCCAGTCCGAGGGCGCCACGTCTTCGAAGATGACGTAGATGTACTTCGGATCGGTTCCGGTGTTGCGGACAATACTTTCTGTGATTTCAGCAGCGACTGCTTGTTTGGTGGGGGTATCTTTACCTTCAAACCATGTGACACGTACGACGGGCATGACGATCTCCTTGCGTTAAAAAAAAGTGGCGTTATCAGGCACCGACCCAAGTCGGTGCAATGCCGGTTCCGCGGCCGGCGCCGTAACCGAAATAAATGTTCAGCCCAGCCAAAGGCTCCAAGTAGCGTGCGTTCTTCAGGCCGCCGGCATCGGCAGTGGCAAAGCCCAGGCTCTCAGCCAGTGCCTTGACGGATTGCTTGGCGGGTTCAGAGTCGCCCGCGTAGAAAACCGTTGCCTTGTTGCCGTCCGCCAAAGTTGCACCCTGCGCAAGTACCTGTGCGAACAGCGTGTTGAATGCCTTGACCACATGGGCGCCTGGAATGGCCTTGGCGATCTCTTCAGAGGCCGAAGTGTTATGACCCAGGGTCAAGCCCATGTAGTCCGCTGTCAGCGGATTGGTGATATCAACCACCACTTTGCCTTGCAGGTTGCCAACGGACTGCAATGCGGTCACCGCATCTGCGTATCCAGTGGCCAAAATGACCAAGTCCTTGCCTTCTGCAGCCGATGCCGACGTTACCGCCTTAACACCAGGATATTGAGCGGCCAATGTGGCGGCCTTGGACGTGTCGCGTGCGGTAACGCTGACTTCATGACCTGCTGCGCTGATTTGCTTGACGAAGGCCGAACCCATGTTGCCGGCACCGATAACGAGAACTTTCATACGATTTCCTTTCAATGGTTAATGAGTAAATTCACTGCCTTCGCACACAGTTTGAAGGCATGGGTGAACTGTATTTGTTTCAATGAAGAAGATAAATATGCTAATACGACATTAACTATTCCGATATTCACAACAAATGGATAAATTTATGGAAATGAAGACCTTTGCTGTCGTGGTGGACGGCGGCAGCTTTGTGCAAGCTGCCGATGCCTTGGACTGCAGCCGCCGTACTGGGCAACTGCGGTCCGAATGCACGATCAACCCTGCCGCCGGTTGACTGGCAGCTTGAAGCTCGCGTCGAAGACTCTTCGATTCGATTTCGCCGCTTTTATTCCCCAGATGATTTCCACCTATCTTTATCTGTTTGTACGAAGCAATGAGATCAGGACAGTCTCGCAAGCATGTCATGTAGCAAGTCGATGAAGACTCTTGTGTGCATCGGCAGCAATCGACGCCCATGTGTGACAGCCCAGGCTGTGGCGGTGGGCAGTTGCCATTGCGGCAGAACGCGTTGCAGTAGTCCTTGGCTGACCAAAGGCAAGGCGAAACGCTCAGACATGCCAAAGATTCCCGTTCCGCCCATGGCTAGCGCGCTTTGCAGTGAAATGGAGTTCGCCGCTACTGGGCCACGAGGCATTACCTCGCAGTGCTCATCCCCCCGACTGAGCGACCAGGGTTGGCTTTCGCCGTTGCTCCCAATGAGTGACAGACCAACATGGTTCGCAAGATCGCCAGGACCCTCAGGTATTCCGTGATGGGACAAATAGGCGGGGCTCGCGAACAGCCCATGCGGTAGCACGGTCAGTGGTCTGGCGACCAAGTTGGCATCGTCGGGCAGCCGGCGAGCAATGCGTACAGCGAGATCGAAACGTCCCTCCCGCATATCCACGCGATGGGGCGATATGTCCAGTTCCAAGTGGACATGTGGATACCGCGCCACGAATTCTTGTAAGAAATGCAGCAGCGACAGTTCTTGGAACTCGGGAGGAAAAGATACGCGCATGAGGCCTCTGGGAATAACTTGTCGGTTATTTGCCAGGTCGGATGCGGTAGTCAGTTCATCGAGCATGCGCTGCCCATGGTCGAGGATGCCTTCGCCGAATTCGGTCAGGGCGAGGGCGCGCCGCGTGCCCCGTGTAAGCAAGCGTTCGCCCAGCGCCGTTTCGAGCGCAGTGATACGACGCGAAAGCGTCGACTTCGGCATGCCGGTGCGCCGTGCTGCGCCCGCGAAGCTGCCGACTGCTGCCACATGTGCGAACAGGATCAGATCATTCGCTTCCAAGGTCAAGATAGGTTCCTTCGTTCCAAAAATGGAATGATGATACCCAACAAGAAGGACTAGTCAAGTCGAAACCAGCACCATAGACTACTCGAATCGGACAGGATGGAAACACCTCCGATACGTTAATTTAACCTTTACACCATACCCCTCCCCGACAAGGATTTGATCATGCTAGGCATCACTAAAGAAGACTTTACTATCCGCGCTAAAAATTTCGATTTGACCCAACCATGGAACTTGCTGCGCATCATCACAGGTGCTTTTATGTTTCCCCATGCAGCAAGCAAATTTGCTGCGGGTGGGCTGTCAGCCGGTACAGTCGGCTTTTTTGCCAAGGCAGGTTTCCAGCCGCCGGAGGCATGGGTGATTCTGGCTGCCCTGGTTGAGGCCGGCACTGGTCTAGCACTGGTTCTGGCTCTGTGCACCCGGTTTGCAGCACTGGGCGCAGCTTCCGCCTTGGCCATCGCAGTCTATGCGCTTCACTCGATCAAAGGATTCGGATGGCTCTGGAACATGGGCGGCTACGAATATCCAATTTTTTGGGGACTTACCTGTATCGCGGTGGCGTTGAACGAGTTCAACATCAGACGGGCGCAAGGCTGATGCCTGCTCGCTTCCGTGGTGGCGTGTTGTCCACACAACCTGGCGATTAGCCAAACGGACAGCCAGTTTGGCGGGCCTATCAAGCCAATCATCGATTCATTCTTCAGGGGAAACCAAGATGGCATTTAAAGTTCTGGCGATTTCCGGCAGCTTACGCAAAGCATCCACCAATTCGATGGCCTTACTGGCAGTTCGAAAATTGGCACCGCCCGATATGAGCATAGAGATCGCTGACATTTCCCAGATTCCGCTTTACAACGGTGATCTCCACGCCGGAGGAGAGCCGGCTTCCGTCATCTCGCTCAAAGACCAGATCCGCTCTGCCGATGCGGTGCTGATTGCGACGCCAGAGTACAACTTCTCTATCCCCGGCGTGCTCAAAAACGTGCTGGACTGGGTTTCGCGTCCACCCGAGCCGCCGTTCGACGGCAAACCTGTGGCCATCATGGGTGTCTCACCCGGCCCGCTCGGAACGGCCAGGGTTCAATACCATCTACGACAAGTCCTGGTGTTCATGAACACGTTTACCGTGAACAAGCCGGAAGTCTTTATTGGTCACTCGGCAAGCAAGTTCAACGCCGAAGGTGAATTGACCGATGAGACTAGCGCCAAATTTATCAACGAACTCTTGGCGTCGCTACAGTCGCTGACTAGACGCGTTGCTCCTAAGGACCAGTGAACGGCCAATCGGAAACGCCTCCAACCCGGTGATATCCGCAGTGGTAATTTTAGGGAAAGAGAATCACCGGCTTGATGGTCAGCCCCGCAGCCGAGTCGGCGAAGGCCTGGTTGATCTCTTCGAACTGATAAGTTTTGCTCAGCTTTTCGACCGGGAATCTTCCCTGCCGCCATAGCTCAATGAGTCGGGGAATGAACTCTTGGGGCACCGAACTGCCCTGAACAATGGTCTTGAATGTCCAGCCGCGCACCAGTGACGCACCGATTTCAAAAGGTGCTTCAGTGCCGGGTCGGGCCGCGCCGACAAGCGCCAACGTGCCTCGGATGCTGAGCGCCTTGGCGAGATTGGCCAGAACTTGCGGCACCGCCGTGGTGTCGAGGATAAAGTTCACGCCGTTGTCACCGGTGATCCGCATCAGTTCCTTGCCCGTGTCCACGGACTTCGCGTTGATCGTGTGGGTCGCGCCAAGCTCCTTGGCCAACGCCAGCCGGGAATCATGCACATCAATTGCGACGATGGTCGTGGCGCCGGCAATTTTTGCGGCCATGATCGCAGCCAGCCCGACGGCACCGCTGCCCGACACGGCCACTGACGATCCCGCCGGGGGACGCAGTTCGTTGAGAATGGCTCCGGCGCCGGTCTGCATTCCGCAGCCGAGAAAGGCGATGGCTTCCAGGGGTACGTCCTTGGGGACCGCAATCACGGCGCTCTCCAAGACGTTGGCATAGGTCGCAAAAGAAGACTGGCCAAAGAAGTGTGAGGACACCTGTTCGCCCTGATGCGTGCTGAGCGAAGTGGTGCCGTCACTGGTGCGGCGTCCGCCAAAATCCTCGGCGAAAAGGTTCTCGCAGTAGGCGACATGGCCGGAGCGACACTGCAAACAATGCGTGCAGTAAGCCGCCGACATGACGACGTGGTCTCCAAGATTGATAGTCTTGACCGCGGCACCAACCTGCTCGACGATGCCGGCGCCCTCGTGGCCCAGAACTGCCGGGAGCTGTGCCGGATAGACCCCGTCGCGCACGATCGCGTCGGTGTGGCAAACGCCGGTTGCCACCATCCGAACACGGACCTCATTCGGACGAATCTCATCAAGCTCAAGTTGTTCAATTGTCATCGGCGCCTTGAGCGCGCGAACGACCGCTGCGGTAATGGTTGTGGTCACTTTTTGTTCCTTGCTTGATAGTAGATCGATGGGTGTTGCGTCGCTGGTGCTTTGTTAACTGATG
This sequence comes from Rhodoferax sp., assembly GCF_023701345.1. GTDB lineage: Bacteria > Pseudomonadota > Gammaproteobacteria > Burkholderiales > Burkholderiaceae_C > Rhodoferax. Next base: position 43,282 of record NZ_JAMPXE010000003.1, on the reverse strand, counting down.
CCAATCCACTTTGGGGCGATGGCAGTGCCTTTGCCTGCACCGTATCCAAAGTAGATGTTCAGACCGCCAAGCGGCTCGAGATAGCGCGCGTTCTTCAGGCTGCCGGCATCTACCGCCACAAAGCCTGTACTTTGAATTAATGTCTTGACCGTTTCCTTTGCAGTGACATCATCTCCGGCGAAATAGACTGGAATGGTCTCACCGCCAAGCAACGGGCCACTTGCAAGCGTTTGGGCAAAGACGGTGTTGAATGCTTTGACGACCTTGACTGTCGGGAAGGCTTTCTGGATTTCCTCCGCTGCCGACGTGTTATGCCCAATGGTTAGACCCATGTAATCCGCAGTGAGCGGATTGGTGATGTCTATAACGACTTTGCCAGCGAGGTTGCCGACCGCACCCAATGCTGTCACCGCATCGCCGTATGCGGTTGCGACGATCACGACATCGGCACCTTCTGCTGCATTCGACGCTTTGAAAGTAGCGCCGGTCGTTTCCGCAAGAGCCGTGGCTTTTGCAGAGTCGCGGCCGGTGATAACCAGCGTATGTCCCGCTTTGGTGATATGTTTGGCCAGGCCAGAGCCCATGTTTCCAGCGCCGATTAATGTAACTTTCATATCATGCCTCTGCAAAGTGGTTTTGATCAAAGTCGGAACCATTCCGGCGTCTGATGCCCTCATTTAATCAGTTAAACCAATGCAGATAAACTAGCGAAATGACAATTCATTATTTAATTTAATAGAACAAACATGGCGATCGACATTGTGACTAGCATGCGGGTATTTAACGCCGTCGTGGATGTCGGCAGCTTTGCTGGTGCAGCGGAAAGACTTAATATCTCGCGCGGCATGTCCACGCGTTACGTGGCGCAACTCGAAGGGTATCTGGGAGTTCGGCTGCTCAATCGGACCACACGCAAGTTATCGCTCACAGAAGCAGGCAACGACTATCACGAGCGAGCCACCCAGGTACTAGCCATGATAGAGGAAGCCGAAAGTTCGGTTGCACAGGAAGAATCGGTTCCGCGTGGAACATTGCGGGTAGCCTCCTCGCATGCTTTTGGCGTTCGTCATTTAGGTTGGGCAATCACTGAATATCTGCATCGATATCCGGGCGTACAAATCGATGTCACGCTGAACGACCGCGTGGTCGATCTGGTCGAGGAGGGATTTGATCTTGGGATACGCGTCGCTTCGCAAATTCATCCGGGATTAATCGCGCGCAAGCTCGCGCGTGCGCGCATTGTGGCTTGCGCCTCACCCGATTATTTGAAAAAGCATGGCGTACCAAAATCGCCGATGGAACTCATTGACCACAATTGCCTTTCCTACGCCTATGTGAACTTGCCAAATGAGTGGCACTTCCGACGCAAAGGCTCGGCACAAAAAGTCCATGTTCCCGGAAATTTGCGCGGCAACAGTGGCGATATTCTGCGCAATGCTGCCATCGAAGGACTAGGCGTGATTCTGCAGCCCACCTTCCTGATCTATGAGGCACTACGGGAAAAGAAGTTGGTGCGTATTCTGTCGGACTGGGAGACCGACGACCTGACCGTGTTTGCGGTGTATCCGAATCGTAAGTTCCTGTCGCCGAAGGTGCGCAGCTTTATCGATTTTCTCGCCGAGCGTTTCGGTCCCGAGCCTTATTGGGATTTCGACATCAAGCCTTGTCTGGACAAAGCCAAGGCTTGAGCAATCGCGACAGTTGCGGCACCACGAGCCACGGCATCACACTAATGACCAGTATTGGACGCTTGGACTTTATCCGGTACGGTAGAAAAATCTGACCAAGCCTTCAACATAGGCTTTTTAGATTCAACTTTCCGGCGCTCGTCCGTGAAGAACAGGCGTGCACGCCCCCTGAAACTTGGGCGGTGTTCAATCCAGACCGGTCAGTTGTGTACCGCGCGGCGCAGGGCGAACAAGGTAGCCACCTCCAATCCCTGAAACGCCCGTTCTCGATCTGGGCCGAATATTGCTGCTTGCCAAACCCGTCTCAGATTTGGTGCCTTCATATGGGTAATGTTCTGGACCCGTTGAGATAGAACATTTGCAGCTTGTCTTGGTATTCTATGGCCGGATGTTCGCCAGTGGCCTGCCATGGAAGTTTGGCAATGGTGTAAATGGCAGCGAATTGGATAAAATGGCCACAGTCCAAAAGTGCGCGTTGAAATGGCACACTTACAGCTGTTGCAAACATTCATTTAACACCATGACTTCAACCTCCGAGCACGCAGTAACCGTTTTGATCAGTCGACAGGTCAAGTCAGGATGTGAGGCAGAGTTTGAACGCGTGATGAATCAAATTATGGCCGTTACGGAAACGTTCAAGGGACATCTGGGTGCTCAAATGATTCGCCCTGGTGATGAGCAGGGTGTTTACGACAGCCTGTATCACATCGTCCTCGCATTTGACAGTGAGCCCAACCTGAAAGTTTGGCAAAACTCACCGGCCCGCTCCCTTGGGTTGGCGGCAGCAGCGCCATTCATCAAGGGCCAGGAGTTGGTCAGACAAGTTTCGGGTTTGGGGCTTTGGTTCCAACCTCCAACTGGAACTAAGTTAATCCCTCCACCGCGATGGAAGGTTGCCGTAGTTACTTGGTTAGGTATCTTTCCGACTGTTTATTTGCTGTTTTTCGTGCTGGGCGATTTGCTTGCACCCTTGCCGCAACTGATACGCCTTATGTTTTTGACGGTGCTAGTTGTCGGTTTGATGACGTGGGTTGTTGCCCCGCAATTGACTCGGTTATTCAAGCCGTGGCTTTACTCCGCATCAAAGGAGTAGGCAGACGTACCTCGCAGTGGGTCCTGCACTCCAGATTTTCCTGCAGCTCGTTGAGCATGGCACTGAGCCCCTTGAGTTGAAAAAGTGGATGTTTGCTGAACCGTTGGGCTGCTTCTTATGGTTTAAGCAGTCCGACGGCTGATCAATGTTCAAGGAAGGCGCGCAGGTCTTCCGTGAACTTGAACGGGTTCTTGAACATTAGGAAGTGATCCCCTTGTTCAGCCTTGGTGTAGGTATAAAGTTTTGCATTCGGTATGACCGAGCTCATCCAGCGTTGGCTGGGCAGGTTGTTGCTGTACTCACCAGAAAAAATCGCCGTCGGCACATTGATCTTGTGGCGGATGACATCGCGCCAGTCGTTGGTGACGTGATCAAACAGAACCTTGGTTGTGAACTTCGGATCGGTCTTGATGAACTCGCCAGCGAAAGCCTGCGAGTTCACGTAATAAGGCGAATCTTTCGCCATGGCGCGCTCCACCACTTTCATGTCGACGATGAGTTGGTTGGTGGGCGCTCCCGCCGTGAATGTCGCGACCATGCGTTCCGCGGATGATGTCATGCCGCCGGCGTCGAGCCGCTCCTGTTCCGACCAGTCGGCATGCGAGTAGATCGAGACCGGCTCGTCGACGAACACGGCCTTGTGAATACCCTTGGTTCCAAAGAGATCGATGTATCCCCACAGAACTGCAGCGCCCATCGACCAGCCGCAATAGTCGGCTGATTTCAAGCCAAGATGGTCCGAGAACTCCTTGAGATCTGCGGAAAACCGCGCGATCCGCGTGCCATAGTCGACTTGTTGCGAGAGCCCCTGATTGCGCGGGTCGAGCACATAAACGTGGTAACGCTTGCTAAGGAGGTACATCACGTTGATGTACTCGGCACCGTTGGCCGACCAGCCGGGAATGAATACCAGTGGCTTGCCTGTACCGGCTTCCCAGTAGCTAAGCTTGACACCATCACTGGTTTCGAAGTTGTTGATCTGTAGTTCCTTGAAATCTGACAGCCTGGCTGGCAGACCTTCAAGCTTGTTGGGAAAAGCGTAGTCTTTGCCCAGTACCTGCATCGCCGGTGCCGCCAACGCGATGTTGGAAGCCAGGATGAGGGTCAGCGCACACAGTGCTGCACGGATACCGGTTCTGACCTGGGTGGCGCCAATCGTTACGAGTCCAGGCGATGAGGATGTTGTCATGGAATCAGACCGTTTCTATTTCACTGTGCTTTGACCACACGGGCCAGCCATGCCAGAAAGTCGGCCTGCATGGCTGGGCTGATTTCGTGATCGATGCCATACAGACGTGTCGTGTGCGTCACGCCCAGCTCAGTCAGCAACTGGTCCGCTCGCTGCGCCCAGGCCACCGGCAACTTGCTGTCATATTCACCATGGCCGATAAAGGCGTCTAGCTTTGCCAACTGATCTTTACTGGCCACATGCGGCTCCAACTCCGGCAGGATACGGCCCGACAGAAGACCAAAACCAGCCACGGACTCGGGTGAGCTCAGCGCCACGCTGGCGCTGAGAATGCCGCCTTGGCTGAAGCCGGCAATCACCGTGTCTTTGGGCGCAATGCCATGGGCTGCCTGCAGTTGCCCGACGAAGCGAATCAGGGCCAGCCGCGCCTGCTCGGCTTCGGCCGCCACAATGCTGGGTCCATTGGCCGTCAAGCTGACCCGGAACCAGCCAAATTGGCCAGGCGCAAATTGCAGTAGCCCACGGGGGAGCACCACCAGCGTGTCGGAGTCGATGGCGGCGGCAAGATTGGCCAGGTTGGTTTCGGAGCCCCCTACGCCGTGAAGCAGCACCACGCAGGCGCTGGGTTTGGTAGCTTGCGGCTGGCGCACGCGAAAGGTGAATTCAAAGGCGGCGCTTTGCTGCAGCGCGCTCAGAATGGGTTGTTGGCTGGTCATAAATTCCTTGTTAATGGGCGGTTGGGTGGGGCGTGTTGGCAGGGTGGATCGGGTTGACGCCCCAGGCATAGGACTCCATCGACAAAACACCATGGTCAATGCCCCCGTCCAGCACCTGCACAATCTCCTGGTCGCTTCGGGCCCCCAGGGCGACCAGCAGGGGCAAGAAATGCTCCTCGGTGGGGTGGGCGCGTTGAGCGTGCGGCGCCAGTTGCCGGTAATTGAGCAACCGTTCAATGTCGTTGCGGGTGACAGCCTGGCGAATCCAGTGTGTGAACTCCACTGCGTAATTTGCCGCAACCGAGCCGGACTGCCGAAACTCATACAGGTTGTGCGTCATGCCGCCTGACGCCACGATCATCACGCCTTGTTCGCGGATCGGTGCCAAAGCTCGGCCTAGCGCCAAGGCACTGGACGGATCCAGATCATGCGGCATGGACACCTGAAACACTGGCACATCAGCGTCAGGCAGCAGGTGGCGCAGGGGAACCCAGGCACCGTGGTCCAGGCCTCGTTGCGCATCGGCATTGGCAACGAACCCCGCTTGCGTCAGCAGCCGGATCGCCTCTGCCGCGTAGTGCGGCTGGCCCGATGCCGGGTAGTGCAGGGCATAGAGTGCCGCCGGGAAACCGCCAAAGTCGTGCACGGTTTCCGGTTGGGGGCTGGTCATGGCGCGCACGTGACGAGTCTGCCAGTGGGGTGACACCACCAGCACCGCCTTGACGCCCGCCAGTTGCTGCCCAAGGTTGCTCAGCGCGGGTCCGAGCACACCGGGCGCCAGGGCGAAAGTTGGGGCGCCGTGCGAGATGAAAAATGTGGGAGCTTGGTTCATGGTTGTGCCACGGGTCGACAGAAGAAGCCAGTGAAGCTGGGGCGCCATGCAAGGCGCCCCCGGGTCAATTACTTGACTATGCCAAAGGGATCAGGAACGGTACGTTTGTTGGCGTTGTTCCAGAAGCCCTGCACCACAAAGCCATACTCTGGCAGATTGTTGGTGTACGGCTCGAACATCGCATCGGCGGTCGGGCGCTTCCAGTCGGCTTGCAACTCGATGCCCAGCGGGTAAACCGATTGCAGCTCGGCGCCGGCGCGCGACATGCGGCTCATGGCGGCCTCGGCCTCATAGCGGCTCCAGGCACCCGAGGCATCAACCACCGGGAACACTTTGTAACCGTCATTGAGCATCGACAGGGTCGGCAGGGTCACGCAAGTGCCCAAGGTCACGCCCGAAATCACCACATGGTTGCGTCCGCCCTGGGTCAGCTTTTCAAAGGCGGCGCGGAAGGTCGGGTCTTCGTAGGCATTGATGATGCCGGTGCGACGATAAATTGGCTCGTTCGGGAAAATCTGCTTGAGTTCGGGCAGGATGTCGCCGTTCTGCCATTGCGCGTTGGAGGTCGTCAGCATCACCGGAATATTCAGCGCCTTGGCCATCTTGGCCAGGGCGATGACGTTGTTCTTGTATTCGGCCAGCGAGGTGAAGTCGCGCACGCCCGCCATCAGGCCGATCTGGTGATCAACGAACAGGAACACGGCGTTCTGGGGGGTCGGCTTGTCATAGACGAAGCGGCCCAGGCGACGGGCTTCGTCGGCGCTGGTCTTGAGCGCTGCGACCTGCGTGGTGATCGGGCTGACGATATCGTCGGGCCGCGTTTGCGCCGACACGGAAGTGCCCACAAAGGCGCTGACCAGGGCGGCGCTAAGCGCGGCCAATTTCAGTTTGGATGTCATGATGATTCCTTTAAAAGAGAAGAAGCAGAAAAGTGTCTGGGCAGCGCTTTAAGCGCGCTTGATCCAGGTGGGGGCAATGGAAGTGCCCAGCCCGGCGCCATAGCCCAGATAAATGTTGAAGCCAGCCAGCGGCTCCAGATAACGGGCGTTCTTGAGGCCGCCGGCATCCACCGTCGCAAAACCCATGCTCTCCGCCAGGGTCTTGGCGCTCTGTTTGGCGCGTTCGCTGTCGCTGGCGACAAACACCGTGACCGTTTGACCATTGCCCAAGTCGGCGCCGTCGGCCAGCATCTGGGCAAATACCGTGTTGAACGCCTTCACCACTTCAGCACCCGGGACGGCATTGGCGATTTCTTCCGAGGCAGAAGTGTTGTGACCGATGGTCAAGCCCATGTAATCAGCCGTCAGTGGGTTGGTAATGTCGATCACGACTTTGCCGCTGAGGTCGCCCACGCTGCTCAAGGCGTTGACGGCATCCGCATAGCCCGTGGCCAGCACGACGACATCCGCGCCCGCGCCGGCATTGCTGGCGGCTACCGCGACCGCGCCGGTATGGGCCGCTGCAACGGCTTGTGCCTTGGCCAGGTCACGCGCAGTGACGCTGACCTGGTGGCCAGCTGCGCTGAGTTGTTTAACGAAGGCCGAACCCATGTTGCCGGCACCGATAACGAGAACTTTCATACGATTTCCTTTCAATGTTTGATGAGTAACTGCACTGCCTTCACACGGTTGTTTGAAGGCATGGGTGAACTGTATTTGTTGCAAGGGATAAGATAAATATGGTTCAATGAGATGAACTATTCCGATATTGATTACAAATGGACAAATTTCTCGAAATGAAGACCTTTGCAGCCGTGGTGGACTGCGGCAGTTTTGTGCAAGCTGCCGATGCCTTGGACATGTCAAAGCCAGCGGTGTCGCGCCACGTTGCGGAGCTGGAGCAGCGCCTGGGTGTTCGCCTGCTTCAGCGCACCACCCGCAAGTTGTCTCTCACCGAAGAAGGCCGGCTTTTTTATGGAAGGTGCAAGACAGTTCTTGCCGACGTCGAGGTCGCGGAGGATGAGATCACGGCCAAGTCCATTGCTGTCAAAGGGCTGATCAAGGTCAATGTGCCGGTGTCGTTCGGCCTCTTGGAGCTGGCGCCGCTGTGGCCCGATTTCATGGCCAAGTACCCCGATGTGGAGCTGGACATCACTTTGGCCGATCGCATCGTTGATCTGGTAGAAGAAGGTTACGACCTGGCGGTGCGCATTGCACGCCTTCCGAATTCATCCCTGGTGAGCAGAAAGCTGGCCTCGACAAGAATGGTGCTCTGCGCATCGCCGGGCTACCTCAAAAAGCATGGCACACCCAAGCACCCTTCCGAGCTTGCAGAGCATACGGTGTTGTCGTACAGCCTGCTGGCCACCGGTGACCAATGGGATTTCGAAGGCCCAGAGGGGAAAGTCTCGGTCACCGTCAAGCCCGTCATGCGAACCAATAGTGGAGACACCTGTATTGCAGCGGCACGCAAAAGCAAAGGCGTGATCCTTCAGCCCTCATTCATGGTAAGTGCGGATTTGCGCAGCGGCGCACTGGTGGAGCTGATGCCCCAATACCGCTCAATTGAATTCGGTATTTTTGCTGTTTACCCGACGCGTCAGCACGTTTCTCCCAAAGTCAGAGCTATGATTGATTTCCTGGCAAAGGCGATGATGGGGGTCAGTTGGTTAGATGAAAAGCCGCACTGACAGGCAACAGAGGCGGTTCAGATGTCTGCTCAGAGCTTAAGCAGCCGCTCAACACATTTGACTGAATTCAGGCATTGGGTATAAAGCGAATAACCAGAGTGGTCAGGTTTCACGCAACTCGTCCTCGTGAATTTGGCATGCTGCATACCGGCCATCCATGACCGACGGCAACTGGTTGCTGGCTGACTAGGTCTTGACGAAACCAGTGCCACATAGCTGATGGTCGGTGTGTGTAGCACTCTGGCCAAGGGGATGTATGATTGGAAATCAGTGCGCAAATATAACTACTCTTGGTGGGGCTCTAATGGAGGATAAATTAATGGTCGCCGTTAGTACGGCAGAAGCAGAGCGACGAATTTATTCGGCACCGGCGTTAGAGAAGGGCTTGGACATTCTCGAAATACTTTGCAGGAGCGAGAGTCCGTTATCTCAAAAAGAAATTGCAAAGAAACTTGGCCGCAGTGTGGGTGAGATTTACCGTATGGTGAACTGTCTCGTAGACAGAAACTACGTTTCTCAAGTGGACGAAAGCTCATACACGATTACCACCAAGATGTTTGAGTTATCACACATCAATCCTCCAACACACAGGCTACTTTTTGAGGCAATGCCAGTAATGGAGAGACTGGCTAAGGAGCTTGATCAGTCTTGCCATCTCACTGTCTATTCCCAGGGTAAGCAATTGGTTCTGGCTAAAGTTGATGCCCCAAGTGGCATGGGATTTAGTGTCCGGACTGGATCTGAACTTGATGTTTTAATTTCAGCATCAGGTCGTGTGCTTTTGGCCTTCCAGAGTGCGGAAACTACGGGTCTATGGATAGAGGAGTCAGTTCAACGTCGTCCAGAACAATCTGATCCCCAAATCGGAGCGATTCTTAACACCATCCGCAAGATCGGCTATGAGTCAATTCCGAGTGTGCAAGTACGTGGTCTTTATGCGGTTAGTTTTCCAATTCTGGATACACAAGGGCGTGCGCTTGCTGCTCTAACTGTGCCTTACGCCGAACGCATTGATCAGCACCAACGGAAGTCAATTCCGGAAGTAACGGCTGCCCTTGGCTCGGCTGCACGTGTGGTGTCGGAAAAGGTCGGCGGATCAGTGCGACGGACCTTGTCAGTCTGAGTTTGTCAGTGTCGATCGAACCATCGTTGGTGGATGTCTGCAACAGATGTTTTAATGAGTGAAGCGAGCAGTCCTTCGTAGCGCTAACTCGCCCATTGAGTTTCAGTTTGAAGTGGATACTGCTGAGCCTGAAGCCAACAGGACATCGACTTCATTGTCTTGGTAGCCCATCTCTTTAAGCAATTGCTTTGTCTCCCAGCCTTTGGGTTGTGATGATTCACGCAGCTGAAGGTATGAATCATTGACTCTGATTGACGATCGAATGGCAGCAGTTCTGCCTTCAGTAGGGTGTTGTTCGTGTTGAATTAAACCGACCGCAGAGAGGTGTTTGTCATGCGGAAGGGTTTCAAGTGTGTGACATGGTTGGGCTGCGATATCAGCTTTTTGGAACAATTCAAGCCATTCGGTCGTTGACTTATCTGTCAGCGCCGCTCCTCTTATTTCGAACCATTCGGCTACATTTTTAGCGCGGGCTGCTACGGAATTAAATCGCCCGTCGTCAAGCAAGTGATCTCTTCCTGTAACGCTCAGGAATGCATTGACCTGAGTGTTCGTGTTCACCGTGAACGATATCCACCCATCAGCTGTTTTCACCGGCTTGTTGTGTGGACTGAGCAATCGAAGATCACCTGGCGGACCCACGGGTGGATCAAAGCTGTGCTGTGCAAGATGTTCCTGCAGTACAAATGCAGCCATTGTTTCGAACATCGGTACTTCAATGCTGCAGCCATTGCCGTTGACTTTACGTTCAACAATGGCAGCAAGAATGGCGCCTGCAGCGATTTCTCCCGCAACATGGTCGCAGATGAGCATTGGCACATAGTTTGGACTGCCGTCGCGCTGGAGGAAGAGTCCGGCCATGCCTGTCGCCCCTTGAACAACGCTGTCATATGTTGGTTGACCTGCATAGGGGCCATCGGTGCCATAGCCTGTGATCAAACAGTAAACCTTTTCTGGATGGCGGTTGCGTATTGTTTCTGAATCTATTCCCAGTTTTTTTAATGCCTGTGGGCGCATATTCGCAACGATTACGTCTGCAGAGATGATTAATCGATTCAGGACATCGCGGGCTTCCATCTTTTTAAGATCGAGACAGATGTTTCGCTTTCCCCGATTCAAATGAAGGTAGGTGCCCGAGTGTTGACCCGTGGGTGAGAGGCCACCGAGTCCGCGCATGAGGTCACCTTCGGGGTTTTCGACCTTGATGATCTCAGCCCCGTATTGACCCAATCGCCAAGTGCAGACTGGACCGACGACGACGCTTGTTAGATCCAGTATTCGAATGCCTTTTAAGGGTTTAAAGTTCATTGGTTTCTACTTCCATATCAACAGCAAGGGTGGAACGATTGTCAAAAGCCTGTAATTGCCACTTCAAGTCGTTCTTCTTGGCGACCATGGTGATTGGACTTCCACAGAACAGTGGTGCTACATGACGAGCATTGATTGACGAGGGGACAACGCCAACTTCCTGGCGCAAATACTCTGTCAGCAGTAGCGTGGCGAGGCCTCCGTTGACGACCAGGTCTGGAAACCCTTCGACGTTTCTGGCATGAGCTCTGTCAATGTGAATCTTGTGAGAGTTGAATCCGAGTGCTGAATACTGAAACAACAGGGTCTCATCCGGCACTACCGTCTTTGTCCGATGAGCTGTCATGTTTGAAGCGAAACTTGACCCGCTTACTGTTGATGCGCCCTTGGTTGCTGGAAGCAGCAAGTACGTTTGAATTTCAACCAATGCGGGTGAGATTTCACTGGTAAGTCGCAATTCATGTTGAATTGTGACCACGACCATTGGCCCCGTTTTAGTTGTTTTTGGCGTGAGGCTTTGGATTGAACTTTTTCGAATGACAGAGGCGCCGATAGGTATGTCCATCTTGTAAGAAACCGATCTACTTCCTAGCATGATCCTCGGAAGGCCGAGATCCGGCATGGTTACTCCCAGGCCCGGAAAGCCGTCCGCTCTGAGTAACGACCTTTTCGTGTCAGCCGCCATCAATATGAACTGCCATCCTCTGGGCAGTGGTGTGCCCTCAACGAACTCATCTGGATTCAGATTGAGCATGGCAGCGACTCTTCGCACGGTCGCTATGCTGCAAATCTCCGTGCGAATGGTGTCCTCTGGTGGTTGCGATGTTGAGGAAAGTTCTTGCCTTTTTGTATTCATAGGCGAATTATATCATTCATTGGCAATTTAGAAATTACTCATTTGAAACAAAAAAGATGAAAAACCTAGGGATAACCCTAATTAAACTTCACTAACAAATGCTTTTATTCACTAATGAATCGTGATATCGTATGGCCCAGGGCTGAGTAAAGCTCCCAGCTCAATCAAGAAGAGCTTCCCCGATCGGCATTAGCTAGTGGGGAGTTCGCAACCTAACCGAAAGAAAGCGCTATGGAATTCAAGTTTCACCACATGAACATTTGCACCGACAACTTGCCTCGATTGACAAAGTTCTACAAAACATTGTTTGAGTTGGGAACGATCACCGATGAGGCACACACCGTTATCAGTCGGGAACGTGACGATCGTGCTTACACCGGCAAAGTCGACTTTTTGACTGATGGCGATATCGAGTTCCATTGGTCAGAGCGTGATTTGGAAACTGGCTTCAAAATGAAGAAGTTTGTCAATCCAATGGGCCATGGGCACTTCTGTTTCCGGACTGACGACATTCAGGGCTTCATGCGCAAATGTGATGCGCTCGGCCTTCGCTATTCAGACTACGGCTGCTGGGCTATCCCTGGTTGGCATCAGGTGTTCCTTTATGACCCTGATGGCCATTGCATCGAAGTTCACCAGCCGAACGTATTCTGAGATTTCACAACAACCATTTAGAGGAGACATACCATGTCATTTAATTTCACCGCAAACAAAAATTCCTTTGATCCAGTCACAACGAATCGCCGAGCCGTACTCAAAGGAATTGCTGGCATCGCCGCCACAACGATGGTTCCCGGAGCCGCATTCGCACAGGCGGCAGGCAAGTTCAATTTGAAAATTGCAATCACCTTGCCTGATAGTCATCCGACGCCTGTGGCTCTGAAGGCCGCTTGCGCGGAAATTCAGAAGGCGTCAAACGGTCGTTTGAATATTGATGTGTACCCGAGTGGTCAGTTGGGTAGCGACACGGATGCACTCTCGCAGGTGAGATCCGGTGCGATTGATTTCGTCTGCACGGCTGGCTCAATTTATGGGAACCTCACTCCTGGCGCATCGATCAACTCGATCGGATTTGCGTTTCCCGATTACGCCACTGTTTGGAAGGCCATGGACGGCGATCTTGGCGCCTTCATTCGATCATCCTTTGATAAGGTTAACTTGATTCAAGTCGGTCAAGTCTTTGACCACGGGTTCCGTCAGATTACGCACTCATCCAAGCCAATCGTTACGCCGAATGATTTGGTTGGAATGAAGATACGCGTGCCTGCCACTCCGTTGTGGACGTCGATGTTCAAGGGACTGGGCGCTTCTCCTGCGAGTGTGCCAATTGGTGAGCTCTACACGGCACTTCAGACCAAGGTTGTCGACGGTCAAGAAAATGCATTGCCAACAATTGATGCAGTCAAGCTGTATGAGGTTCAGAAATTCTGCTCTTCCACTTCGCACATGTGGGAATATTTCGCACTCGTCGGAAATAAGAAGAATTGGAATGCATTGCCAGAAGACCTGAGGTTGTTGGCCACTCGAATCTTTGATGCCCACGCTGTTAAACAACGCGCTGCACACGATGCACTGAACGCAACTCTTGAAACCAAGCTAAAGGGACAGGGCATGCAGTTCAACCGTGTTGATACCAAACCTTTCCGTGAATTGCTGCAAAAGTCAGGTTATTACGTTGAATGGCAAAAGAAATTTGGTCCTGAGGCCTGGGCGTTACTTGAAAAGTACAGCGGCAAGCTGGTTTAACTCTGGATGGAATTTGAGCGGACCTAAGAGCAATTGACACGTACAGGCATATAGGAAGAGTCATCGACCGATATGCCAGTGATGAAGCTCAGGCCGCTCTTCTTTATTGATTATTTTCGAGATTTCTATGACCAGTCGAGACCCCACCACATCGGAATTTAACGGTGTCCAAACACCACCAACCGAGCCGCAGCTTAGCCGCGATCTTTCACGTTGGATGATGCCGATTGAAGTTCTCTGTGCCACACTGATGGTCGGCATCGTCTTGATGCTGTTTGGTGGCGTCATTGCACGTTACGTTTTCTCGCACCCCGTTGGATGGATTGACGAAGCGGTCTCGCTCTCATTCATTTGGGTTGCCATGCTAGGCGCAGTGCTAGCCATGCACCGAAACGAGCATCTTCGACTGACCATGTTTGTCGACAAGATTCCTGCTCAATGGCGTGGTTTGATCCATGCCTTTGCTCTCGTTGCAATCAGTGCCTTTCTGATTGGACTTATTGGTCCGTCGATAGAGCATGTCGAAAGTGAGTGGATGGTTACCTCACCGGCACTCGAAATACCCAGTGGGATTCGGGTCTCTGCGATCGCCGTGGGCATGATCTTGATGTTGTTGGTCATTGGCGCTTATGCGTTGAAAACTGTATCCAAGAAAAATCTATTTATCGCCATCATCGGTGTTGGATTGTTCGTGACTTTCTGCTTCGGGATCGCCCCGCAGCTTAAACAACTGGGCATGATAAACATCCTGATTTTTTTATGCGGTTTGGTTTTCTTTTGTTTGGTTGCAGGCGTGCCAATTGCCTTTTGTTTTGGTATTGGGGTGATGTCGTACCTCGCCTTTACCGGCTCCATCCCCCTGGTCGTGATCGTCGGCCGGATCGACGAAGGAATGGGCAACATTGTTCTGGTGTCAGTGCCCATCTTTGTGCTCCTTGGCTGCGTGCTTGATGCCACGGGAATGGGCAAAGCGATCGTGGACTTTCTGGCCTCGATGATTGGTCATGTCAAAGCGGGGATGTCCTATGTATTGCTGGCGTCTCTCTTCATCGTTTCGGGTATTTCCGGCTCCAAAGTATCGGACATGGCAACGGTGGCTCCGGCACTATTTCCTGAAATGCGAAGACGTGGCAACAAAAAATCGGAAATGGTGGCGCTCTTGGCAACAGGTGCGGCCATGGCTGACACAGTGCCCCCGAGCATTGTTCTGATTGTTTTGGGTTCGGTTGCAGGTGTCTCGATCGCAGGATTGTTCGAAAGCGGATTCTTTGTCGCAATGGTCCTCTTGATGGCATTGCTGGTGCTGGCCCGCTGGAAAGCGCGCAATGAAGTGACAGGCCAAGTAAAGCGCCCGAGTTTGAAGGCGATCGGCAAGCTTGCAATGATTGCATCTCCAGCGCTTGTGCTCCCCTTTCTGATTCGCAGCGCTGTAGGTGGCGGTGTCGCAACCGCAACCGAAGTCTCAACCTTGGCGGTACTGTATGCGATGCTGATTGGGCAGCTGCTATACGGTGGCATCGGCTGGAAGCGGCTATATGGGATGCTGGTGGAAACCGCTGCTTTAAGCGGTGCAATTCTGTTAATTCTGGGAACAGCTTCGTCCATGGCCTGGGCGATTACCCAGAGTGGCGTCGTTCAGCAACTATCAGCGTTTCTGACCACGCTGCCTGGCGGCTGGATGGCTTTCATGGCAGTAACAGTTGTCGTTTTTCTTATTTTGGGATGTCTTCTTGAAGGACTGCCCGCCGTTTTGCTGCTTGCGCCAATCATGTTTCCGATTGCTAAAAAACTGGGGATCCATGAAATCCACTACTCCATGGTCATTGTCTGTGCGATGAACGTTGGACTGATGATGCCACCGATAGGCGTTGGTTTTTACATAGCATGTCGAATTGGAGATGCAAAACCCGATGAAGTCATCGTTGCAATTTGGCCATATATCGCAGCTTTGCTTGTTGGTGTAATCGTTATTGCTGCGATACCTGCATTATCAACCTTTATGCTCTGATTAAATAATTAGAAAAAACAAATGAACATATTTATTACTGGTGCAAGTGGTTATATTGGTGGATCGGTAGCTACTGCATTGATTAAAAAAGATCATAAAGTACGTGGTCTAACCAGAAGTGAATCAGTTGCTGAGCAATTAAAGGCTTATGGAATAGATCCTGTCATGGGCTCACTTGACGACTTCGAACTGCTCATGGAGGAAGCAAGTAAATCCGATGCAGTTATTAATACCGCAAATGCCGATCACTTGGGTGCTGTAGAAGCTCTGATTGCAGGTTTGAAGGATACAGGAAAATCTCTGATTCATACCAGTGGCTCCAGCATTGTCGGTGATGATGCACGAGGAGACTTTTGTTCTGCTGCAGTCTATAGCGAAGACACACCATTAGTGGTTGATCCCAGGAAACAAGCCCGCCGAAATATTGATCTTCTGGTAACCGAGGCTTGCAAATTCAACATTCGATCTTCGGTAATTATTCCAAGTCTGATTTACGGGATTGGTACTGGCATAAATAAATTCAGCATACAGATTCCATTTATGACAAATAATGCGCTTGAACAGGGTGAAGTTCAAATCGTTGGTAAAGGACTTAATACTTGGTCTAATGTGCATATCGACGATTTGGTGGACTTATATTGTTTGGTTCTTGAGGATGCACCTGCTGGCTCTTTTTATTTTGCAGAAAATGGTGAGGCATCATTTCTGAGTATCGCAAAGGCCATCTCCAAGCGCCTCAATATTAATAAGATCGAACATTTGCCGCCCGATACCGCAGTTGAAAAATGGGGAATGGCCAAAGCGTTGTTTACGTTAGGAAGCAATAGTCGCGTTAGATCTGTTCATGCCCATAGAGACCTCAACTGGAATCCAAAACATGCTTCTGTGCATCAATGGATTCTGGATGAAATGACAACTAATTAAAACTTGGATAATTTAAAGGGTTATGTTATATGTTGATCAAAGATAAAGTATGTATTGTTGCCGGGGCAGCGTCCCTGCGTAGTATTGGTTATGCCACAGCCGAATTATTCGTTGAACACGGCGCAAAAGTCGTAGTCACTGATCTGGGCATGGATGAACAAGTGCTTGAAAAAATCAGAAACTCCATCGAGGGCAAACTGCAACGACCCATTTTGATTCACGGGGTCCAGTGTGACATCAGCAAGCGAGAGCAATGTGATGCCTTGGTCGAAAAGGTATTGGAGTTGCACGGAACCGTTGATTGTCTGGTTAACTCTGCAGGCATCGTTCAATCTCAACCCATCTTGGAAATTAGTGAAAGAGATCTCGATCTCATGTTTGGCATTAACCTCAAAGGCGCTTTTTTCCTCTGTCAAAGCGTACTCAAGGTGTTTGCCGAAAAACGTTCTGGCTCCATCGTCAATGTCGCGTCTCTTGCTGCGCAACGTGGGGGCGGGCTGGTCGGGGGCTCGCATTATGCAGCCTCAAAGGGTGGGATGCTGAGTATGACGAAAAGTATTGCCCGTGAATTTGGGGCTTTGGGTATCCGAGCGAATGCGATCTGTCCGGCAATGATTGAAACGCCAATGTTGGATGGCCTGTCAGAGGATCGCCTTCGGGGAATCATCGATGCGATTCCTCTAAAGCGCACAGGGACGACTCGGGAAATGGCGGGTGCCTGTTTGTTTCTTGCGTCAGAGCTTTCCGGATTTATTACAGGTGCAACTATCGATGTGAATGGTGGAACGCACATCCACTAAAGAGACCCATCAATTTTTTTATAAACATTGATCAAGAATTCTCCATTTACTAATATTAATTTCAACGGAGTTTAAAAATGATTCTAGAAGTTGCAGACATACGCGTCAAAACTGGTCAGCAAGTTGAATTCGAAAATGCGGTCAAGATTGCAATGACAACTGTGTTCACGAAGGCCAAAGGATTTCGTGAACACAATTTTCACCGATGTATTGAGTCACCTGACCGTTATGTCTTACAGTTGACTTGGGATACGCTTGAAGACCATACGGTGGAGTTTCGAGGATCACCACTGTTTACCGAGTGGCGCTCGTTGGTGGGTAGTTTTTTCGCTCAACCACCACAGGTAGAACATTTCGAACTCGTGAGCAGGTCGGACACCAAACCGGGAGTAGCTTGATGTCAACCATGATCGATAAAGAAAATGATGCACCTTTAGAATCATTTGCGGGTTGCCATATAGGTATTGTCAGCATGGTTCGCCAGATGGCGGAGTTGCCCGAACTTATTAGTCCTGTGCGTCGTTTTCAATCAATTACACACCGGATCGAGGATTTCTTTAATCATGTTGTAAAGACTCATCATTCCGAGGAAGAGGAGCAGCTTTTTGTTGCGGTTTTAGCCAGTGCTAACGCCGGTGATGAGAAGGCAGAGGTGGAAGAGCTCATTTCAAGATTGACTGACGAACATCGGGTAATTGAGAAAGCCTTCGTTTATTTAATTCCACAAATCAAAGCACTTGAGAAGAATGTAGTTCCCGAATTCGAGGCAAAAAATGTTGACTCACTGGTCGAACTTTATCTTGCACATGCACGTTTTGAAGAAGAAGTGTTTTTGCCGTTGGCAAAAATAATACTAGGAAGAAATGATAACCACATGGCGGCATTAGGCCTGGCGATTCATATGCGACATGCCGTTGATGATATTCGTGGGGAATTTGGCATTATTTAAATGTCAGGGCATCAATATTTAAGTGAAGCCGATAACCGCAACGTGCTCCAGTCGAGATGATTGGGGCGATTTTTCACCGAGCTAGATAGGGTAAGAGATGGCACTAGATGACGAAACTTTTGGCTTACTGAAGGAAAGCGTTCACCGATTTGTTCGTGATCGCTTGATGCCAGCCGAGGACCATGTTGAGGAACGCGACGAAGTCCCCCAAGAAATCATTGATGACATGAAGAATCTTGGACTCTTCGGTTTATCCATTCCTGAAGAATATGGCGGGATTGGTCTTTCCATGGCTCAGGAATGCCAGGTCGCTTATGAATTGGGACACACGGCGCTGGCCTTTCGTTCGGTCGTCGGCACCAATATCGGTATTGGGTCCCAAGGCATCTTGATGGATGGAACGCCTGAACAAAAGGAAAAATACTTGCCCGAGATTGCGTCAGGTGACCTGATCGTTGCATTCGCTTTGACAGAGCCAGATGCGGGATCCGATCCGGCTTCCTTAAAAACTCGCGGTGTCCTTGAGGGTGATGACTACGTCTTGAACGGTAACAAACGATACATCACGAATGCACCAAGGGCTGGTGCCTTCACCTTGATGGCACGAACAGATGGCCCAGGTCCGAACGGAATTTCCGCATTTATTGTCCCGGCGAACATCGATGGAATTTCACTTGGAAAGCCTGACAAGAAGATGGGCCAACGCGGAACCAAGACCTGCGATGTCAACTTGGACAATGTCCATGTTTCCAAAGACAACATCATTGGCGGTATTCCTGGACGTGGATTCAAGACAGCCATGAAGGTTTTGGATCGCGGGCGTTTGCACATCTCTGCATTGGCTTGCGGTATGGCGGACCGGATTCTTACAGAGAGTGTTCTGTATGCGCAGCAACGCAAGCAGTTCGGTCAACGTATTGGGGATTTTCAGTTGATTCAAGCCATGCTCGCTGACAGCCAGGCGGAAATTCTGGCCGGTTGGAGCTTGGTTCAAGCGGTGGCGCGTCGTTATGACGCCAAGCCCTTCGGAAGTTTTGACCCTGAAGTAAGCATGCAGGCTTCGTGCGCCAAGATGTTCACGACCGAGATGGTGGGGCGGGTGGCAGATCGTGGGGTCCAGATCCATGGCGGCGCGGGCTACATCAATGAATACAAGGTTGAACGTTTTTATCGCGATGTCCGATTACTTCGTCTGTACGAAGGCACTACTCAAATTCAGCAACTCGTCATCGGCAAGCACCTTATGCGTGCTGCCTGATGAATTTTTTCTAGTTAGATATGCTCAGTATTCAGAATGATGTCGCAGTCATTGCGATCAACAACCCGCCAGTTAACAGCCTGGGACATGCGTTGCGCGAAAAAATTGTGCAAGAAATTCAGATGGCTCAATCAGATCCAGCTGTGCTTGGCATCGTTTTGGTGGGTAATGACAAATTGTTTTCGGCAGGTTCGGATGTGACTGAGTTCGGCACAGATCTGCAATTTCGTGAACCGATACTTCGAACAGTAATTTCCACGGTAGAAGATTGTCAAAAGCCAGTGGTTGCAGCCATAGCTGGCATTGCTTTGGGCGGTGGTCTTGAACTGGCCCTGGCATGCCATGGACGCGTTGCATTGGCCTCAGCTCGAATTGGGTTTCCCGAGGTAAATTTGGGATTGATACCTGGCTCAGGCGGCACGCAAAGACTACCAAGATTGGTGGGGCCTGAAGCCGCATTAACAATTATTCTCTCTGGTCAACCTGTTGCTGTGACTGACCACAAATGCTTGGGTTTGTTCTCGGCCATTGTGGAAGATGATGTGATACCGGTGGCAGTGCAACGAGTTCTTGATCTGGTTAACTCGAAAGCATCGCTCCCGAATGTCCGTGATATTGATCTCGATCCAGCGCAAGTCAGAGAATCCGTTGACAAACAAAGATCGAAGCTTAATGGGCGTCAACGGCTGCAACCTGCCTACGGTGCGGCATTGGACGCAGTCATGGCGACGACCCAAAAGTTGGAAGCCGGTTTGCAAATCGAGCGAGCGTTGTTCCTGGACTTGGTTTCCTCCAAATCGGCACAAGCACTTCGGTACCTGTTCAAAGTTGAGCGTGAAGCAAGTCGTTTACCCCCTGATTTGCATGCCAGTCCACGTCAAGTGCAACAACTCGCTGTCATCGGTGCAGGAACAATGGGTTCAGGCATTGCGATTGCGGCGTTGGACGCAGACCTGTCCGTTCTCCTTCTGGAGCAGGATGAAAATGCACTGGAGCGTGGTCGGCAGAGAATCAAAACGCATTACCGGGAACGTGTCCAAAGCGGAAAAATAAATGAGTTTCAAGCTGCAACGAATGAATCACGACTAACGACAACGACAGATTGGTCGCGTTTGGTTGAGGCAGACTTGGTCATTGAAGCCGTGTTTGAAGACTTGCAGGTCAAACGCGAGGTTTTTGGGAAGATCGATGTCCATGCCCGACAGGGTGCTGTGCTCGCAACGAATACGTCGTATCTAGATATAGATGCAATTGCTGAGGTGACTCAACGACCGCAAGACGTAATCGGGCTGCATTTCTTTAGTCCGGCCAACGTGATGAAGTTGTTGGAGGTCGTTCGGGGTGACAAAACTTCGGCTGATGTGTTGGCGACTGCGATGGTCTTGGGCACTCGGCTTAAAAAAACTCCTGTTTTGTGCGGCAACGCGTTTGGATTTATTGGCAACCGTATCTACAACGCCTACCGACGTCAATGCGAATTCATGCTCGAAGATGGTGCTTGGCCAGAAGAGGTTGACAGCGCCCTAACTGCTATGGGTTTCGCCATGGGGCCATTCGCGGTGGCGGATCTTTCAGGTTTGGACATTGCCTGGCGGATGCGCAAGGCGCAAGCTGCGACTCGTGATCCGGGCGAGCGTTACGTTTCCATTTTGGACAAGCTGTGCGAACAAGGACGACTCGGTCGAAAGACTGGCGCCGGATATTACGTCTACACCGACGACAAGAAAGCAACTGTCACCGATCAAACGGTACGCAATCTGATCGACCAAGCAAGTGTCGAACGTGGCATTGAGAGACGCTCGCTCTCAGCTGAAGAAATTCAAAGGCGGGCCTTGTTGGCGATGGTCAACGAAGCTGCGTTATTGCTTTCGGAAGGCGTGGCGACGCGGGCAGAAGACATTGATGTCGTTCTCACTCAAGGTTATGGTTTCCCTCGTTGGGAAGGTGGACCCGTCTTCTGGGCGCGACATCAGGAAAAGCATCGTCTTGAAGCTGAATTGAGTCAGCTTGCACGTGAGGCGGGTCATGGATTTGCGCTCGGTAATTTAGAAATTTTGCTTTAGTAATGAATTGAACTATGAACACGATCAAGCAAGACGCTTTTATATGTGATGCCATTCGCACGCCTTTTGGTCGTTACGGTGGCGCTTTGAGCTCAGTGCGAGCCGATGATTTGGGGGCTATTCCCATCAAAGCGCTGATGGCACGCAACCCACAAGTTGATTGGGCAGCAGTAACCGATGTCATTTATGGTTGTGCAAATCAAGCGGGTGAAGACAACCGCAATGTTGCCCGCATGAGCAGTTTGTTAGCAGGGTTGCCGATCGAGATTTCGGGATCTACCGTGAATCGCTTGTGTGGTTCAGGCCTTGATGCTGTTGGCACGGCAGCGCGCGCGATCAAGTCAGGCGAAGCGGGTTTGATGATTGCTGGGGGCGTGGAAAGCATGAGTCGAGCACCTTTTGTCATGCCCAAAGCCGAAAGTGCATTCAGTCGCAACAACACGGTGTACGACACCACGATTGGTTGGCGCTTCGTCAATAAGTTGATGAAAGAAGTGTATGGCGTGGATTCCATGCCCGAAACAGCCGAGAACGTTGCGGTCGATTACAAAATCGAACGGGAAGCGCAGGACCGCATGGCCATGAGTAGCCAACTGCGGGCTGTGGCGGCTCAAAAGGCAGGTCACCTTGCCCGAGAGATCACACCCGTCACCATCCCTCAGAAAAAGGGCGATGCCATCATTGTTGACAGAGACGAGCACCCGCGCGAGACCAGTATGGAAACATTAGCCAAACTCAAAGGTGTGGTGCGTCCCGATGGGACTGTGACGGCTGGTAATGCCTCGGGCGTAAATGATGGCGCTTGCGCTTTGCTGCTGGCCAGCGATGCCGACGCGGCCAAATACGGTTTAACGACCAAGGCCCGCGTCGTGGGGATGGCGGCTGCCGGTGTAGCGCCTCGGGTGATGGGCATTGGACCAGCACCAGCCACCCTGAGGGTACTGGCCTTGACGGGGCTGACGCTTGAACAAATGGACGTCATTGAACTCAATGAAGCCTTTGCCGCCCAGGGTTTGGCGGTGTTGCGCTTACTTGGCTTGAAAGATGACGACGAGCGTGTCAACGCTTGGGGTGGCGCTATTGCCCTTGGCCATCCACTTGGGGCATCGGGGGCGCGACTTGTGATGACGGCGGTGAATCGATTGCATACGACTGGTGGGCGTTATGCGTTGTGCACTATGTGCATTGGTGTTGGGCAAGGGATTGCGGTAATTCTTGAAAGAGTCTAATTGAATGGGCACCTAAAGAATCTAATGATTGCCCCATCGAGCTGGAAAATAACACGCACTGGCTGCGCTGACTTCAGCAGGACGAATTTGAGCAGGCGTTCAAGAATACTGGCATTTTGGTTCGGGTTACCTTTTGAATACGCATGAGCAACTGGTGGTTGACCGACTGAATGCGGTACGTCTTGGAGACATCTTGCTGGATACGACACCACAGGTGGCTGGTCATCTCGGCATCGACCATGGCTCGGTGTGCCCGGCCGGTTTGCGGTAGCCCAAGCAACTGCACCAGCGTTGCCAGTCTGTGGTTGGGTGAATTGGGGTAAATTCTCCGTGCCAGCAACATGGTGCAGGCGAACTCGCTGGATGATGGGATTGAGAGGTGAGCCAGTTCTGCCTCCCAAAACTTCTTGTCAAAAGACGCGTTGTGGGCGACGACTGGTGTGTTGCCGACAAACTTGCAGGCTTCGCGCATGACTTTGGCTACGGGTGGTGCGGTTGCGATCATGGCATTGGTGATGCCGGTGATCTGGGTCACTTCAGCCGGAATCCTGCGCCCGGCGTTCATCAGACTCTGAAATCGATCGATGACCTGTCCATGACGCACCAGGGTAATGGCAATCTCGGTTGCTCTGTCGCCGAAATTGGGTGACAGTCCAGTGGTTTCAAAGTCCAGTACAGCGACCGTTTCCATTTTCAGGAACACCCGCCTGGTGAAGTACAGTTTAGACAATAACTGCATGGACTCGGCAACATCGTCGCAGTTGCAGCGATGGTTGACGTGCCGGTGGTGGCAAAAGCCGACAACAGTTTCCCCCACTCATTTTGAATGAAAGCTTTGACATTCCGGGACCAGTATTTCCTCATCGCTGCATCAGACCAGTTTGAACATTCCAGAATGATTAGTCTGCACAAGGCCAGCCGCCACCAGGCGTTTGAGCGCCGCCGTCATTGAGCCCATTGGAATGCCGGTTGCCTTGGCAACGGCGGTTTGGTTGACAGTCGCAAAGTCTTTGGTTTTTAAAACGTACCTCAAGTGCTTGAGCAGTCTGGCTGCATTCTTGGGTGCCGGCGCGGCTAACACTGGGCCCGGCTTGGCGGCAGCTATTCTTCTTTTCCTTTTGATCTTGACGTCCGTGGCGGCCAGACTGCTTTGTGCCACAAGAGGAACGTCCGTTGTAGCATGTGCAACAGGGGAGGGGGCTGACAGGGCGGGCATCATGTCAGGCAATGACGGCTCCACATCGCTCAAATCGCCAACCATCTGGTACACCTGTCTCAGATCTTCCTCCATGGCGGCGACCGTTCTCGACAGGCGCGCGACCATCTTCCAGTTCTCAAACAGCGTGTCATTGCCAAGGTGAAAGGGATTGGAGCCGACTGCAGCGTGGACGCGTTCGCCATAGCTCTTGACCGCCAGCTTGAGCTGGGCATCCGCATCAAACACGGCGGCACCGGCCTTTTGTATCGTGGCGAGCAGCTCTTTGTTCAGTGACATGAAATGAAGTTCCTTACATGGGGAAGAAGTGGAACCAGCATCGGATGGTGCCGGGGGGCGTACCTCGGCAACGTCCTCTGGATGATCGGTGAGGTTGCCATCTGATGGCCAATGGCTGACGATGTTGAGTCAGTGTCCATCGCTGGACAATTCCGTCGGGCAGGCCCGGTGAGTCATTTAACGCATCATCTCAAGGGTATAGAGATTGAGTTTGGCGTTTCACTGAACGACCGAGCCAGAACCGAACAGAGCCCAACAGAACCTATTTCTTTTTGACGGCCGGTTTGGCGGCTTTCGCAGGAGCAGCCGCTTTTGCGGGAGCAGCAGCTTTGGTAGGTGCCTTCGGGGCGGCCTTTGCTTTTGCAGGTGCGGTCACAGCAGGAGCTGGAGCCGCTTTCAGGGCCACACGTTGCTCACGCAGGGCTTTGATTTCGGCAGAAATCTTGTCTTTGCGCTCGGTCAATTTGGCAATATTTGCGGCGATCCTGGCAATCGCTTGAGCGGTCTTGGAGACAGCTGCTTTTTTTGCAGGTGCCTTTGCTCCAGGCTTGGAAACTTGCACTGGGGTCGCCGTTTTCTTTGGAGTTGCTGCAGCCTTGGGAGCCGCCTTTTTTGCTGTTGCCATGATCTATTGTTCCTTGGTTGTTAACTGGCGCTGAATTTTTGCCAGTGGCTTATTGTGATCAATATTTTTGGTTTTCCCAATAGACCTTCAAGTGGTTTCAGCTACGGCCAAAAAATTGCGGCCCATAAGCTGGTTATCTTTTGCGCACACCTGCAATCCCGTCCCTTTGTCTATTGCCTGGATCCTGTTTCAATGAATATCACCGTGAACGAAGGACTCAAAGTCTACATTGATCCACTGACGGCCGCCAGTGTCGGCTACGGGCAGGCCAATTTTGTGATTTTTGAGGCAGATCAACCGCTGTTCACTGACTTCGGCAACGTGCCGTTTGCCCCTGGCAATGAAAAGACAGAGCTGACGTTCATTTTCGAGTTGAGTGTGAGACAGCGGGCGTTCGAGGTTGGATTTGAGACTGATGATGTGTGCAAGTCAGCACAGCTTGGCCTACCATGTCTCTTTTCGACTACAAGGCAGTTCAATGAGGCCTACTCTAGCGCGGACGGCAGCGCTAACCCAGCCAGGTATGTCGTGTCAGCCAGCGTCCCAGTTCGTTGTCATTGGCTAGACCGAGTTTGGCAAACAGGCTGGCCCGATGCGTCTCGACCGAACGAGGACTGCAGGCCGGAACCAGCGTGCGGGCAATCTCCTTGTTCGACTGGCCCAGGCCAACCTGGCGCGCCACCTCACGCTCGCGTGGCGTCAGATCGTGCCAGAGTGCCAGCGCATCGGCACGTGCCTGCGCCTCGACCAATGCCAGCGGCAATTTCTCTAGCAACTGCTGCGTATCGGGTTTGACTACCCAGTCGAACGCGCCCTGGCCCACTGCTTCCAACGCCATCGGAATGGTGCCGTGCCCTGAAAGAAACAGCACAACCAACGGGCTATGGCGCAGGCGCAGTTGCTCCAGAACTGCCAGTCCACTCATGCCGCCCATGCGCAGGTCCAGGATGACACACCCGACCTGCCGCGCATCAATGGCCTGCAGAAAGGCTTCGCCCGATTCAAAGCCGCGTACCGCCATGCCCTGGGAAAACAACAGCAATAGCAGCGAGCGCCGTAGCGCCTCGTCGTCATCAACCACATAGAGAGTCAAGGCTGTATCGCTCATACGCTCAGCGCCAGGGTAAAGGTAAACACCGCACCACCGCCGAGGCGGTTGGCCACTGTCAAGTGACCGCCGTGCGCCTCAACGATAGTGCGACAGATGTTGAGTCCCAGGCCCAGGCCTTCGGGCTTGGTGCTGAAAAACGGTGTGAACACCTGCGCCAGCAAAGCCTCGGGGACACCAGGGCCGGCGTCCCGGACCTGAATCTGGACGGTACGCCCGAGCAGCATCGTCTCGATGTCGATCACGCGCTCGGCCACTGGCAGATCCTGCATCGCCTGCACAGCATTCTGTAACAGATTGATCAGCACCTGCTCCAGCAGCACGCGGTTGCCGCGCACCGACGGCAAATGCTCGGCCAGACGCTGCGTCACCGTGACCGCCTGACGTTCCAGTTCGGACTTGAGCAGAACCAGCGAATGCGCAATCACCGCATGCACATCACAGGCCTCGTAACTGCCACGGCTCGGATTGATAAACCCACGCACGCGCTGCACGATCTCGCTGGCGCGCTGTGACTGCTCGACCATGTCGTCCAGCGCCGAGACCAGCACGTCCATCTGTGCCTGGCTGGCGATTGTGCGCGCGGCCAGTGCGAAGTTCGACAAGGCCATGAGCGGTTGATTGAGTTCATGTGCCAGCGTGGAAGCCATCTCGCCGACGCTGGCCAGGCGCGCGCTGCGCTGCAATTGGAGTTCCTGTTCGTGTTGGCGGTCCTCAGCCTGTTTTTGCGCCGTGATGTCGACCACTGAACTCATCCAGCCCTGGTTCTGGCCCTGGGCGTCGATCAGGGGCGCGGTGTAAACCCGGGTGATCACGTCATGCCCGTCGCGATGGCGAATGCGCGACTCAAATCCGTAGGGCTGCGCCTCGGCCAGCATGGAGCCCTCGCGATCGCGCCGGTATTTGTCCAACTCGTCCGGATGCCAGTAGGGATAGGGCGGCGCGCAGCCCAGCAATTCATCGTCGCGGTAGCCGACCATGTCGCAAAAGGCACGGTTGACATAACTGATACGCCCCTGCGGGTCGCGTGCACGCATGCCCACCAGCAGCGCGTCTTCCATCGCCTTGCGGAAAGCCTGCGCCTGCTCCAGGTCATGCGTACGCTCCTGCACCCGGCGCTCCAGTTCAAGCTTGGCCTGAC
Organism: Rhodoferax sp.; assembly: GCF_023701345.1. Classification (GTDB taxonomy): domain Bacteria; phylum Pseudomonadota; class Gammaproteobacteria; order Burkholderiales; family Burkholderiaceae_C; genus Rhodoferax. The sequence continues at coordinate 16,502 of NZ_JAMPXE010000003.1, read as the reverse complement.
GCTGCTCGGAATAGCGACGTTCGTGCAATTGCCAGTACAGGCCCGCCAGCAGCAGCACCGCAGCCAGCAAGGCGGCCAGCGCCAGCGCCTCGCGCCGGGCTTGCGTCACACCCTTCAGATCGCTGGTGACAACCAGCGTCCAGCCCAGTTCGGGCAGCACGCTCTCCAGCGCCAGGAATGACCGCAACTGTCCCTTGACCACCGCGTGCAGCTCGTAGGCGGGCGAGCCCGCCGTACGCAGCACGCGCCACGGCAGCACGTCGTAACCCGTGCGCTCACCGTATTGCCAGTTATGGGCCAGCCAAGCCAAATCTTCGCCAGAGAGGGGAGCACGACTTCTATACCGCCATTCGGGCTCCGAACTCAGGAAAACAATGCCGCGACTGTCCTGCAGCACAACCGGGTCGGCGCTGTCGGCCCAGGAGTGCTCTAGCGTATCGAGGCTGACCTTGATCACCATGACGCCAATCACCTCGTCGCCACTGCGCACCGGTTCGGAAATGAAAAAACCCGGCGTGCCGGTGGTCAGACCGACGCCGTAAAAATAGCTGTGCCGGCCTTGCAAGGCCTGCCTGAAATAGGGACGCTGGCGGTAGGACTGGCCAACAAAGCTGCCGGCGCTGTTCCAGTTGCTGGCGGCCAAAGTCAAGCCATCGACACTCATCACGAACAACGCGGCGGAATCGGTACGCGTCTGGAAATCGGCCAGATATCGGTTCACCCGGTCGCGCAGCAAGGGATCAGCAGGATGCCTGAGCAAGGCCTGCACATCCGGGTGGCGTGTTGCCGCATACGGCAGATAGCCATGTTTTGCGGCAATGCCGCCGAGTCCCAGCACGGTCGACTGCGCTGTCTGTTGCAGGGCCTGAATACGGTTGTGCAACTCGCGTCGTTCGGCCCACTGACCGACCAAACCGATCGCCACCCCAGTGACCAGCGCCAGCAGGCTCCAACGCAACCAGCGCTGCCAGGATAGACGACGCAGCAAGGACAGGGACAAGGTCAAGGATTTCAACGCAACCAAAGAATGAGCAGGCATGACAACATGGGTCAACGATACCGCAATCCGGCATCGTGCGGCACAGACCGCAGCGCTTCTGCGTATTTCTACGCAGGCGCGGGAGGCGAATCGCACGGATGCGCGAGCGGCACCGGTCTTCGATACTCGTCAGAACAAAGGAGTCGTTTGATCATGAAGCAAGAATCATCCATCCGGCCGGGTAGCGCTCTGCTGGCCATCGCCATCACGCTCATCATCTGGTTCGTGGTTCCCGTTCCGCAGGGCGTCACGCCGCAAGCCTGGCATCTGTTGGCCCTGTTCATCGGCACCATCGCCGCCATCATCGGCAAGGCCATGCCGATCGGCGCGCTGGCGATGATCGCGATCGCGCTGGTCGCCCTCACCGGCGTCACCAACAGCAAGCCGTCGGCAGCCATCGCCGACGCCCTGAGCGGCTTTTCCAACTCGCTGATCTGGCTGATCGGCCTGTCGATCATGATCTCGCGCGGCCTGATCAAGACCGGGCTGGGCGCGCGCATCGGTTACTTCTTCATCCGCCTGTTCGGCAAGAAGACGCTGGGCATCGGCTACGCGCTGGGCCTGTCGGAGCTGGTGCTGGCGCCGGTCACGCCCAGCAACACCGCGCGCGGCGGCGGCATCATGCACCCGATCATGCGCTCGATCGCGCTGAGTTTTGACTCTGTGCCGGAGCAGGGCACGTCGGGACGGATCGGGCGCTACCTGGCGCTGGTCAACTACCACGCCAACCCGATCACCTCGGCCATGTTCATCACCGCCACCGCGCCCAACCCGCTGGTCGTCAAGTTCGTGGCCGAAGCCACCGGCGCGCAGATTTCCCTGAGTTGGAGCACCTGGGCCCTGGCGATGCTGCTGCCGGGCCTGGCGGCCATGCTGCTGATGCCGCTGGTGCTGTATTGGCTGTCGCCGCCGGAGATCAAGGACACGCCGCAAGCCCGCCAGTTTGCGCAGGAGCGGTTGACCGAACTCGGTCCGGTCAAGACCAGCGAGAAAATCCTGCTCGGCGTGTTCGCACTGCTGCTGCTGCTGTGGGCCGGTGTGCCGGCCATGGTGCTGGGCAAGGGCTTTGAGGTGGACGCCACCGCCGCCGCCGCCCTCGGTCTGGCGCTGCTGCTGGCCAGCGGTGTGCTGGAATGGGACGACGTGCTCAAGGAAAAGGGCGCCTGGGACACCATCACCTGGTTCTCGGCCCTGGTCATGATGGCCACTTTCCTGAACAAGCTCGGGTTGATCAGCTGGTTCGCCAAGGCCGTTGAGACCGGGATTCTCGGACTCGGCATGAGCTGGGTCGGCGCCGTGGCATTGCTGACACTGATCTACCTGTATGCGCACTATTTCTTTGCCAGCACCACGGCGCACATCACCGCCATGTTCGGCGCCTTCTTTGCCGCCGGCATCGCGCTGGGCGCACCGGCCATGCCGTTTGCGCTGCTGCTGGCGGCGGTGTCCTCGATCATGATGACGCTGACGCATTACGCCACCGGTACCTCACCCATCATCTTCGGCTCGGGCTATGTCTCGCTGGGAGAATGGTGGAAGATCGGTTTCGTGATGAGCCTGGTCAACCTGACGGTCTGGATCGTAGTCGGCGGCATCTGGTGGAAGGTGTTGGGATACTGGTGAGATCAAGGCCAATCGCTGGTCCGGGGTGAGAGATCAATGATGATTCGCTGGTCTGCCTTTAGAAATCTGACCGTATAGTGTCATTGGATGCGGACTTGTTAAGCAAGCAAGCAAGTGCCCCCGATTGAACTGCTCCAAGTGTCGGCGCACGCCCTGAAATACAGTGTGAGCCATCGCCATGGGAAAGTCGGCCGGCAAGCGCTGTTCAACTGTGGTCAGCGCCGCGTCCAAGCGGTGCGTCATGCCCTGCATGGCGTCCCAGGCACCTTCGACTGCGCTGCGCCTGGCCAGCGCTTCCCAGTGGCGATGCTGGGTTTCCGACAGTTTGTAATGCGCCGTCTTGCCACGCACGGCCATGCCGAGAGCACATCGTACAAGGGCGTCATCCGGTAACGACCGCCAGGCAGCACAAAGAGGGAAAAATTCTTGGCATGCCCGTCAATGGCCGCCAGATACCAGAACAGCAGCTGGGCGCGCAAAAAGTTTCGCCTGTCTTCATGAAAAGCCTCTCCCCCTTTAAGCACCTCCAGGCAGGCCTCGATACCAGGCCGCCCTTTTGCTCGTACTTCTGGTCGCTGGCAACACCTTTCGCCTGGCAAAAGTCTTCCTGGGGCAATCGGGTGCAAGGCCTCTACGCAAGCTTAGAGCCAGACTGACGTTGGTCTCGCAGAAACGGCCGATCGATCTGGCTGGACAGCGACTCAATGTCCTCTGCCAAAACCCCCGCTCGCGCGAAGTGCTCCTTCCATTTGACTACCACCACACAAACCTTCTTCACCTGATCGGCGGCCTCAGATTTCTTCAGGCCAAACTGGCCACACTCGGACATTGCGTTCTCTAAGGTAGAGTCTGCGCCGTCCGCGCCAACGCGCATCTGTTGGTAACTCAGTGCCTGGCCAGACGGGAAGACATCGAAGGCCGGCGAAAGCTCATACTCACCGCTGTCAGTCATCAGCAGCGCATGGTTTTTCTCATGGTCGTCGGTGTTGTCGATCAGGATGTTGAATACCATGCGCCGGAACAGCTCTGATGTGCTCCCTGTTCAGGCCACCATCAGCGACGCCGCGTCGGCGCAGCAACTGCGCTAGCTCCGGGTAACCCAAACCCTCCCCTGACGCCCTGAGCGCCACATTGGCGGACAGCGCGTGCCGGCGAAGTCCCCCCGCGCGATCGAAACGCTTGACGGCCACCGCATGCCCTTTGAGGACTTTCACCGGTATGGTGGGCGCTACCCGGATGCCGGCCTGCTCAGACAGTGTCATGGTTGCGTGCTCGACCAAGGGCATGTCGATGGGCTCACCGGGCTCGTTGAACTTCAGCACCCACTGGTGACGTTTCCGCTCATCGATCGGCTCACCGGCAAGGATTTGGCGAACAAGCTGCTCGATCTCCTGGGCGTCCGCGAGTTGCGGCAATGCTCCCATATGACGTGCAAGGTACGCATCGGGCGACACTGAAACGCCCAAGGCCCCGAAGCGTTCGTCACCGGCGTAGAAGAGGAAGTCCAGCACAGACAGGCGCGCCGGCTTGTCAAGAAAGCGGATGACCCGTTCACCCCAGCGGTCCGGGCGGGCGTCATCCACTGCGCCTAGGGCCGTCTCCTTCTCAATGGAGAAGAACTCTTTCTCGACCAGGGGGGAGATCTTCGCTCAGCGCAAACCCTGATTTGATCCAGGCCTGGCTGTACAGCAGCGACACCACCTTTGGTGGCGCGAGCCATTCGCAGCTCGCCGATAAACACTGGGGTTTCGGGATGGCCGAGCCTCCAGAGGTAGAGCGAGTCGCCGGGCTGGTAGTTCTTGATGTCGAACTCGATCATGATTTGCCTTCTTCAGCAGAGTCATGCTGCAGGCGATTCGGTGCCTGTGCCGTCCCATACAAGGATGGACGCTTGCGCACAGCGCGAGCCTTGGCCACTCGCACGGTCTTCTCCAAGGCACCCTGGTCGTGCGCCGGGGCCGCCAGGTCGGCAATGGCCTGGGAGCGTCCCATCAGCCACAGGGCGGTGGCATAAACACCTATCGACACGCTCGGGTCGCCCTTCTCCATGCGCATCAGCGTGGGTTCGGACACGCCGATGCGCTGCGCCCAGGCTTTCAGTGGCTCACGTCGGCGTTTGCGGGCAACGGCCAGGTTCTCGCCGAGCTCGCGCAGGTGCACGAGCACGACAGAAGGCATCGAATCGAGGGCATTTGATCTTTTTGACATTACATATTTATATGTGTTTTTCAAATGTGGTGCGACCCCCGAAAGGGGGTCCATATAGCCCTGCATGCGTTCCAACACCAGTCATTAAAGTACCGCAAGCCGTCTTTTGCCTGCTTACCGCACTGCAGTTTCACGGTCTGACGACTCAACTGCCGCGTCAGATCTGGATCGCAATGAAGTGGACCCCAGAGTCAGCTGGCGCACCTTCTCAATGTTGCCAAGGCCGACAAGAGTTGATTCGACTTATACTCAGCAAGCTTTTAAAAGTTGAAAGAAGCGACCCAACGGTCACTAAACTAAATTTTGTGATCGTGGTAGAACCAATGTTTTGGCGGCCAGGTGTGACAAAAAAGTAAAATGGTGGCAAAAGGTGTCGTGGTTGTCGCAGCGGGCTTGAGCTAGGTATTTGATTTATGTGGTGGACGTCAATTGGCGCCAAAAGGGAAGACGTTGGATCGATGAACATATACAACGAAATCTTTACCCTCATAACCGAGCAAATTCTTTTCGCGTAACCAAACAATAAAAACCTACATTAGTGGGCTTTTATTTTGTAACTTGGGGTATTGATCTTCCATTTGCATCAACTGTTTTTGAGTTCTCTACAATTCATTTGCTGATTGTTTTCTTGTTGTGCTTCTGTTTTTTGCTGTGCGCCAGCTCCCATGACAAATTATCCATTGACAGAATTGCCTGAGTCCTTGTCGACATGCTTGCCACGATGTGCCGAGCTTGTGCGTCAAACGGCAGAAACAAAAATCACTGTGCGTGTCAATCTGGACGGCACAGGGGTTTCGCATTTGCACACAGGCATTGGTTTTTTTGATCACATGCTGGATCAAATTGCCCGCCATGGACTGATTGACCTTGATATTGACGCTGATGGTGATCTCCATATTGATGGCCACCACACGGTGGAAGATGTAGGCATTACGCTGGGTCAAGCGGTTTACAAGGCTGTGGGAGACAAAAAAGGGATCCGCCGCTATGGTCATGCCTATGTACCACTGGATGAGGCGTTGAGCCGGGTTGTGATTGATTTTTCAGGTCGTCCGGGTTTGGTGATGGATGTGCCGTTTACCAGCGGCATGATCGGCAACTTTGACAGTCAATTGATGCATGAATTTTTCCAGGGCTTTGTTAATCACGCATTGGTGACGCTGCACATTGACAACCTTAAGGGTGTCAACGCCCATCATCAGGCTGAGACGGTGTTCAAGGCCTTTGCGCGTGCCATGCGCGCGGCACTCGAAATCGACCCCCGCGCGGTGGGCAGCATCCCTTCGACCAAGGGCTCACTCTGATCTTGCCATGAATTCGGCTCTCCGTTACGAATCTGGGCGAATGGTTGCTGTCGTGGATTACGGCATGGGCAATTTGCGTTCGGTTTCACAAGCGGTCAAGACAGCGGCGGTGGGCACGGCGTTCAATGTGCAAATCACCCAGGACCCGGATGTGGTGCGTGCCGCCGAGCGTGTGGTATTGCCAGGGCAGGGTGCCATGCCCGACTGTATGCGGGAGTTGCGTGAATCCGGCTTGTTGCAATCGGTGCTGGAAGCCGCAGCCAGCAAGCCCTTGTTTGGTGTGTGTGTGGGCATGCAAATGCTGCTCGATCACAGTGCTGAAGGCGATACCCCCGGCCTGGGCTTGATTCACGGTGAGGTTGTCAAATTTGAGTTGGCGGGTCAAACTCAGCCTGATGGCAGTCGCTACAAGGTGCCGCAAATGGGCTGGAACCAGGTTTGGCGCAACAACCATGGCGCGTCACCGCATCCGATCTGGGGTGATGTCCCCGATGGCAGTTATTTCTACTTTGTGCACAGCTTTTATACCAAACCGTCTGATCTGCGCCACAGCGTCGGTGAAACCGACTATGGCCAGCGCTTTAGTTCCGCCATTGCCCGTGATAATATTTTTGCGACCCAGTTTCATCCTGAAAAAAGCGCCGAGCATGGCCTGAGCCTCTACCGTAATTTCCTCCATTGGAATCCCTGATTTTTTCACCTTTCGTGCTGCGCTAGCCGAAGTCTATTCACTCCCTCTCATTGAAGCATCATGCTTTTAATTCCAGCCATTGATCTCAAAGACGGCCATTGTGTGCGCCTGCAACAAGGCGATATGTCGCTTTCAACCACCTTCAGCGAAGAACCGTCAGTGATGGCGCGGAACTGGGTTGACAAGGGGGCGCGCCGGGTTCATTTGGTTGATTTGAACGGTGCATTTGCCGGGCAACCCAAAAATGAGGCGGCCATTCGCAAGATACTCAAGACCATTGGCAGTGAGGTTGATGTCCAGTTGGGTGGCGGTATTCGCGATCTGGACACCATCGAACGGTATCTGGATGCGGGTCTGCGCTATGTCATCATTGGCACGGCCGCTGTAAGAAATCCGGGCTTTCTGCAAGATGCCTGTACGGCTTTTGGCGGCCATATCATCGTTGGCCTGGATGCCAAGGATGGCAAGGTGGCCACCGATGGCTGGAGCAAACTGACGCGTCACGATGTGGTGGACCTAGCCAAAAAATTTGAAGACTTTGGTGTTGAATCCATCATTTACACCGACATTGGTCGCGATGGCATGTTGACAGGTATTAACATCGAAGCCACCGTGCGCTTGGCCCAGGCCTTGACCATTCCGGTCATTGCCTCCGGTGGTTTGTCCAAACTGGCTGATATCGAGGCTTTGTGCGCGGTCGAGGATGAGGGTATTGAAGGCGTGATCTGTGGTCGGGCCATTTACAGTGGCGATTTGGATTTTGAAGCGGCGCAAGAGCGGGCCGATGAGCTCAATGGCTAAGAGGCGGGGAACTTAGTGCTAGCCAAACGCATCATTCCCTGCCTTGACGTTACTGGGGGACGGGTCGTCAAAGGCGTCAATTTTGTTGAGTTGCGCGATGCTGGTGACCCGGTAGAAATTGCCGCACGTTACAACGAACAAGGCGCTGACGAGCTTACCTTTTTGGACATCACGGCCACCAGCGATGGACGTGATCTGATATTGCACATCATCGAAGCCGTCGCCAGTCAGGTGTTCATTCCCCTGACGGTGGGCGGCGGCGTGCGTACCGTGGATGATGTGCGCCGCCTGCTCAACGCCGGTGCTGATAAAACCAGTTTCAATTCGGCCGCCATCGCCAATCCTCAAGTAATTCGCGATGCTTCCGGTAAATATGGTGCGCAGTGCATTGTGGTCGCGATAGATGCCAAACGACGCTCTGGCGCCGATGTTTCCCGGTTGAACGCGCAAGGCCTGCCGGTCGGAGAGGGCTGGGACGTTTACAGTCATGGTGGGCGCAGAAATACCGGCCTGGATGTGGTGACCTGGGCGAGTCAGATGGCCGATTTTGGCGCTGGTGAAATCTTGCTCACCAGCATGGATCGTGACGGCACCAAGGCTGGCTTTGATTTGGCTCTGACCCGTGCTGTCAGTGATGCGGTCAGCGTGCCCGTGATTGCCTCGGGTGGCGTTGGCACGCTGGACCATCTGGCCGATGGCATTCAACTGGGCGGGGCCGATGCCGTACTGGCCGCCAGCATCTTTCACTACGGAGAATTTACCGTGGCACAGGCCAAAGCCCATATGGCGGCACGCGGTATCCCAGTCAGACTCTGATTTTCGCCAGTTAAATCATCGACAATGGGCCAATGAACTGGTTAGACACACTCAAATGGGACGCGAACGGCTTGGTGCCTGCCATCGCGCAAGAGCAGGGTACGGGCGATGTGCTGATGATGGCCTGGATGAATCGCGAAGCCCTGCAAAAAACGGCCGAGTTGGGTCGTGCGGTGTATTTCAGTCGCTCGCGCAACAAACTGTGGTTCAAGGGCGAAGAATCCGGCCATGTGCAAACCGTCCATGAGATTCGCCTGGATTGTGACAGCGATGTCATTTTGCTCAAGGTTACACAGACTGGCCACACGCCGGGTCTGGCATGTCACACGGGCCGCCACAGCTGTTTCTACAGCGTGTATGACAATGGTGCCTGGAAAGTCGTTGACCCGGTCCTGAAGGACCCTCATACCATTTACAAGCCTTGATGCGCCCTGACACAAACTCTGCTGACTCCCTGGCTGCGCTGGCTATTGTGATCGAGTCACGCCTGCCCGCCAATGGTGGTAATCCGGCCGCAAGTTATGTTGCACGGCTGTTGCACCAAGGCCCGGATGCTTTCCTGAAGAAAATTGGTGAAGAAGCCACCGAGGTGGTGATGGCGGCCAAAGACGCGGACCACGGCGGCGACAAAGCCAAGATCGTCTATGAGGTGGCCGACCTGTGGTTTCACAGCATGATCGCGCTGGCCCATTACGGCCTGAGTCCTGCCGATGTGATTGCCGAACTCCTGCGTCGCGAAGGAACCAGCGGCCTGGAAGAAAAGGCCATGCGCAAGGTCAAGGCACGCGAAGCATCTTCTCAGGGAGACGCCTCGTGAACGAGGACTTCACTACGCCCAAAGCGCCAGATGATCGCACCCAGTGGCGTGAACTGGACCAGCAAACGCTCAACGGGCTCAATGCCTGGGGCACTGTGAGCTACGTTTTGCACTTGATCGTGGCGGTGGGAGCCCTGATTCCTGGTGGTCAGTTTGGCCCAATGCTGCTCATCATTGCGCTGGTGATTGATCTCGTCAAACGTGACGATGCTGCAGGCACCTGGCATGCCACGCACTTCAACTGGCGCATTCGCACCGTCATCATCGCGGCACTGCTGTATTTGGTTACGGCGCCCCTGTGGCTGCTGTTTTTCCTGCCCGGCTGGTTGGCCTGGCTGGCCATTTCAGTCTGGTTTTTATACCGCATTGTCAGCGGTATGGTGCGTATGAACAAAGGTTTGCCGATGGAGATCCCTGCATGATTGAACGGGTGGTCCACAGTGACCCGGATTGCCTATTTTGTAAGATAGTCTCCGGGAAAATTCCCTCCCGACTGGTTTATCAGGACGACGATTTGTATGCGTTTCACGATATCCACCCCTGGGCACCGGTGCATTTTTTGATCATCCCCAAGCTGCACATCCCCTCTATGGCGCTGCTCACCGAGGCGGATGCCGCGATGATGGGGCGCATGATGGTATTGATTCCCAAACTGGCTCTGCAGGAAGGCTGTAATCCCTACCCGGAAGGCGGTTTCCGGATGCTGGCCAATACCGGTGCGGAAGGCGCCCAGGAGGTGCACCATTTGCATGTGCATGTGATGGGTGGGCCTCGTCCCTGGTTGCGGGGTTAAATTTCGATTAATCGCCACGCCAAGCAGGCGCGCCGATTAAAATTCACAGATTCTTTAGGAGACCAAGATGGGTTCATTTTCTATTTGGCATTGGTTGATCGTTCTGTTGATCGTCATCATGGTGTTCGGCACCAAAAAGCTTAAAAATCTTGGCAGTGATCTTGGCGGAGCGGTCAAGGGGTTCAAGGAAGGCATGAAAGACGGCGGAGCTGCGCCTGAAGACAAGGCAGCTGATGCTGCCAAAGTGAGTAATGCTGCCGCTGCCGATAAAACCACGATCGACGTGGAAGCCAAGCAAAAGTTGTGATGCGTGCATGGTTGGCGGCTGGTGGCATTGCGCTAGGTTTGCATGATTGATCTCGGTATTTCCAAGCTGGCCATGATTGGCGCCGTGGCATTGATTGTCATTGGCCCTGAAAAATTGCCGCGGGTGGCGCGCACGGTTGGCACCCTGATTGGCAAGGCGCAGCGTTATGTGACCGATGTCAAGGCAGAGGTCAGCCGCTCCATGGCGCTGGACGAGCTCAAACAAATGAAAGACTCCGTGGAAAGCGCGGTCAAGGACGTCAGCCAGTCAGTGCAGACCAGTGCGGACGACTTTGAGAAAACCTGGGCGGAAGCCACCCATGTGGCATCCGAACCCGCTTCGGACTATCACCTCTCACTGCCTGAGGTGATTCCAGAGTACCGACACCCCAAGAAAAATTGGCGCCTAAAACAAGGAGCCACGCCCAACTGGTTCAAAGCCCGCACGGGTGTGCGTACCAAGGCCTTGTCGGGCGCCGCCCGGGTTGCGCGTTTTCGTCCCACCAAATTCAATTGATGACTGATTCCCCTGAAAAAGACGACGAACTGGCTGGTTCCGAGCAGCCGTTTGTGGCGCATCTGGTTGAGTTGCGTGACCGTTTGGTGAAAGCGACGTTGGCCGTTGCCGTGGTGGCAATTGCGCTTGGCATTTTTCCAGGTCCCGGGGCCTTGTATGACCTGATGGCCGCGCCTTTGGTAGCCCATTTGCCCAAGGGCGCAACCTTGATTGCGACCTCGGTTGTGTCGCCGTTCATGGTCCCCCTCAAGGTGTTGTTGATGGCGGCCTTCATGATCGCCTTGCCGGTGGTGTTGTACCAGTTGTGGGCATTTGTGGCGCCTGGCTTGTATTCTCACGAGAAAAAACTGGTGCTGCCGTTGGTGGTGTCAAGTACCCTGCTGTTTTTCATGGGGGTGGCGTTTTGTTACTTTTTCGTTTTTGGCCGCGTCTTTGCTTTCATTCAGAGTTTTGCCCCGGCCAGCATCACAGCTTCGCCCGATATTGAGGCCTACCTGGGTTTTGTGCTGTCGATGTTTCTGGCTTTTGGTATGGCGTTCGAGGTGCCGGTGGTGGTGGTCGTGTTGGCGCGCATGGAAATTTTCAGTATTGAAAAACTCAAGGAATTCCGGGGTTATTTTGTCGTGCTGGCCTTCATCATTGCGGCCATCGTGACGCCGCCTGATGTGGTTTCCCAACTGGCGCTCGCGATTCCCATGTGTCTGTTATACGAAGTGGGTATATGGGCTGCTCAAATTTTCATCCGGCACACCAAAAAACCGGACGACAGTCCGGAAACAAGCAGCAGTCCAAACTAACACGAGGCTTGTCTTCAGACTGGCCTACTGCGCTTGCCGACGCGCTTTGGGGCGCACGCCCGGCGTCACTTGCAAGCTTGTTTTTCCCTGGGTGCGTTGCACCTCAAAAGACGCTACTTTTCCAGGCTTGAGTGCTGCCACCTGGGTCAGCAATTCGGCCACGTTGTGAATTTCCGTCTCACCAATGCGGGTCACGACATCGCCTGGCTTCATGCCAGCCTGCGCCGCAGGGCCGTTTTGTAGCACGCCGGTGATAATCACGCCCTGCTGTGCTGCCACGCCAAAGGTTTGCGCCAATTCAGGCGTGAGTTCATTGGGTTCAACGCCAATCCAGCCGCGTGTGACCTGACCGTCCTGCACAATGCCCTCCAGCACCATTTTGGCGGTGGACACGGGGATGGCAAAACCAATGCCCATGCTGCCGCCCGAGCGTGAATAGATGGCCGTGTTGATGCCTAGCAGGTTGCCGTTGATGTCCACCAGTGCGCCGCCCGAGTTGCCCGGGTTGATGGCTGCATCGGTTTGAATGAAGTTCTCAAAGGTGTTGATGCCGAGCTGGTTGCGCCCCAGGGCACTGACAATGCCACTGGTCACAGTTTGACCCACGCCAAACGGGTTGCCAATGGCCAGCACCTGATCACCCACCTGCAAGCTGTCAGAGTTACCCAACACCATCACCGGCAGTCGCTCCAATTCAATTTTGAGAACGGCCAGATCAGAATCAGGGTCTGTCCCGATCACTTTGGCGGGAGCACGGCGACTGTCGTTGAGAATCACTTCAATCTCGTCGGCACTTTCCACCACATGGTTGTTGGTCAGGATGTAGCCGCTGGCGCTCACGATCACGCCACTGCCCAGACCCACCTGCGGAGCATTTTCCTGGTCACCAAAAAAGAACCTGAACCAGGGGTCGCTGCTTTGTGGACCCGATCGGGCATTTTTGCTGGTGTTGATGCTGACCACGGCCGACGACGACCTTTGCGCCGCCAGTCGAAAACTGCCGGGAGGCACAGCGGTTGCATCACTTGCCGGCGCCTCGATCAAGGCAACGGCAGCCGGGCGGACATTGATGCCTTCCAGCCAGACGGGCTTGAGCGTGTGCACGACGAAATAGGCGGCCAGCAACACCGTGACAGACTGGGAAAATAACAACCAAATTCTTTTCATGAGAAGGCAAGCGCGAGCTTGGTGAATGTGGATTGGCAATAAGCCATTAAATTGTAGGTGCCCTGGCCCATTTCAAGACCTGTCTATGGCTGCATGTCCATAGATTTAGCTAGCAGACGGGCAAAAGGCTATGTTCGCCTTGTCCGCGTATCATCAAAGCCCCTGAAGGACTTGACCCAGACATGTGTGAACGAGCAGAATTTTTGCGCACCCTTGACGACCTGTTGCAGCCCGAGCGCTTTAAAGACTATGGTCCCAATGGACTGCAGGTGGAGGGCCGGGCGCAAGTGGCCAAAGTTGTTTCGGGTGTCACTGCCAGTCGTGCCTTGATCGAGGCCGCCATCGCAGCCCGCGCCGACACTATCTTTGTTCATCACGGCCTGTTTTGGCGAGGCCAGGACGGCTGCGTGACCGGCTGGATGAAACAGCGGCTGGCATTGCTGCTGGCGCATGACATCAACCTGTTTGCCTACCATTTGCCGCTGGATGCCCACCCCACATTTGGCAACAATGCACAGCTCGGATTGCAATTGGGTTTGGTGGCGCAGTCGTATTTTGGCGAACAAGAGCTTGGCTGCCTGGGGCAGCGCGCGGATGGTCGGTCTTTTGAGTCACCGCAAGACCTGGCGGCGCACATCCAAAGGGCACTCGGACGCTCTGTAGCGCTGGCGGGCGACCAGAACAAAACGATTCGAAAAATAGCCTGGTGCAGCGGTGGCGCGCAAAGCTATTTTGAGGCCGCCATCGCTGCCGGTGCCGACGCCTTCATCACCGGTGAAATCTCTGAGCCGCAAGCTCACTACGCGCGCGAGTGTGGTGTGGTTTATCTGGCCTGTGGTCACCACGCCAGCGAGCGTTACGGGGCGCCCGCGGTGGCGGCCCATGTCGCCGCCCAACTGGGCCTGGCGCATGAATTCATTGACATCGACAACCCGGCCTGACATGAATGAATCAACACTTGCTTCGCCCATTGCAATTACCTTGGGTGACCCCGCCGGCATTGGTCCCGAGACAATTGTCAAGGCGTTTTGCGATGCGCCTGACCTCACCCGCGGCTGTTTTGTGGTGGGCGATGTGGCCACCCTGCGCCGGGCGGCCAGTGTGGTGGCGAGGGCCGGCGTGGCCTTGCCGGTGGCGGCCCTGGCCAATGTGCAAGAGGCGCTGAACTGTCCTCCACGTTGTATACCGGTGTGGCAAATCAGCTCGGCGGCTTTGGAGGGGGCCCAACTTGCCCCATTTGGCTTGGTCAGCGCCAAAGCAGGACAGTTGGCCGGTGACTGTGTGGTCTGGGCGGCCAATGCCGCCTTGCGTGGCGAGGTGGCGGCCATGGTCACGGCACCCTTAAACAAGGCTGCGCTGTCGATGGCGGGTGCGCCTTATGACCGTTTTCCAGGGCACACCGAATTGCTGCAAGCCCTGGCGGCGGCGCACCTGAAGACGCCAGTGGCGCAATTGCCGGTGCGCATGATGCTGGCCAACGATGAATTGCGCGTGGTGCTGGTCAGTATCCATGTGTCGCTGCGCGAGGCCCTGGCAGCGGTTACCTTTGACCAGGTGCTGGAGTCCTTGTTGATCACGCACCGTTCCCTGCTGGCCATTCTGGGGCGTGCACCCCGGATTGGCGTGGCGGGCCTGAACCCGCATGCCGGCGAAGGTGGCCTGTTTGGTCGCGAAGAGCTGGACATCATTGCGCCGGCCGTGCAGGCGGCGCGGGCGCAAGGGGTGCTGGCCAGCGAACCGCTTGCCCCCGATACCGTTTTCATGCGCGCGCGCGCGCAGCCCGGCCAGTCCGGTGAATTTGACGTGGTGTTGGCCATGTACCACGATCAGGGACTGATCCCGGTCAAATACCTCGGGGTGGACAAGGGGGTGAATGTGACGCTGGGCTTGCCACTGGTGCGCACCAGCCCGGACCATGGCACCGCCTTTGAAATTGCGGGCACGGGACTGGCCGATGCTTCAAGTCTGAAGGCTGCCATTCGCATGGCACGCCAGCTCATTCCTCAGGCTGCGGATGCAGGCAGTTTTTAATGTGAGTCAAAGGGCTCCGTTAGAATCAAGGGTTGTTAATAGTATTCATCTTTTCCATTGAGGATTCTCATGAGTGAAACGCTTGCCGCAAGCGGCCCCAACGACCCAAGTAAAAGGACCTGGCTGATTGCATCCGGTTGTGCCGGCGCTGTGGGTGGTATCGCTGCTGCGGTTCCCTTTGTCAGCTCTTTTCAGCCGTCTGAGCGCGCCAAAGCTGCTGGTGCAGCGGTCGAAGCCGACATTTCAGCCCTCAAGCCTGGTGAAAAAATGACAGTGGAATGGCGTGGCAAGCCGGTCTGGATCGTGCGTCGTACGCCAGAGCAACTGGCTGCCTTGCCAACACACAACGATCAGTTGGCTGACCCGCTGTCGCAGCGTAAGCCCACCGAGCAAGCTCCTGAATACGCCCGCAAGGACGAAACCCGTTCCATCAAACCGGAATATCTGGTGGTCGTCGGTATCTGCACACATCTGGGTTGTTCTCCCTCGGACAAGTTCAAGGCCGGCCCCCAGCCCTCATTGCCCGACGACTGGCAAGGTGGCTTTTTCTGTCCCTGCCATGGTTCCACCTTCGATCTGGCGGGTCGTGTGTTCAAAAACAAGCCGGCACCAGACAACCTCGAAGTGCCGCCGCACATGTACCTTTCAGACACCAAATTGCTCATTGGTGAAGACAAAAAAGCCTAAGGACCATCAACATGGCTACTTTTCACGAAATCTCCCCCAATGCCTCGGCTGGCGCCAAAACCCTGAACTGGATTGACAACCGTTTTCCGCTCTCCAAGCTCTTCAAGGAGCACATGAGCGAGTATTACGCGCCCAAAAACTTCAATCTTTGGTACATCTTTGGTTCGTTGTCGCTGCTGGTGCTGGTGATCCAGATCGTCACCGGCATTTTCCTGGTGATGCATTACAAGCCTGATGCTGCCCTTGCTTTCGGCTCGGTGGAATACATCATGCGTGATGTGCCCTGGGGCTGGTTGATTCGGTACATGCACTCAACTGGCGCCTCTGCTTTCTTTGTGGTGGTGTACCTGCATATGTTCCGTGGCCTGATGTATGGCAGCTACCGCAAGCCGCGCGAACTCATCTGGCTGTTTGGTTGCGGCATCTTCCTGGCCTTGATGGCCGAAGCTTTCATGGGCTACCTGTTGCCCTGGGGCCAGATGAGCTACTGGGGTGCGCAGGTGATCGTTAACCTGTTTTCAGCCATTCCGCTGATTGGCCCGGACCTGGCGCTGCTGATTCGTGGCGACTTTGTGGTGGGTGATGCGACCTTGAACCGTTTCTTCAGCTTCCACGTGATTGCTGTGCCGCTGGTGCTGCTGGGCCTGGTGGTGGCGCACATCATTGCCTTGCACGAAGTGGGCTCCAACAATCCGGACGGCATTGAGATCAAGGCCAACAAGGATGCCAATGGCATCCCGCTTGATGGCATTCCTTTCCATCCCTACTATTCAGTCCACGACGTTTTTGCGGTCAGCATGTTCCTGTTTGTGTTTTCTGCGATCGTGTTTTTTGCGCCGGAAATGGGCGGCTATTTCCTGGAATACAACAACTTCATTCCGGCTGATCCGTTCCAGACACCTTTG
>NZ_JAMPXE010000205.1 GCF_023701345.1 Rhodoferax sp. | reverse complement strand
GCCATCCAGCACCTGGCGGGCATGAAGGACTCCAAGGTGATCGTGGCCATCAACAAGGACCCCGAGGCGCCGATCTTCAGTGTCGCCGACTACGGCCTGGAGGCTGATCTGTTTGTGGCACTACCTGAACTGACGGCTGCGCTTTAAGCTGCTCTGACCATGAACACCGATCTGTTTCAACATCGCGGCCCGCTGGCCATCATCACCCTGGACAACCCACCCGTCAACAGCCTCGGGCATGCCTTGCGCCAGCGCACCGTGACCGCGCTGGAAGCGGCGCAAGCCGACGCATCAGTCTGCGCCGTCGTGCTGACAGGCAATGACAAGGCCTTTTGCGCCGGGGCCGACGTCAGTGAATTTGGCACGCCGCTGCAACGCGCCGAGCCGGTGCTGGCCACGGTGCTCGCGAAGGTGGAGGCCTGCCGCAAGCCGGTGGTCGCCGCCATCAGCGGCGTGGCGCTGGGCGGTGGCCTGGAGCTGGCGTTGGCCTGCCACAGCCGCGTCGCTCTGGAGAACGCCAAGCTGGGCCTGCCCGAGATTTTGTTGGGACTGATCCCCGGTTCGGGCGGCACGCAACGCTTGCCGCGCCTGGTCGGCGTGGACACCGCGCTCGCCATGATGCTGAGCGGTCAAGACCAAACTGCGCGCCAACTGGTGGACTCGGGCCTGCTGGATGACGTTGTGTCCCAGGACCTGATTGAGGCGGCTTGCGCACGGGCCATCTCCCTGGCAGACGAATTGGCCGTGAACAAGACCCCCCTGCCCCGCGCCCGTGACCGTCAGCTCGATCCCACCACCACGCGTGCCCGACTGGCCGACGAGCGCGCCAAGCTCACGCCACGCCAGCAATTGCAGCCCGCCTACACGGCCTTGCTGGACGCTTTGCAGGCCGCCACATTGCCGCTGGACGAGGGCTTGCAACGCGAGCGTGAACTGTTCCTGCAACTGCAGGCCAGCACACAGTCCCAAGCCCTGCGGCATCAATTTTTTGCCGAACGCGAAGCCACCAAGCTGCCCGCCAAGCTGAGCGCCACACCGCGCCCGCTGCAGACCGTGGCCATCATTGGCGCCGGCACCATGGGCGCCGGCATTGCCATTTGTGCACTCGATGCCGGCCTGGCCGTGATTTTGCTGGAGCAGGACAGCGCGGCGCTGCAGCGCGGCCAGCAGCGCGTCAGCGATCACTACCAGGGCCGTGTCACGGCAGGCAAAATGAAAGCCAGCCTGGCTGCCGCCAATGAAGCACGCCTGACGCCTACCATTGACTGGGCGCAACTTTCCCATGCCGATCTGGTGATCGAGGCCGTGTTCGAGGACCTGGCCGTCAAGCAGGAAGTCTTCAGGAAGATCGATCAGCACGCCAGAGCGGGTGCCGTGCTGGCCACCAACACCTCGTACCTGGACGTGGACGCCATTGCCAACGCCACGACCCGCCCGCAAGACGTGCTGGGCCTGCACTTTTTCAGTCCGGCCAATGTCATGAAGCTGCTCGAAGTGGTGCGCGGTGCCCAATCCAGCCCGGACGTGCTGGCCACGGGCATGGAGCTGGGCAAAAAACTGAAGAAGCTGCCTGTGCTCACCGGCAACGCCTTTGGCTTCATCGGCAACCGCATCTACAACGCCTACCGCAAGCAGTGCGAATTCATGCTCGAAGACGGCGCCTGGCCCGAAGACGTGGACAGCGCGTTGCAAGCTTTCGGCTTTGCCATGGGCCCATTTGCCGTGGCCGACCTCTCGGGTCTGGACATTGCCTGGCGCATGCGCAAATCCCAGGCGGCCAGCCGCGACCCGCGCGAGCGTTACGTCAGCATCCTCGACCAGCTGTGCGAACAGGGGCGCCTGGGCCGCAAGACCGGTGCCGGTTACTACAACTACGTTGACGGCAAAAAATCCAGGGTCACGGATGCCGTCGTGCACGACATCATCGCGCAAGCCTCGCAACACCGCGGAATCGTCCGACACCCTCTCAGCGCTGCGCAAATTCAGCGCCGCGCCATGCTCGCCATGGTCAACGAAGCTGCCCTGCTGCTGGCAGAAGGTGTCGCCAGCCGCGCCAGTGACATCGATGTGGTGCTGGTGCAAGGCTACGGTTTTCCGCGCTGGGAAGGTGGCCCGGTGTTCTGGGCCCGCCAGCAGGAACGGGCGGCACTGGAAAACGATTTGCGAACCCTGGCCAGCGAGGCGGGTCGCGGCTTTGTATTGGCTGATCTGTCCATCCTGCTGGACTGACACAGACCGACCTACGGAAGGAAACACCTCATGAATCAAGCCTATATCTGCGACGCCATTCGCACCCCCTTTGGCCGCTACGGCGGTGCCTTGTGCAGCGTGCGCACCGACGACCTCGGCGCCATCCCGCTCAAGGCGCTGATGGCGCGCAACCCCAGCGTCGACTGGCAGGCCGTGACCGACGTGATTTTTGGCTGTGCCAACCAGGCCGGTGAAGACAACCGCAACGTGGCCCGCATGGCGACCCTGCTGGCAGGTTTGCCGATGAACGTACCGGGCGCAACCCTGAACCGCCTGTGCGGCTCGGGCCTGGACGCCGTGGGCAGCGCAGCGCGCGCCATCAAGGCCGGCGAAGCCACGCTGATGATCGCCGGTGGGGTCGAAAGCATGAGCCGCGCGCCCTTTGTCATGCCCAAGGCCGAGAGCGCCTTCAGCCGCAACAACGCGGTGTATGACTCCACCATCGGCTGGCGCTTCGTCAACAAACTCATGAAAGCCCAGTACGGCATCGATTCCATGCCGGAAACCGCCGAGAACGTGGCCACCGAATACAAGATCGGGCGCGAAGCCCAAGACCGCATGGCGCTGGCCAGCCAGATGAAAGCCGTCGCGGCGCAGCAGGCCGGCCACCTCGCGCGTGAGATCACCGCCGTCTCGATCCCCCAGAAAAAGGGCGACGCCCTGGTCGTGGACAAGGACGAACATCCGCGTGAAACCAGCCTCGCGGCGCTGGCCAAGCTCAAGCCCATCGTGCGCCCGGACGGCACCGTCACTGCCGGCAATGCCAGCGGCGTCAACGATGGCGCCTGTGCCATGTTGCTGGCCGACGAAGCCACCGCCTCCCGCCACGGCCTGACGCCGCGCGCCCGCGTGCTTGGCATGGCCACTGTCGGACTGGCGCCGCGCCTGATGGGCATGGGCCCGGCCCCGGCCACGCAAAAAGTGCTGGCGCTGACCGGCTTGAGCCTGGCGCAACTCGATGTGATTGAACTCAACGAAGCCTTTGCCGCCCAGGGTCTGGCGGTGTTGCGCGAGTTGGGTTTGCCCGATGACGATGCGCGCGTCAATGCCTGGGGCGGCGCCATTGCACTGGGCCACCCGCTGGGGGCCTCGGGTGCCCGCCTGGCCACCACGGCGGTCAACCGCCTGCATGCCACGGGCGGTCGCTATGCGCTGTGCACCATGTGTATTGGCGTCGGCCAAGGCATCGCCCTGATTCTGGAACGCGTCTGAATGAGTCCACCATGAGCCTCCAAGAAACCTTAGCCCAATACGGCCCCCGCGAATCGATGGAATACGACGTGGTCGTGGTCGGCGCCGGCCCGGCCGGTCTGGCCAGCGCCATCCGTCTCAAGCAACTCGCCACCGAGAAAGGCCGGGAGCTCTCGGTCGTCGTGCTGGAAAAAGGCTCCGAG
>NZ_JAMPXE010000067.1 GCF_023701345.1 Rhodoferax sp. | reverse complement strand
ACAGCGCCGGGCCTTTTGGTAAATTCAGCCATGCCATGCGCTTGCAAGCCGACGAGATTGCCGTGGTGTCGCGCTTTAATTTCACACGAGAAGACACGCTGGAAACCAAAGTCAGCGCCAATTAACCCATCCTCCGAAGCCTCCAATGACCACTGACCTCTACTGCGTGATGGGCAACCCGATCTCCCACAGCCGCTCGCCCTGGATTCATGCCCGTTTTGCCGAACTCACCGGGCAGAAACTTCAGTACGACCGGCGCGAAATCCCGCTCGACCACTTTGATCGCAGCGTGCAGGCCTTCATCCGGGAAGGCGGGCTGGGTTGCAACATCACCGTGCCATTCAAGTTCGAGGCCGCCAAGATTGCCACCCACACCAGCGAACGCGGCTTGCTGGCGCAGGCCTCGAATATCTTGACCTTCAAGGACGGCCAGATCCTGGGAGACAACACCGATGGCATTGGCCTGGTGGTTGATATTGAACGCAACGCGGGCTTGCCGCTGAAGGGCTTGCGCCTGCTGCTGATTGGCGCCGGTGGCGCTGCCGCCGGCGTGCTGGGCCCGCTGCTGCAAGCCGGCCCGGCGCACATCAGCGTGGCCAACCGCACGCTACACAAGGCCACCGAGCTGGTGGCGCGCCATATGCCGCTGGCGGCCCAGCACCACACCGAACTTGAAGCGCATACCCTGCACGGACTGGGCGACCCCTTTGATGTGGTCATCAATGGCACCGCATCCAGCCTGAGCGGTGCCGCGGTGCCCGTGGCAGCCCGCGTGCTGAAGCCCGGCGCGCTGGCCTACGACATGATGTACGGCCCCGGCGCGCAGGGCTTCATGGACTGGGCACGCGCCCATGGCGCGCAGCCGCGCGACGGCCTGGGCATGCTGGTGGAACAAGCCGCCGAAGCCTTTTTGATCTGGCGCGGCGTGCGCCCGCCCTCGGCCCAGGTGCTGGCTGAATTGCACAAGGTCATTCAGGGATAAGCGCATGAAACCGTTTTGGCGCTGGTTCAGCCTGGTGGCAATGGCCATGCTGCTGCTGCAGCTGTTCTTTGTGGTGCGCATTGTCGCCATGCTGGTCATCGACCCGCAGTCCACCGCCTTTCAGCGCTCGGAAGCCTGGCGTGTGGCGACCCAGAAAGACGCCTTGCGCTGGCGTCAGCAATGGCTGCCTTACGACACCATATCCAACAACCTCAAGCGCGCGGTGATCGCCAGCGAAGACGACGGTTTTGCCAACCACGACGGAGTCGACTGGAACGCCCTGGAGAAAGCCTGGGAAAAAAACGCCAGGGCAGAAGAGCAGGCAGACAGGGCACAGGCCAGACTGGCGGCCAGAAACCCGCCCAAAGCGAACGCCAACCCCGCCAAAACGCCACCGGCCAGAGCGGTCAAGGCGCCCAAAGTGGTGGGCGGCTCCACCATCACCCAGCAGTTGGCAAAAAACCTGTTTTTGTCTGGCGAGCGCACGTTTCTGCGCAAAGGGCAGGAATTCGTCCTGACGCTGCTGCTCGAAGCCGTGCTCAGCAAGGAGCGCATTTTTGAGATCTACCTCAACAACGTCGAATGGGGCGAAGGCGTTTTTGGCGCCGAGGCCGCTGCCCAGCATTATTTTCGCAAGTCCGCCGCGAAGCTCAGCAGCTATGAAGCGGCCCGGCTGGCGGTGATGCTGCCGCGCCCCAAGTACTTTGAAAAACTGCCCAACTCCAGCTACGTGGCCGGGCGCGCCGCCCGCATTGCGCGCCGTCTGGACAATGCGGAGCTGCCATGAGTCCGGCGCCACGCCTCGTCGCAGCCTGGCGCAGCCGCGTGACGGCCTGGGCATCCCCGCTGGCGGCCAGCGGGGTCAGCCTGTTTTTGCTCGGGCTCATTCGTGTGCTCACCGGAGCCCAGGCGCGCTGGTGGGGCTGCCCGCCCAAAGCCGAGCAGCGCATTTATTTTGCCAACCACCAGAGCCACGCCGACCTGGTGATGATCTGGGCCGCCCTGCCCAAGGAATTGCGCCGCAACACCCGGGCCGTCGCGGCCCGCGAATACTGGACCAAATCCGCCTTCAAACGCTGGCTCACCACGGCCGTCTTCAACGTGATTTATGTCTCGCGCGAGCGCAACGCGCTGGAGGACCCGCTGGACCCGCTGGTGGAGGCGCTGGCCGCCGGCGACTCGCTGATTTTGTTCCCCGAAGGCACGCGCGGCCACTTCGACGAGCCGCAAGCCTTCAAGGCCGGGCTTTACAACCTGGCGCTCAAGTTCCCGCAGGTGGAACTCATTCCGGCCTGGATCGCCAATGTGCAGCGCGTCATGCCCAAGGGCGAAGTGGTGCCGGTGCCGGTGCTGTGCTCGGTCACCTTTGGCGCCCCCATGCAAGTGCGCCCCGGTGAAGACTGCCACACCTTTTTGCCACGCGCCCG
Organism: Rhodoferax sp.; assembly: GCF_023701345.1. Lineage (GTDB taxonomy): Bacteria > Pseudomonadota > Gammaproteobacteria > Burkholderiales > Burkholderiaceae_C > Rhodoferax. Next base: position 15,244 of record NZ_JAMPXE010000067.1, on the reverse strand, counting down.
CAGCGCGGTCATGGCGCTGCGCGACATCTGAGGCTTAGCCGTGTACCAAGCCCTGAAAAACCTCAGCCCGGCACAACAAGTGGGCGCCATGTTCGTGCTGGTGTTCGGCCTGCTGGTGCTGGCCTCGGTGAGCCTGTTTTTGCTGTCCATGCGCGAGCATGAAGACGTGCAGGCGCAGCAAACGCATAGCGAGCGCATGCAGGACTTGAGCAAGCTGCTGCGCACCAGCTGGGTGCTGATTTTTGTCTTCTGGGTGGCCTGGCTGGCGGGCGACATCACCCGCCTGGTGCTGTTTGCGCTGGGTTCCTTTTTTGCCCTGCGTGAGTTTTTAACGCTGTCGCCGACGCGCCAGGGCGACCACCGCAGCCTGGTGCTGGCATTTTTTGGCGTGCTGCCGCTGCAGTACTTTCTGGTGGGCACCGAGCACTTCAACCTGTTCACCGTGTTCATCCCGGTCTATGTGTTTGTGGCGCTGCCCGTGGCCAGCGCGCTGGCCAACGACCCGGTCCGTTTTCTGGAGCGCAACGCCAAGCTGCAGTGGGGCATCATGGTCTGCATTTACGGCATGAGCCATGTGCCGGCCCTGATGCTGCTGGATTTTCCGCATTACGACAAACAAAACGCTTTTCTGGTGTTGTTCCTGGTGCTGGTGGTGCAAAGCTGCATGGTCACGCAGCACCTGGTGGCCCGCTACAAACCCAAAACCCCGGTGGCGGCGCAGATCAGCCAAAGCTTCACCTGGCACAGCTGGGGCTGGGGCATGGCTGCGGGCAGCCTGCTGGGGACCGTGCTGGCGGGCATCACGCCTTTTGTGCCGGGCCAGGCCTTTGCCTTGTCGTTCGTCGCCTGCGCCGCCGGCTCGCTCGGGCACCTGGTGATGAAGGCGCTCAAGCGCGACCGCGGCATCCCGATCTGGCAGGGCCAAGGCAAGGGCGTGACCGGCGCCGGCGGCATGCTCGACCGCATCGACTCGCTGTGTTTTGCCGCGCCGGTGTTCTTTCATTCGGTGCGCTGGTACTTTGGCCTATGAGAATTCTCGGCATCGACCCCGGCCTGCGCACCACCGGTTTTGGCCTGGTGGACGTGGACGGCTCCGAGCTGAGCTATGTGGCCAGCGGCACCATCAGCACCACCCACCTCGACAAAGACCTGCTGCCCGAGCGGCTCAAGGTGCTGTTTGACGGCATCCGCGAAGTGGTGGCGCGCTACCAGCCCGACGCCTCGTCCATCGAGATTGTGTTTGTCAACGTCAACCCGCAATCCACGCTGCTGCTGGGGCAGGCGCGCGGCGCCGCCATTACCGCGCTGGTGTCGTCAGATTTGCCAGTGGCGCAATACACCGCCCTGCAAATGAAACAGGCGGTGGTGGGCTGGGGCCGCGCCAGCAAGGACCAGATTCAGGAAATGGTGAAACGCCTGCTCAAGCTGCCCAGCCTGCCCGGCCCCGACGCCGCCGACGCCCTGGGCCTGGCCATTACCCACGCCCACGCCCACAAGGCCATGGCCCGGCTGGCGCTGGCCGACGGCGTGATTGGCGCGGGCAAGGGGAAATACAAGGCGGGCAGGAGCCGGTGAGTTGGTGTTGAGCCCTAAATGGCCGTCGGCTTCTTCAATCGTGCGTAAGGAGAGACGCTCGAAAGAAGGTACTTATACTTGGTTATTTTTTGAGTTATAAGTTTTAATAGCCAAAATAAGTTCGCCTAACTGGAGCAATGACATGTCACACCAACCCTTCAAGTTTCATCGCCCCGAGTTAGCGCGTGGGTACTGCGAAGCCCTACAAGGCACGGGCATCATGGATGCGCGCTCGGGCTTATTCCTGGCCGCGCCTCGCCGAACTGGCAAAAGCACTTTCTTGCGTGAAGACCTCCTGCCCGCTCTGGACAAATTGGGCTGGACGACTGTTTATGTCGATCTGTGGACCGAGAAGGAGACATCTCCGGCAATTCTTATTGCTCGGGAGGTGCGCAAATCCTTGTTCAAGTTTTCCGGTGCCATCACAAAACTGGCCAAGGCCGCAGGACTTGAACGAGTCACAGTTTTCGGGGCTCTGAGCCTGAGCATGGCCTCGCTATCTTTGCCGGAAAACGTGTCCCTGGCGGATGCATTGGAAGCTTTGGTCGAGGCATCGGGCAAGCCGGTCGTGCTCATCGTCGATGAGGCCCAGCATGCGCTCAATTCAAAAGAAGGCATGGACGCCATGTTTGGCTTGAAGGCAGCTCGGGACAGGTTAAACCAGGGTGCCGGGGGACAACGGCTATTCTTGGTATTTACCGGCTCTAATCAGGACAAGCTGACCCAATTGGTCCTGAAGCGCAATCAACCATTTTTTGGTTGTCGCATTACAAAGTTCCCCAAACTTGGGAAGGAGTTTTCTGATGCCTATACCGATGACATTAACCTGAAACTTGCCGCCACCAATCAATTCAACAAAGACGATGTTTTTGAAGCCTTTAAATTGGTCGGACACCGACCGGAATTGCTGCGGGGCATCATTGCTGACTTGGCGCTTGACGGCGCAGCCGAGAATCTTGCGGCTGAACTGAAGGCAGAGGCGTCCTCCTTTCGGGAGCACGTCTGGGGTGCCATGGAAAGTGAGTTTGCCGCGCTATCGCCGGCACAACGGGCCGTCCTGGAGCGCATGCTGCAGACCGGGGCCAAGTACGCCCCGTTCACCGAGGATTCCTTGAAGGCCTATTCCGCTCTGGCCGGCCAGGAAATAGATGCAGCGGCCGCGCAAGGCGCACTGAAAGGCTTGCGCGACAAGAACCTTGTTTGGCAAGCAGCCTACGGTGACTATGCCTTGGAGGACGAGAGCATGGTCACTTGGTACCAGCACCGCACCAAAGACAAAAGTCTTTAATGACGATGTGGCGCCAGATGGTAAACCGCGTCATGGTCACCCACATTCACCGGGATGATCTGCTGGTCTTGAATCAACAGCTCCAACGTGATGCGATAAGACAGATTGATGGACACCGAATGCAGTCCTTCAAATTTGCCGCGCAAGGCGTGCAAGCGCAGCGAGGGATGCATTGGGTTGGCCTCCAGCAATTGCAAGGTTTTCAGGTAGGTCTGGCGCAATTCAGGGTGCTGCTTCAAAAACCGCGCCGCCCGGCGGTTGTATTGCTCGGTAAAGACCAGCGCAAACGGCAGTTTGGGCAAATTCACAGCGCGTCCAGCCGCGCCAAGTGGGCTTCGGGCGACTCTTGCACCGCGCGACCCGCCGCCAGGTCAGCTCGGGTTTGCGCCAGCGCGGCGTCCAGCTCGCATTCCCGCAGGTAATGGTAGTGCGCGATGTCCATCACCACGAACTTGTCTTTGCCACGCACCGAAACCATGGCCTCGGGCGCGCTGCTGAGCGCGAATTCAATGGCGGATATGCCTTTGGTTTTAAGATCGTTGGCGCTGAGTCGAGACATGCAGGGCTCCTGAATAGTGGAAATTAGATGCTTTTAATCGTACCATTTAAAGCATTATTCACAAAGCGACAGAAGCTGTCAATGCAGGACTGCGATCAAGCCTGTTGCCCTCCGCGGCACAAAAAGTCAGTGGTCATCAACAACTTCAACCTCACAAGGCCCCTCAACGGTGTATTATTTGGTTATGCATGTGCAACCAAAAATATTACTCCATTCATCGTGCGAATAGTACTTGACACCTCTATCCTGGTCGCTGCGGCGCGATCACGCAATGGCGCCAGTTTTCAACTGGTTTCAATGTTACCCACGCCCCGCTTTGACTTTGCACTGACCATCGCGCTTTACACAGAGTGGCAGGCTGTCTTGACACGACCAGAGCACATGCCACCTGGGGTGACAGTTGCCACGGCACTTGGCTATTTGCGTTACTTGGCATCACTGGCGCACTTGCAAGACGTGCACTTTTTGTGGCGACCTTTTTTGCATGACCCCGACGACGACATGGTGCTGGAGTGTGCCGCAGCATCGGGCAGTCAATACATCGTCACCCACAATGTCAAAGACTTTCGACGCGTATCAGAACTGAAGGTGCAGGCCATCAAACCTGCTGATTTTTTGACTCTATTGAGGAACCAACCATGACCGCACTGACCATTCGCTTACCGAACTCTGTTCATCAAAAAATCAAAGAATTGGCCGCCCGTGATGACGTTTCGGTAAACCAATTCATCGCAAGCGCAGCGTCTGAGAAGATGGCATCCGTTTTGACGCTCGACTACCTCAAGTCGGAAGCCCAAAAGGGTAAACGAAATGACTTTGAAAATTACCTGAGCATGGTGCCGGATGTGCTTGCGCAATCGGGAGACGAGCAGGTGTAAGCATTGAATCGTTTCATATTGAAATTCCGGAGTCTGAATCCGAGATTTCAATGAAATCATTCATGACGTGTTTGACCAAAACAAAATCAAATTTTATTTTTGGCAGCATGTATCTGTAGCGCCAATTTTTCAAGCTTGCGCTGACGCCTTCGTTGAACACCTCCCTGGCTTGAAAGGGCGTCAGTTCAAGCTGTGCCACCCGCCCTGCCAGACTTTCACTCGACTGTTGCAGCAAGACACCCGAAGCAGACCCCAGCAAAAGAAATTGCCCGGCAGGCGCTGCACCTCATCCAGGTGTTGGATTAATTGCATGGTTTGATGGTGTGCCGTCCGCATTGGAAGTCGGTTTTGAAGTGCCTGCACCATCTGGCCTGATTCGGCGGGCTTGCATTAACAGCCTTCTTCTTTCCTATTTAAGTTTCAAACAAGCGCTTATACTGTACAGATATCTGCACACGGTGTGCAGCACAGGAGGCTGTCATGGGAATTTCCGTACGCGACGTCATTCCACTCTCACACGCCCGCGCCAATTTTTCCGAGCTGGCCGAGGAAGTCAAGGCGGGTGCAGAAAAAATTGTGACAAAGAACGGCGAAAGTTTTATCGCACTCATCGACTCGGACCGGCTGGACTATTACCACCGGCTGGAACGCGAGCGCATTCACCTTCTGCTGGTCAACGAAGTGTCCAGGGGTCTGGACGACGTTGCGGCGGGTCGGATCAAGGAAGCCGGCAGTGCCATCCAGTCAATCAAGCGTCGGCGTAGCGCCTGACCGCAGACGGTAATTGCCCGTGGCCAAGCAATTTGTCGTCAAATTAACGGCCAATTTTGAGCAAAATCTGGCTGACATTGAACGTTTTTTGACCGAGGTGGATGCCCCTCAAGCCTACGATGGCCTGCTGGACGAACTGCTTGACACGCTCATCCCCAACCTGGAGCGATTTCCAGGCATGGGGCGGCCCTTTATGAACAGACCGGTCGGCTCAGTCGAGGCCACGAACGCGTTGGCTGCTCTGCGTGTCAAATTAGAGGCGTTGATGGGTCAATCCGATGGACTAAGGGAATACGTCATGGATCACTATCTGGTGCTGTACGCACTGATTGACGGAAACATTTATCTGCTATCGATCAAACACCATCGCCAACTCTCTTTCGATTTTGACGCCCATTGGGGGCCATAGTTTTTTCAAGTTCCGGACGTCGTATTTGACGCATCCTCGTTTGCCGTACCGAGACAGCAAGGGCACTCCCCAATGGCCACATCGCCCTGCCGTGGCAAACTTTCCCGCCATGGCAGGGCGCACGCCTGGCCGTGTGAACTGACCCACAGGATCAGTGGCGTTTGAGAGGGGCTTTTGCAAGTTCGCGAACCATCTCGGCAATGCGCGCCACGGCGGACTGGTATACGGCGCCATCTTCTCGCTTGTCAACAGCCATCACCATCACCATAAGAATGTCATCCTGAACGCCGTAAACCAGTCGAAAACCTTGCTTCCTGAGTTTGATTTTGTAGTGTCCTGCCAGGGCACCATGCAACTCACCGCCTGGCACATGCGGGTTGTCCAGCCGCTTTTTCAGGAGTTTTCTCAGCGTTTCCTTGACGGACCCGTCAAGCGCCTGCCATTCGGCCCATGCACTTGGAACGAACTGCAAGCGATATTTATGTTGGGGAGCCATCTCAGATGGCATCGATGTCAACTTCAATGGCGCGTGATCGTTCGTCCATGCGCGAAAGCACTGTTCGGTGCAGATCCAGGTCTTCCAACTCTTCCAGCAGGGCTTCAAAAAGGGAGGGTTCGATCATGTAGAAGGCGGCCTTGTTGTGGTTCAAGACCGCAACCGGCCTGCTTTTGGCATCGCGCAACACCGCAGCTGGATTCTTTTTGAATTCAGACATGCTGATGGTCATATCAGAATAAATCGCTTCCATAAAACAACTCCAAAATAAGGTCTAATTATAGCGCCAATTTTTTCAAGCTTGCATGGCGATGAGCTGTGCAGCTTCAAGAGGGCTCATCACTTCGATTCCCTCTTTCATGGGGTAGGACTGCCCGACCGGGGCTACCAGCAACTTACGCGATGCGCTCAAGTCATTTGCCGCCGTGGAGAAGCCTTTTGATACGCTGGGTGCAGAGGACCGTTTGATTTCAATCACCCAGGTCTGGCTGTTTCTAAACTCCAAAACCAGATCAACTTCTGCGCCATTACTGGTCCTGTAAAAGCTGGCCTGCGCACTGGGTGCCGCGTTAATGAGTTGCTCAACGACAAAACCCTCCCAACTGGACCCGGCCACCGGGTGGCTTAGAAGCGCGTCAAGATCTTGCAATCCAAGCAGGGCATGAACGAGTCCGCTGTCGCGCACATACACTTTTGGGGAGCGAACCAGTCGTTTGCCCACGTTGCCGCTCCATGCCGGAAGTCGCCGCACCAGCATCAAATCGGAAAGAAGGTCTATATAGCGGCCGACCGTTTGACCGCTGATGGCCAGTGCCGAGGCGAGCCTGGCTTGATCGAGTAACTCACCTTGGTTATGGGCCAGCATGGTCCACAAGCGGCGCAGGGTGGTGGCCGGAATCCTCGGTCCAAGTGCCGGAATATCCTTTTCCAAATAAGTCGTGATGAAGACCTCGCGCCAGGTGAGACTGGCGGCGTCATTACCGGCCAGCCATGCCAGCGGGAATCCGCCGCGCACCCACAAGGCATTCAAGTCAGCTGCGCTGACGCCTTCGTTGAACACCTCCCTGGCTTGAAAGGGCGTCAGTTCCAGCTGTGCCACCCGCCCGGCCAGACTTTCACTCGACTGTTGCAGCAAGACACCCGAAGCAGACCCCAGCAAAAGAAATTGCCCGGCGGCCTCACCATGGCGACGGCGTTGATCGATAACGCCCCGCAAGATACTAAAAATCCCCGGCAGGCGCTGCACCTCATCCAGGATCACCAACTGATTGGGATGCGCCGCAAAGAAAGCTTCCGGGTCATCGAGCTGCCTTTGCGCAGAGGGGAGCTCAAGATCCAGGTAAACGACATCGGGGTGAATGGCTTTTTGGGCGAAGGCAAGCGTGGTTTTGCCTACCTGGCGCGGTCCGAGTAATGCGACTGCCGGAAACTGGGCTAGCAGCTCGTTTAACCGTTGATGGATGATTCGCTGAAACATCCATGCATTCTATCCATTGAGTGGATTAATTGCATGATTTTAGAATGACTGCACTCTTCCACCACGGACGTTGTTACGAACACTTCACCAAAAATTGAGGGCAATAGGTGCAGCAATTGAACGCTGCTGAGCGAAATGAACGGCGTGGTGTTTGAAAAAACCATCACAGCAAAGCCGTTTCGCGCACAAAATCATCGTCAGAGTTATCCAGCATCTTTGCACCAGACTGCATAGCCTGCAACAAAAAATGCACCCTCGGCATGCCGCACCAGCGAGCCGCCATGCCAGATGACAACTTGCCATCACGAAACAAGGCGGGGCGGAGCCGGTAGCCTGATCAGCCATGGATCAAGCCAAAGCAGCCAGCGCCAAAGGTTCAATTTCGGCTTCAATTTGTTGGGCCTTATCGCGCTCAGCGAGTTTGAGGTCATACATTTGCTGCAGATTCAGCCACGACTGCGCGTCACCACCAAAATAACGAGCCAGACGCAAGGCAGTGTCAGGCGTCACGCCGCGCCGCTCCAGCACGATGTCATTGATCCGTCCGGCAGGCACATGCAGTGCCTTTGACAGCGCATTGGCAGTCATGCCCAGTGGCTTCAAATAGTCTTCACGCAGGAACTCACCCGGGTGTATCGCACGCATGCCGTTTTTAATCATGTTGCCCTCCGCGGCACAAAAAGTCAGTGGTAATCAACAATTTCAACATCACAAGGCCCATCTTCAGTCCAAACGAAGCAAACGCGCCACTGCTGATTAATGCGAATGCTGTACTGCCCCTCACGATCACGCGTCAGTCGTTCAAGATGGTCATCCTCGTTTGCCGTACCGAGACAGAAAGGGCACTCCCCAATGGCCACATCGCCCTGCCGTGGCACGCCTTCCCGCAATGGCTGCGCGAACGCCTGGCACCCACACGCTGGGTGTGATCGCTCGTGCGCGCGGCATGACGCAGCTGGCCAACGAGACAGGCCTTGGGCGCGAAAGCCTGTACAAAGCCCTCTCAGGCGAAGGCAACCCCAGTTTCGCCACCATCTTGAAGGTCATCAAGGCGCTGGGCCTGAAACTGGGTGCCGCACCGGTGGCGCATGCCTGATTGCAGCGACAGCGTATCCGCCTGCCAAAAAAGCCATGGCCCGGCTGGCGCTGGCATCGGGGAATACAAGGCGGACAAGGCGGGGCGGCGCCGGTGAAAGGGCGAGTCAATTGCTAGTCTGCCGTTTTCACCGGCCAGGGAATCGCTGCTATTTCAGGATGCTTGAGCGATTGCTTTGCCCAAATACCCTTGGCTGCGCGGCACTCCGACTCCGTGACCACTTTGCACAGCCGTTGCAACCACAAACGGGCTTCATCCGGGCGTTGGTTCAACGCCAGAAATGATGCATATTTATGCAAGAACAAGGCCCCGGAAAACAATTCAGGCATGTTGCGTAGCGCATCCAGTTCGGCCTGGTTGAGGCCGGCTTTGGGTTCATGCCGGGCAAACGCAACAAAGTCATGCCATTGCGTCAACAACAACACGTCTGGCGGACCGATGGAGGCCACTTTGATGCGGGACCATTCATAGTTCAGGTTTTCATAGCTGGGCTCAACCCGCGAATAATCCCGAACCAGGAGTACCAAAAGCGTCGTCGCGGCCAACCAAAGGAGCGCCGCCGCCCATCGCGCCACGTATAAGGCCGGGCGCGCACCCATTCGGGTATTGAGCATGCCCATCACAAGTCCCGCTGGCAATAAAAAATAGGCATAGTACAAAGGCAACTCCAGCATGGCGTGGTTCGCCACCACGAGCAAAAACAGCAGCAGCACGGCATTTTCTGCCGACTGCACCGCGCGAAAGCACCGCCAAACCCACACGACCAAGCTGGCAGACACCAGCAGACCCAATGGAATGCCGCACCACAGGATCAGGTCGAGAAACAGATTGTGCGCATATAAAAAAACACCGTGCAATGACGGATGCTCAGTGGCCACGGCCAATTGCGCCATCGCCGTCTGGTTCCAGCCGTAGCCGAACCAGGGTCGCTGCCAGGCGGCGTCCAGAAAAACAGTCCATGCCAGCGGACGCAGTTCGCTGCTCATGCGGACAACATCAGCCGGAACGGCTCCGTCCAAAGCACGCCACCAGCCCTGGACCACAATGCACAAGACAAAATAGCAACCTAGGCCAGTGGCAACCCAAGGCAGGCGCGCGCTGCGCCACAAGGAACGCCACCACCAGCTGGCAACGACCAATAAGGCCACGCCGATCCAGGCCGTCCGGGAGCCGGTCAAGGCAATGCCAAATAACAAAAAGGCGACCAACAAAATGGCCACCCCGCCGCTGATCCGTCCCCTCGTCAACCCCCAGGCAGCAGCCAGCACACCCCATAGCAACAAAGTGGCCAGTTGATTCGGTTGGCCAATATTGGCGCTGGGTCGCTCCGTTCCGCCTCTCAGCCGCCATAGTTCCAACCCATCGACTTGCAACCACTGTTGCAACTGCAGACCGACCAACACCACCGCCGCGACGCCGATTGCCAGAAACAGGGCGTCACCAAGTTGCCCCGGGTTGATAGCTTCCCATTTCGCACCCAACAGCAAGGCCAGAAAAAGGCCCAGCAAGAAGGCGCACGATATCCAGGCCACGCCTGGCTGGAAAATCAACCCAAGGCCATATTGCAGCCATGGCATGCCAATCAACAACGCCACCCCTAAGGTGATGCGGTGCAACGCCATGGAACCCCGCGAGCGCCAGATCAGGGCGGCCAATGCCAACAACAAAACGGCGGCAATCCAGGCCTCCGAATGAAAAGCGATCCAGGGCCGGTAGTGATTCGGCAACAACCAGCCTAAAGCCAATGTGGCGGCCCAAAGTGCCAGCCAAAAGGGTGTCATGACGGACCGGTCATTTGTCATTCGTTTATGTCATTCAAAAAAATCTTCATAAAAAAAGCACCCTCACGGGTGCTTTTTTACTTTCCACTATCTGCCAACTTGGCGCAGTTACCAAGTTGCGCTCAAGCGTTCGTGTCAAGAATCAGGGTTTTTATTGTTTCGGCATGTATTTTGCATCTACAGTACCACCAATTGTCCATTTCATGCCACCGTCGCCACAAGCTCCTGTGTAAACGATGGTATCACCGGCATCTACTGCAGCCCCGATTGCTTTCAGCACAATCGTCACGGTACCTGCCGTATTGGAGCTACCTGCAGCAGTGACTGATGTGACATAGGTTCCGTTATATTCTGTGGCAGCAGGAAGGCCCATTGATGCATTGGTGGCAGTCGCCAAGGTTAGCTCACTGCATGCCTGGGCAAGGGCTGTGCGGGCGGGCGCGGAAACACCTGCGGCTTCCGACACTTTGGCCTTCACCGTGTAATCCTGATACGCCGGCAGTGCCACAGCAGCCAAAATACCAATGATCGCCACAACGATCATCAACTCAATCAGGGTAAAACCCTTTTGCATAGAACGTTTCATATTTACTCCTTCAGGTTAAAAAAACTGTCAGCGGAACACGCTCACAAAGCCAGCACATTGCGTGCCAGTGCGGCTGAGCCTTAAACAAGCTGATTCAGACTCAATTTGAGGGGAGCCAGTCCTAAAAAATGACACATTGTGTAATCCGAACCCAAATCATTGACATTTTTGTCACCCGCTCCGCCGCGTGGCTTGTGACGAAGCCATGGCCGGTGTTCGGTTCCTCCATCCGTTTTCCCCAAAGGCGCCTGCGCCGCGCCGTGGCCTGCAAGTCGTCTTTCTGACCTTGCCCCTGGAATCCGTATCCCATAGCCCACAGAACTACAGTTTTGATCCAACCGACCCGGCTTCCATAGCCTGCGGCTCAAGCCACAGACGTACCCTTTTGATTGTGTAGACTTTGGAATGCGGATAGACCCAAACCAGTCACCCATGTAGCGGTTGACCATTTTTAACAACCCTAGTAGGAAAATCATATGTACCGAGTTGGCTTCCCTGGGTGGAAGATTGCCGCCCGGATTGGTGTTCCCATTCTTGTGAAAATTGATGTTATCCACGATAAAGAGGCAAAAGTCTTCGTGGCTACCAGTCGTGACCTTCCTGGACTTGTTGTTGAGACAACGGCTATGGAGAAGCTCTTCCCCGAGGTCTACGACTGCGTCAACATGCTCTTGGAGGAGCAATTGAAAACCGCACCAAGAAGCAAGCCTGTTGCGGCCTGGGATGGAGATTTCTGCTCCGCATGAAGGGGTACTACTGAATTGTGATTCGAAGTACACAGCGAATGCAATTATGAAACAGGCAAAGATCAATCACCATTTTTAGGCCGGGCCTACCCGTGGAATTGCGGCATATAGCCGTCAATCAGGGCTTGTACCAAGGTGGCCTGCAAGTCGTCTTTAGGCCGTTTTTTGGGGTCACGGCTGGCGGATTGGGCCAGTCTTTTTTTCAGCGCGACAAACAGGCTTGGCGACATCGTATCCATCACGGCCATGTGCCCCGTTTCCGAAACGACGACCTGGCTGAATCGTCTGGACCCCAGCATTTTGTTGCCGTCGCTGATTTGCACAGCCCAAAGATCGTCCTCAAAATCGCTCATCTTGAATGGGTGTGGGTCTGCATCGATTGCCATTCTGCGAATGACAGCGATCTCAAAACCAGTCGCGTTGATCGCCGTTTGTTTTTGGTCATGCATGACCCGAAATGTGGGGTCTGCTTTTTGCAGTGCACCGATGAAGGAGGTGTCCATTTTCTTCATTTTTGACACGAACGAGAGTCTTTTCCGGCTGTCAAACAGCAGGTCAATGTCCTGCGTCGCTAACGCATCGGGCATCAATCGAACACCGCAGGCTGATTCATACGCATAAAGAGCATGCGTTCCAATGGTTAAGAAATGATCGTGCAGACCGGCATCACGAAGGGCATTGAGTGTCTTGATCACAATCGTTGGCACGCGGCCTACGCGCAGGGCCTTGTTCATCCGTTGCTGGCTTTGCACCGCAGCAGACAGCGACGTCAGTCTTTGCGTTAGTGCCTCTTTTTTGGCTTGGAATTTTTCAAAAATCAATTCGGTTTTGGCATTTTTAGGCCCGAGTGATTTTTGTCCTCCACCCGACGACTCTCTGATGAGATAGCTGGTGCCGGATATGTTGCGCCAAAACATGGATCCGCGCGTTTCCTTTTGTTCATCCCGAACCCGCAAAAACTCCAGAAAAACGGTTTCGGCATCGATGTACTGGCGGGTTTGAATTGGCTGAAGTTCTATGATTTGACTCATTTTTCAGGTCTTTTATGCAAAAACAGCATTTTGCCCTGAAATCGTGGTGAATGTGGCCGGGTGGCAATGAAAAGGCCGACGGCTGCCGGGTTGGATTAAACCCTGAATGCCTCAACTTTGAGGCCCGCAAAGAGGGTGAAATCTGAAACATTGCGGGTCAGCAACGCATGTCCGTAATGGCAAGAAAAACTCCAGAACTGGAATGAGAGAAAGCAGGTGCTCCACAAAGGCAGCCCGTTGCGCCTTGCGCTCGGGCGTGTTGGCACGCTGTATGTCCAGTTTTGTGATTTCACGCTCAAAAAGAAGCGTTAATTGGGGTCCAATTATTTTGAAGACACAAGCGCCGTGTCTACGACGGCATCAATACTGGAATCACCTTGCGCCCATGGCGGCGGTACACCGTAAAGTCACGGTCCAATGTGACGACCCGGCAGGGGTCATACAGCTCGGACATGCGCACCAGGCAGGCATCTGCCAAAGAGGCTGGAACGTTGTCGTATCTGTCAAACAAGGCGCGCACCGTGCCGACCTGCTCAGCCAATGACATGGCGACACGCACCACGCCTCGCTCCACAAGCGCCAGTGCGCGCGATGGATCGAACCCGGCACGGGCCAGCAGGAAGCAGGTCTCTGCCACCACGGCTTCACAGGTCAAAAACGGCGCCGGGTATTGCGCAAACTGCGTCTTGGCCCAGGCATGGTGGTGGTCACCGCTGCAATGCAAGGCAACCCAAGGGCCGGTGTCAAGGATCAGGTGGCTACTCATACACTGCCAAATCCGTTCAGATGCTCGGGGTTGGTTGATAGATCGGTTGGCCCGCCGCTAAAGCATCCCACCAGATCACCCGCCTGGTCCAGTGCAGAAACAAACGGCACTGCGCTTTGGCCCCGGGCAAGGAAGACCTGAAGTGCCTGGCGCACCAGCTCGGATTTACTGATGTGTGCTTGCTTGCTCAGACGGATCAAGTCCTGCTCCAGCGTTTCCGGGATTTTGATGGTCAAAGTATTCATGCCTGGATAATACTGCGTGCCAGTTGGTATGACAATCGACGTGGGTATATAGGCATGCAGGGGTTTGACGAGTTCAGACTTTATACACATAATACGTGCACACGATTCACACAGAAACACCATGAACATCACACTTTCGGTTGACGAGCAAGTCGCGGCCCGGGCGCGCGAGGCGGCCAAGAAGCTGGGCAAGAGTCTCAATCAGGTGGTGCGCGACTATCTGGAGCAGTTGGCAGGCAGCGCCCGCCGCAGTCAAAGCTGGGAACAGTTTGAGCAGCGCTGTTTGCAGTCGCACGCGCGCTTGGGCGGTTGGCAGTTCAATCGTGATGAAGCCAACGAGCGCTAAGCCGATGGCAGCAAGGAGTTTTATCGACACCAATGTGTTGATCTATGCCGAGGCCAGCGATGCGCCGGCCAAGCAGCGCGCGGCGCTGGCGCTGCTGAAACAGCTTTTTGAGAGTACCACCGGCGTTTTGTCAACGCAGGTGCTGCAGGAGTATTGCAACGTTGCGCTTAAAAGGCTCAAGCTGCCCGCCCAGCACATTCGCGCGCAACTTGACTTGTATGAGCAGTTTGAAGTGGTTCAGGTCACGCCAGCTGTGATTCGTGCCGGGTTGGACCTGCACCAGACACGCAGTGTGGCTTTTTATGATGCCCTCATCATGGCCAGCGCCCAGCTGGCAGGTTGCAGCGTGCTGTTCAGCGAGAACATGAATGCGGGCGAAACCATGGCCGGTGTTCGCATCATCAATCCGTTTGCCTGAAGAGGCCAGACTCGAATTATTTTCGCCGCGCAGTTGCATGCCGTGTTGCCAAGAGCAGGCGGCATGGCCCCAAGACATGACTTCAGTTATAGGCTACAGTACACCCATATATATTGATATGGGTGCCCATATGAAAACCACGATTGAAATTTCAGACGCCCTTTTCGCTACAGCAAAAGATGTTGCGCGCAGTCGCCAGACCAGCCTGCGGGCCTTGGTTGAAGAGGGTTTGCGTCGTATTTTGAGTGAGACTTCGAATCAGCCTAAGCCTGCATTCAAGCTCAAAGATGCCCGCGTTCATGGTCAAGAGGTGTTGCTGCCCAACCCCCGGGACTGGCAGCAACTGGAAGAAGACCATGTTCTTTCACGCAACATCCCGGGCGTGCCATGATCGCCATGGATACCAACGTATTGGTCTATGCGCATCGCGCCGAGTCGAGTTTTCATGCGCGGGCCTTTGACTTCATCAAGCTATGGGCAGAAGGCAACAAGCCTTGGGCTATTCCGGTAAGCTGCTTGCACGAGTTTTTGGCGATCGTTACCAACCCAAAGATTTTTCGCCCAGCCAGCACGTATGAGCAAGCGCTGGCGCAGGTGGATGCCTGGCTGGCGTCGCCAGCGGTGCGTATTCTTCACAGCGGCACACAGCATTGGCAAATTTTGTCGGAACTGACGCACAAAGCGAAGCTTCAGGGAGGACAGTTTCATGACGCGCGCATCGCCGCCCTTTGCCTTGAAAACGGGGTATCTACCCTGTACAGCGCAGACAGGGACTT
>NZ_JAMPXE010000204.1 GCF_023701345.1 Rhodoferax sp. | reverse complement strand
CTTGAGCGCGGCGGTGATTTCCTTGCCCGATCTGAAGCGGCTCATCTCGGCCACTTTCACCGGCCAGTTGGCAAAACGGTCCACCAGCGTCTGGTAATGCTGCTCGGCCAGCAGCGTGGTGGGGGCCAGAAACGCCACCTGCTTGCCGCCCGTGATGGCGACAAACGCGGCGCGCAGGGCGACTTCGGTCTTGCCGAAGCCCACGTCACCGCAAACCAGCCGGTCCATCGGGCGCGGGCTGATCATGTCCTGGATCACGGCGTGGATGGCGGCTTTCTGGTCGGCGGTTTCCTCAAAGCCAAATTCATTGGCAAAGGCCTCGTAATCGGTGGGCGAGTACCTGAAGGCATGGCCTTGCCGGGCGGCGCGGCGGGCATAAATGTTGAGCAACTCGGCGGCACTGTCGCGCACCTGCTCGGCAGCCTTGCGCTTGGCCTTTTCCCACTGGCCGCTGCCCAGCTTGTGCAGCGGCGCCTCGTCGGGGCTGACGCCGGTGTAGCGGCTGATCAGCTGCAGCTGGCTGACCGGCACATAAAGCGTGGCCTTGTCGGCATATTCCAGGTGTAAAAACTCCTGCACCTCGGGCTCGCCGTTGGGCAGTTTGTTACCCAGGTCCAGATTGACCAGGCCGCGGTAGCGGCCAATGCCGTGGGCGGAATGCACCACCGGGTCGCCTACTTTCAGCTCACTCAGGTCCTTGATGAGCGCTTCAACGTCACTCACCTGTTCCTGTTTTTTGCGTCGCCGTGTGGTCGGGCTGGCGGCAAAGAGTTCGGTCTCGGTGACAAAGTCGATGCCGGCGTCGAGCCAGCCAAAGCCCATCGCCAGGCCCGACGTGGCAATGCCGATTTTCTCGTCGCTGTCCTGAAACTCGGCCAGCGAGTCAAACGACGGCGGGTCGAACTGGCTGCTGTGCAGAAAGTCGAGCAGGCTGGCGCGCCGGCCATCGCTTTCGGCCAGCACCAGCACGCGCTGCTGGCTGTTGCGAATGTGCGCCTTGAGTTTGGCCAGCGGGTCTTCGGCGCCACGCGCCACGGTCAGGTCGCCCAGGCGCACAAAGCGGGCACTGTCAGCCACCTCATCCACCGCCGCGCGCAGGGCCAGTTGGGCATGCTGGTTGACGCGGGCGTAAAACTGCTCGGCGCTTAAAAACAGCGCGTCGGGCGGCAGCACCGGCCGCTCCGGGTCGCCCTGCACCAGCCGGTAACGTTCACGCGTGTCCTGCCAGAAGTGGGCAAAGGCGGGTTCCAGGTCACCGTGCAGCACCACCGTGGCGGCCTCGCCCAGGTAGTCGAAGACGGTGGCGGTGTCGTCAAAAAACAGCGGCAGGTAGTACTCGATGCCGGCGGTGGCAACGCCGGTGCCGATGTCCTTGTAAATGCGGCTGCGGGTCGGGTCGCCCTCCAGCAATTCGCGCCAGCGGCTGCGAAAGCGCGCACGGGCGTCGTCATCCATCGGAAACTCGCGCCCGGGCAGCAGCCGCACCTCGGGCACCGGGTACAGGCTGCGCTGGCTGTCCGGGTCAAAGGTGCGGATGCTGTCGATCTCGTCGTCGAACAAATCGACCCGGTACGGCACCAGCGAGCCCATGGGAAACAGGTCAATCAGGCCGCCGCGCACCGCGTATTCACCGGGGCTCACCACTTGCGACACATGGCTGTAGCCGGCCAGCGTCAGCTGCGCCTTGAGTTTGGCCTCGTTGAGCTGCTGCTTGACCTTGAAGTGAAAGGTGTAGGCGGCCAGAAAGGACGGCGGCGCCAGCCGGTACAGCGCCGTGGTGGCCGGCACGATCACCACGTCGGCGCCGGTGTCGTGGTCGCGCTGGCTGATGCGCCAGAGCGTGGCCAGGCGCTCGCTGATCAAATCCTGGTGCGGCGAAAAAGTGTCATAGGGCAGGGTTTCCCAGTCCGGGAACAACACGCAGCGCAGCGCCGGCGCAAAAAACGCCATTTCCTCGATCAGGCGCTGGGCGTCGGTGGCGTCCGCCGTGACGATGGCGGTGACCTTGTGGGCGGCCTTGTCGCGCAAGGCCAGTTGCGCCAGCAGCAGGGCATCGGCCGAGCCGACCGGACGCGGCAGCGTGTAGCGTTTGCCAGGGGTAAGTTTGGGTAAATCCATGAAAGGCCAGCAGCTCAGCAGCAGTGTGTGGGGCGTGACAAAAACGCCAAAACCCTGCGCAAAATCAGGCAGGGTGTGTGGGCTGGATTCTAGAATGCAGCCCACACCATGACAGAACTTAACGACATTGCCCTTGCACCCACCGCCGCACCGCGTTGCTGGGCGCTCATTCCCTGTGCTGGCACGGGCTCACGCGCCGGTGCAGCGGGCCCCAAGCAGTACCAGGTGCTGGTTGGCAAACCCATGGTGATGCACACGCTGGCCGCCTTTGCCGAAGTCTCGCGCATCAACCAAACCCTGGTGGTGGTGTCGCCTGATGACACATTTTTTCAGACACCAGAAGCGCTCAATGCTTCGTTTCTCATCGCTGCCTGTGGTGGCTCAACGCGGGCGGCCAGCGTCTTCAACGGCTTGAATGCCTTGCTCGCAGAAGGTGCGGTGGCGCATGACTGGGTGCTGGTGCACGATGCCGCGCGCTGCCTGATCACGCCCGCCCAGATCAACCAGTTGCTCGATGCCTGCCTGGCCGACGAGGTCGGTGGCCTGCTGGCCATGCCGCTGCCCGACACGCTCAAGGTGGCGCAGGCGGGCCGGGTGGCGGCCACGCTGCCACGAGAGGACAAATGGCTGGCGCAAACGCCGCAAATGTTTCGCATTGGCAGCCTGCTTGAGGCCCTGGAACTGGCGGGCGACGCCGTCACCGACGAGTCCAGCGCCATCGAGGCCATGGGCCTGAACCCGAAGCTGGTGCCCGGCAGCGCGCAAAACTTCAAAGTAACTTATCCGGAAGACTTTTTACTCGCGCAGGCGCTGCTGCAAAGTCGCCAGGCGTAGAGTGAAAGAATCTCGTCATTGCGAGCGAAGCGTGGCAATCCATACGGGTTTGACAAGCCCCTTCCTGGTCATGGAAGTTTTTTTCTATCAAGAGGTAAATTAGATGAATTTCAGAATCGGTGAAGGTTGGGACATCCACGCGCTGGTGGCCGGGCGCAAGCTCATGCTGGGCGGCGTCGAGGTGCCGTACCCCTTTGGGCTGCTGGGCCACTCGGATGCCGACGTGCTGTTGCACGCCATCACCGACGCCCTGCTGGGTGCGGCGGCGCTGGGTGACATTGGCAGCCATTTCCCGGACACCGACGTGCAGTTCAAAGGCGCTGCTTCAAGTGTCCTGCTGGCCGAAGCCGCCCGCCGGGTGCGCGCCAAGGGCTTTGAGATTGGCAATGTGGACTGCACCATCATCGCCCAGGCGCCCAAGCTGATGTTGTTCATGCCCGCCATTCGCGCCAGCGTGGCGCAGACGCTGGGCGTTGTGGTGGATCAGGTCAACGTGAAAGCCAAGACGTCAGAAAGAATGGGTCCGGTCGGGCTGGGCCAGGCGATGGAAGCGCGCGCGGTGGTGCTGCTGACGTTTTAAAGAAGCAAAACGTCGTCATTCTGAAAGGATGGCCGTCATTGTGAGCGCAGCGCGGCTGGTACCGTCATTGCGAGCGAAGCGCGGCAATCCATGCAACTGGACTTCGTGGATTGCCACGTCGCTGCCGCTCCTCGCAATGACGGCGTTTCGTTTCGTCATTGCGAGCGCAGCGCGGCAATCCATGCAGT
>NZ_JAMPXE010000066.1 GCF_023701345.1 Rhodoferax sp. | reverse complement strand
GTCACGGTGTTGACGGCGTTCTCGAAGTCGCAGTCGGCAAACACCACTGCAGCGTTCTTGCCACCGAGCTCCAGCGACACCGGGCGGATGCCGTCGGCGCCAGCTTTCATGATGGCGGTGCCGGTTTTGGTCTCACCGGTGAAGGTGATGCCGTTGACGCCCTGGTGCGCGGTGAGGAAGGAGCCCGCCGAATTCACGCCAAAGCCGTTGACGACGTTGTAGACGCCGGGTGGCACGCCGACCTTGTTCATGACTTCACCCAGCAAGGTGGCGGTGCTGGGGGTGGCTTCCGAGGGTTTGACGACCACGGTGTTGCCGCAGGCCATGGCCGGGCCGCATTTCCAGGTCATCAGCAAGAGCGGCAGGTTCCAGGGGCAGATGATGGCGATGACACCACGCGGGGTGCGCACGCCGTAGCTGCGCGCGGTTTTGCCGTCGGGGGTGCGCATCTCGAAGGATTCGGTCGAGACGTTCTTGATGGTGTCGGTGAATATCTTGAAGTTGGCGGCACCGCGCGGGATGTCGATGTGCGAGGCCAGGTGCGCGGGCTTGCCGGTATCAAGAATTTCAGCCTGCAGAAAGTCGTCGAAGCGACGGTTGATCTCGGCCACCACGCCGTCGAGCATGGCGCAGCGGTCGACCACCGAGAGTTTGCCCCAGGGGCCGTGCAGGGCGGCGCGGGCGGCAGCCACGGCGGCGTCGACTTCAGGCTGGCCGGCTTCATGGACCATGCCGATCAGGCTGTTGTCGACCGGGTTGCGTTTCTCATACGTTTTGCCGCTGGCGTTGCTGACGTATTCGCCGTTGATGAAGTTCAGAATCTGTTTCATGGTGCAATTTTCCAAAAGTGGCGCATTGGCAAAGCCTTGCGCCGTTAACGTGAAATAACTTTCATGGCCCGGGGCGTTGCCGCCGGGGCCAGGAAAGTTAGCTGCTCAAACCAATGACGGCCAGCCCCGCTTGCGCGCAAGCCTCGTCCTGCGCCTCGGAGCCACCCGACACACCGATGCCGCCAATGCGCTGACCTGCCTCATTGAGCGGCAAGCCACCGCCAAAGCCGACAAAGCGCGGCCTGCGCACAATGCCTTCGCGCACGGCCTCGGAATGCTGCTGCAACGCGGCATGCCACTGGCTGGTCGGCAAACCGAAGCTGGCAGCCGTAAAAGCCTTGTCGATGGCAATGTCGATCGAGTGCAAAAAGGCACCCGGCATGCGCAAAAACGCCGCCAGGTTGCCGCCAGAGTCAACCACGGCGACGTTGATGCGAATGCCCAGCGCGGCGGCATGCGCCACGGCGGCCCGCACCGCATCGCTGGCCGCCGTCGCATCAATCACCCGCTGCGCCACGCTGTGTGTGGCCAAACCAGCTTCAGGATGTGTCATGGCGGCGTGACTCAAAATGCCTTGATGAAGGTAAAACGCAAGGTCGAGCCTTTGGCCTGGGGGTTGGAGCCGCCCTTGGCTGAATACTCGTCGTAATAAGCGGCTTTCAGCATGACACCCGCCTCCTTCATGAGCGGATAGACCACCTCCAGACCAATGGCATGGCGCTCGGCCTGGTCGCCAGTCGCGCCCGGGCCCGAGTCGTTGCTGGTTTGCCATTGGTCGTAGCCGACCACGCCCACTTGCACGGCACCGAGTGACTTGCCAAAACCCCACTCCATCGTGAGCTGGTTGCCCGGTTTGAAGTCGTTGCTTTGGGTGGAATTCACCTCATAGCGAAACAGGGCAGAACCGGTCCAGGATTTGGCCGCATCAAAGTAGTAAGTGCCGCCGCCGGTCAACATGGCGGATTTGTAGCCGTTACCCGGCTTGGACGGGCTGTCGTCGTTGCCATTGTCAAACCACACACCCGCCGCCGCGACCGCGTCCCAGTTGCCACCATGCCAGCCAAGCACCAACGGACCCAGGTAGATGTCGCCGACGCCGGAACTGGACTCCGAGATGCCCGGCGCGTTGAAGTTGAGCGACTTGCGAATCACCGGCACGATGGCTTCCATGCCGTAGTCCGCACCCAATACTTTTGTGCTGGTGATGTAGACAAAGCGGTTGGCCAGCGCGCTGACGGTGCCGGTATTGCTCAGTGGCACAGTGTTGCTGCTGCCCGGAGCGCGCAATTCGTCGATGCTGTAGTTGACCAGGTAGCCCAGGTAATACATGCCGGGTGGCGGCACACTGGCGGCCTGGATGCCTTCGACACCGGGCACGTAATGACCGCCGGCGGATGCGCCAATACTGGCCAGGGCGGTGAGGGCGGCTAAAACAATTTTTTTCATGGTTTGTGATGTTCTAAAAATTCAGGGTTGAACGAGACTTCCCGCCACACCTGCTAATGAGGCGCAACGGGATGGATTCATTCTGTCGATCAGGTGTACACCTCGGTGAATGAAGGCACCATCTCGCCCGTGTGGTAAAAAATGCCGCTGCCCAGGTGGGATTCATCCCAGGTGGTGACCGGACGATCGCGCTGGGCCAGGTAGCCCAGGCCGGCAAAGGTTTCGTTGCGGTTGCCACTTGGGTCGAAGAAATAGATGGTCTCCCCGCGGGTGATGCCATGGCGTGTGGGTGCCACGTCGATGCGGGTCCTGGTCTTGGCCATCACGTCGGCCGACTTCAGGATGTCGTGCCAGGAGTCCAGGAAGAAGGCGATGTGGTGCAAGCCCATGCGCGGACCCGCGACAAAGGCAATGTCGTGCGGCGTGGTGGTGCGCGCCAGCCAGGTGGCGGCCTGCATGTCGCCGGCCGGGCCCACCAGGACCTGTTCCGTGAGGAAAAAGTCGAGCGCGTCGATCATGAATTTGGTGTTGTCTGCCACCTTGTTGACACCCGCCTCGGGGTTCATCTCGCACATCAACAGGCAGTGGTCCAGCCAATGGGCACCCGCGCCCTTGATGTTGTCCGGCCAGGGGTCCGGGTTGTCGGTGCCGACCTCGGTGCCAACATACTCCTTCATGGCATACAGACGCATTTCGTGACCGCTGGGCAGATTGAACTGCAGCAGGCGACCGGTGGACGGCAGTGCACCTTCGTCGAGGACGGTGGTGGCAATACCGTAGGCCTCGACTTTCTTTTGCAAGTCGTCAAGGTCGCTGTCTTTTTCGACCTTGTAGGCCACATGGTTGAGGCCGGCCTGATCGGACGGTGTCAGGATCAGGGAGTACTTGTCCCATTCATCCCAGCACTTGAGGTACACGTTGCCGTGTTTGTCCTCCATCATTTTTTTCATGCCCAGCACGTTTTCATAGTGCTTGAGGGCGGCTGCCATGTCCATCACCCGCAGGCTGACGTGACCGATTCTCATAATACCCATTGATGTCTCCTTGTAGTTAAAAAATCAGGTGTTTGCCGTGCAGGCAAAACCTTTACGGAACGGCTTCTCGAACTTGCCAGCCACCTCCAGCCGAACGGCGGTGACAGGTGCCACACGACAAGCCAGGGTGAAGCCAGCGGCCTCCTCCTCGGCGCTGACGTGGGCGCGACTGACCGGGCCGAGGGACCGGCATTGGCCCTCGACGATATGGACCTTGCAGACACCGCACCCCCCGTTGACGCAGCCCACCGGGATGCCCTTGCGACCCAGGCGCAACATGCCTTGCAACAGACTCTCGTCACTGGCACAAGGGAAGTCCTCACCGGTTTGCGCAACGTGTACGGTGACCTTGGGGCGGGTGTCAATCAACATGGTTGCTCCTCACACCCGCTTGAACAGCGGACTGCGCTGCTGGTTGGTATCGGCCGCCGAGAGAAACTTTTCGGTGTAGATGTCGCGCTCAAACAGACGCCCTTGCATCAAAGTGGAAATGCAGGCTTCGATCATCACGGGTGGCCCGCACAGGTAGGCCTTGTTGCCGGAGAAGTTGCCGGCAAAGTGGCTTTTGGCCACATCATGGACAAAGCCTTGCGCGCCAGCCCAATCCGCCCCCTCGGGCGCACCGGACAGTGCCGGCACATAGGTGAAGTTGGCATGCTGCGCCGCCAGCGCACGAAACTCGGCGTCGTAATAGAGTTCTTCCGGCACGCGCTGGCCATAGACCAGGGTGATCGGCAGCGTGCTGCCGGCACCGAGCAAATCCAGGATCATCGAGCGCGGGCTTGACAGGCCGGATCCGCCGGCAAAAAACACCACCGGCTCAGTGGCCGACTTGCGCACAAAAAAACGCCCGTAGGGGCCGGAGATGCGCAAGCGGTCGCCCGCCTGCAACTGCTCGTGCAGCCAGGTGGTGCCCGCGCCACCCTGGATGATGCGCACGTTGAGCTCAACTTCGCCCGTGGCTTGCACCTGTACCGGGGAATTGGCAATGGAAAACGCGCGTCCGCCCTCAATACCGGGAATCATCACCTGCACATACTGGCCGGCCTGAAAGTGCAAGGGCTGGTCGAGCTTGAGAAAGATGGCCTTGATGGTCGGGGTGAGTGCCTCCATGCGCGACACCACGCAGTCAAAGTCAAGCACCGGGATGATCTCGGCATCCGGTTCTTCATCGATGTCGGCCTCAACGGTGGCGTCGCTTTGCAGGGTGGCGCAGCAGGCCAGCGTCTTGCCGGCGTCACGCTCGAAGTCCATCAGCGCGAAGGGGTTGGCATGGCCATGGTCCACTTCACCGTCGGACACCTGGACCTTGCAGGTACCACACAGGCCGTGCCCGCAGGCGTGCGGAATGTAGATACCCTGGCGCAAGGCGGCATCCAGCAGGGTCTGGCCCTCTGCCACCTCGATGGTCGCGCCCAGCGGATCAATGGTCAGTTGATAGCTCATGGTCTGTTCGCTGACGCTTAATTGCAGGAGCCGTTGAGGCCGGACAGGCCGGGCGTGCGGAAGCGGATCAGGTCCTTGTGCTTGAGTCCGTTTTCAGCCAATGTCTTGGCCGGGTCCGGCTGCCAGGGCTGGCCGGACTTGGTCCACCGCACGGTGTTCCAGTCGATCCTGGCAAAGTCGGGGTGGTAGCCATAGGTGCCTGGCAACACCGCGCTGCCGAGTGCGCCAAAAGGCGTCTCGGATGGCAGCGGCAGCACGATGGGCGCACCAAACAGCAGGTGGTCGTCCCAGCCAATGAACAGCAGCGGCGCCGGAAAATTTTCACGCACGTCCTTGGCGGGAAAATCGTAGGGTTTCAGGGCGTTGACGCTCATTTTTTGTTTCCTTCCACAGAGTCACCGCACCATGCGGCAAAGTTTTTCTGGTCTTCCGAGCCTTCAAAGTCGAAGTTGTCGCGACCGACGGTCATGTTGTAGTAGTCCAGCACGGCCAGCAGCGGATCGAAGCCCTCGGCGGTCGGGTCGACGCCTTCCTTGAAGCAGTGACCCTGGTAGATCTGCTGGGGTGGCAGCCAGGCTTGCACGTATTTTTCGGGCTCGTTGTCAAAGATTTCCTTGCAGTGGTCGCTGCAAAAGTGGTACTTGTCGCCCTTGTGGTCCGATTCGCGGTAGGCGATCTTGGTGGCGTCACCCGGCTCGGTGAAGATCATCGGGATCTGGCAGGTCTGGCACAGCATGGGCAAGGTCTTCTGGTAGAAGCGGTTGCCCTGGTCGGCCTGCTCGCGCCAGTAGTCCCAACGCGGCTTGTAAAGCGCATCAAAAGTCTCGGGGTATTTCTCCGACAACCAGGCCATCTCTTCCTCCTTGGGAATCCAGGTGTGCAAGGGGGCGGCGGCGTTGTAGTTGTAAAAAACGGCAAAGGTCTGGTGGCTGATGTGGTCCTTGCCTTCGCAAGCCTGAATCCAGCCCTTGGGTTTGCGGATGCCGTAACGCGCCAGATCCTTGAACAGCGACTCGCCGTTTTCCTCGACGTACATTTCCCAGCTTTCGCGCCAGCTCATGACACGCTTGGGCAGCATGTAATCCTGCATCATGGCCACGATGGACAGCAGGCGGTAACCGCGCCAGAACCATTTGTCAATCCAGCCCTGCACGATCGGCACGTTGTCGGGGTCCTGCTCCAGCATGAACTTGATGCACTCGATGCCCAGCGTCATGTGCCGTGATTCGTCCGATTGCGCGCTGAAACCAAAGGTCACGGTCGACATGTCGCCGTTGTGCGCCGCACCCGACATGAAGGGCACGAACAACAGGTTGGTCAGCACGTACTCGAACGAGAAACTGACTGCGGTCAGGAACTCGAACGGGCCGCCGGTGTAAGCGTCCTCAAAGAACGACTTCGGCACCGACAGGTACCACACGCGGTCAAACATGTGTTTGGCGCTATGCAAACCGTTGAAGTACTTGTTGTAGTGGCTTAACGCGTGGGTTTCAGTCTGGTAATGGCGCAGTTCGTCAATGGACTGCATCTGGCAGGCCACCCGCGCACCGGCACCGGTGAACTGACGCCCCACGTGGGCAAAACCACGGTAGGCGTAGTACTCCAGCGGGGTCACGCCCGTGAGAAAAAGTTTGAGCGCGTTGATGTAGCGCGCATCGGTGACGCCAAGCTGGCCGTTGTTTTGCGCAAAAGCCTCGATCACCGCATAGAGCTTCTTCTCTTTTTCGCCCTGGTATTTCCAGTAGGCGTCCATCGTCAGGCGGAACGGGTCTTCCCACTTGTCCCAGTCGTGGATCTTGATGCCTTCGTACTTGTCATACGGGAAAACCTTGTCCATGGGCTGGTAGGTGGTGTCCCAGGCCAGGCCACGGGTCATGGCGGCATAACGTTCTTTGAGACCGAGTTTTTTCTTGATAACAGGGGTATCCATGCGTGCTCCTTGTAGTGGGGTTCGGGTTCAGTTGTTCCATTTCAGCGAGAGCTGGTCGTCGTCTTCGTCGATGTGGCCCGAGATGGTGACCAGATTGACGTGAAGCTGCTGCAAATCGAAGGGGCGTCCGACCAGCTCCTCGATGGTCGCGCGGCGCACCACCAGGCTGCCGGGTGCGTCGATCTTGACCAGGCCCGTGGGGTAAGTGGCCAGCGCCTGCGCGTTGTCGGCCAGGATGGCCTCGATGATGGGGCGCGAATCTTCGTTGTCCTGGAACGCGATGAATACTTTGGACATGCGGGTGTCTCCTGTTATGAATGGGATGGTTGGGGCGCTGGATGAAGCTGCTCAAGCAACGAGTCCGGCTTTCTTGCAGCGCAGGTCCAGCGCGTCGCGCGCCTCCTGCAATGCGACCACGCCGACGCTACCCAGCGCCAACTCGGCCACGGGGGTCAGGGCGGCCTGGGCGCGATCAGCCCAGGCGGTGACCCAGCCCGAGATCAGTTGGCGGTTGTCATCGGATTCGGCGGCAGCCACCTTGACCACGGCGTCGATCCAGCGCGCGCTCTCGCTGTGCCACTCGGGCATGAAAGCGGCCAGCATCGACACCGCGGTGCCACCCTGCAAGGCAATGTGGTCATCAACAAAGTTGCCATAGATCAGCGGGTAGAGCTGGCCGTCAAGTGCCAGGTTTTGCGCGATGAACAATTCAAACGGGTCCTGCAGCACCAGCGTGTCTTCGACATAGTGGCGCAGCGGCTGCCAGCAGGCGGCGTTGAGCCAGTCGTTTTTGCCGGCATCCAGAATGGCAGGCTCGTCCAGCGCCAAGCCCAGGCGGGTGATGAACTGCGCCGCGCCCAAGTGGTCCATGGCGTGGAACATGGCGGGCGCCGTGAAAGGCGTGCCGTAACCGTAGGCGCCGATGGAACTGTTGTTCATGTTGCCACCCCAGGCCACATGGCGCAGCGGCATCAGGACCTGGCAGGCCTTGCTGCGCACGGCGTCGGACATCTTGGCCACCAAGCCGCGGGATTGAACAAATTCATAGCTCGATTCGATCGTGTCCTGCTGACGCGCCCGAGCCATGGTCCAGGTCGCGTAGTAATACTGGCGCGGGTCGCGCAGCGCGTTCCAGTCGGCCAGCTTGACGCCTGAGCGTGATGCATCAAAGATCTCGTGTTCAGGATCCCAGGTGGGGCGATAGTGGAAGTTGTCGGTCGGCTGGGTGTCGAGCGTGGCTTCCTGGTAGCGCGACGCCGGCTTGTCGTTGCCCACGTATTTCGCCGTGTGCGCAAAGGTATTGCGCAGGGGCTTGATTTCACGGGTATGGAGATCTACTGACATAGGAACTATCCTTTTTAAAAAAGAGATTGCGCAGGGACTCAATCGATCAAAAGCTGCACCCGCTGCTGGACGCAAAAGTCGTCAAAGGCAGACTGGGGTAGCATCAAATCGACAAACAACTCGGGCCAGCCGATAGCAAACTCAAAACACACCAGTCCGTCCGGACGGGCTTCCTTGACGCGGACAAACTTGCGTTTGATCTCGCAAGCCGGGGCTGTGGGTGAAGTAAAGGTCATGGTCGTGGTCATGTGGTGGCGGGTATTGCCGTCATGACTTTGCAAGGACCTTGCCAACAATGCCTCAGATGCTAAAAATCTCGATATTTCAAGGGTTAACCACTACAAATCACTCATTTTTGGTTCATGAAATTTGGACGAATTTGGCACGAACCAGGGCTTACCCTTAGACCAATAGACGATCCATTCTTAGATATTTACGCATTTAATCCAAGCCAAACAGCTAAAATTTACCAAATGATCAAATTTCACAAAATGGTTATAAAGTCTGATGCGTTTTGGTGATGACACATAAATATCGAGATAATGGTTTTGTCACCTACCATGGAATGATCTTCTTATGAGCTTCAAATACCCCCCGGACATCGATTTGCGGCGCCTGTTGCACTTCGAATCAGACAGCGGTTCGATCTGGCTGGGCGACCGGCGCATGGTGCTGATGCACACCAACGCCTTGGCCGCGTTGCGCCAGGACCTGATGAGCTCGGTCGGTCCCGAGCATGCGCGGCGCATCCTGACGCGCATGGGTTACGCCTCGGGGCTGTCTGACGCCGAATACGCCAAAAAGATGCGCCCTGGCGAGTCCCTGCAAGACAGCTTCATGGTCGGCCCGCAACTGCACATGCTGGAAGGGGGCGCGCGCGTGACCCCGTTCAAGCTCAAATTCGACATCCAGGCAGGCCAGTTTTATGGCGAATTTCGCTGGGACAACTCCTGGGAGGCTTATGCGCACCGGCAGAAGTTCGGCCAGGTCGACGACCCGGCCTGCTGGACGCTGCAGGGCTATGCCAGCGGCTACACCAGTGCCTTCATGGGCCGGCTGATTCTTTTCAAGGAGACCCTCTGCGCCGCCTGTGGTGCAGACCATTGCCAGATCATCGGGCGCCCGATCGAGGAATGGCCCGATGGCGAAGCCCATCGCGTCTATTTCAGCGACGACTCGCTGATGGACAAGATGGAAGCCCTGCAGTCGCAGGTGGAGGCGCTCAAATCAACGCTGGAGCCCATCAGCCACGGCGGCAAGCTGATCGGCACCTCAACCGCTTTTCGCAAGGCCTACACGCTGATGCAAAAAGCGGCGCAAACCCAGGTCACGGTCTTGCTGACCGGCGAGACCGGCGTGGGCAAGGAGCGCTTCGCGCGCGCCCTGCACGAGTTGTCCACCCGGGCCGCAGCACCCTTCATCGCCGTGAACTGCGCCGCCCTGCCCTCAGAACTGGTGGAGGCCGAGCTTTTTGGCGTGGAGAAAGGTGCTTACACCGGCGCCCATGCGGCGCGCGCCGGACGCTTTGAGCGTGCTGACGGTGGCACCCTGCTGCTCGACGAGGTCGGCGAACTGCCGCTGGCGGCCCAGGCCAAGCTGCTGCGTGTGCTGCAGGAAGGTGAGATCGAACGGGTGGGAGGCGAGAAAACACTCAAGGTCAATGTGCGGCTGGTGGCAGCCACCAATGTCGACCTGGAGCAGGCCGTGCTGGCCGGGCGTTTCCGGCGCGACCTGATGTACCGCCTCAACGTCTACCCGATTTGTATTCCCCCGCTGCGCGAACGCAAGTCCGACATCGAGCACCTGGCCCAGGGCATGCTCGTGCGCTTTTGCGCGCTGCACAGCAAGCGCGTGCTGGGTTTCGAAGAGCGCGCCCTGCGGGCGCTGCAGCAACACGACTGGCCCGGCAACGTGCGCGAGCTGGAAAATCTGGTCGAGCGTGGCGTGATCCTGGCCGCCCAGGCTGGCATGGTCGAAGTGGAGCACCTCTTTCCAAACCAGCCCGATGCGGTGCAGACAAGCCTGAACGCACATGGCCATCTGGCCAGATTGCCCAGCGTGCAAGACGACGAGTTGAGCGCGCGCATTCTGGACAGCGGCAGCTCTCTGGATGAGATCGAGGGACGTGTGCTGGACCATGCGGTGGCCCGCGCGCGCGGCAACCTGTCCGAGGCGGCGCGCCTGCTGGGCCTGACGCGCCCGCAACTGGCGTACCGGCAAAAGCAGCGCCAAAGCAGCGCTGTGCCTGCGCCTGCAGCAGACCTCAAAAGCGAACCGGGAGCACTGTGATGTCAACCATTCAAAAAGACCTGGGCGCCGACCCGGAAACGCTGGTGCCCCGCACGCTGGCCGAGCGGGCCTACCTGGGCCTGCGCCATGACGTGGTGTGCGGCAAGCTCGCCCCCGGTGAGCGGCTGCGCGTCGAACACCTGAAGGATCGCTACGAGGTGGGGGCTGGCACCTTGCGCGAGGCCTTGTCACTGCTGGTGTCCGATGCACTGGTCACCGCCGAAGGCCAGCGGGGTTTCCGGGTGGCGCCGATCTCCTTGACCGACCTGGAAGACTTGACCAATACCCGGGTCATGCTGGAGACGGAGGCCTTGCGTCAGTCCATCCGCCATGGTGATGCGCAGTGGGAAACTGCGCTGTCGCACAGCTACGATCTGCTGAGCAAAACCGAAATGGATCTCGCCGAGTCCGGCTCCGACCTCTGGGAGCGGCGCAACAAAGCTTTTCATGAAGCACTGATTGCGGGCTTTGATTCAGACTGGAGCAAGTACCTCCTGTCCATCCTGTACCGCCATGCCGAGCGTTACCGCAACATCATCTGGCGCCTGACTGCCGCCAATGCCAGTGGCCGCAATGTGCACCAGGAACACGAGGCCATTTACCGCGCCGCCATGGACCGGCAAGATGCACGCGCTGCACTGGCGCTGGAAGCGCATATCCGCTTGACGCATGACATCATGCGACTGAAAGCGAGCCAGACGGATCTGAAGTAGCCGCCGGGCGCATCAGGGCGGGCATGCGTTTTATGCATAAGGTCATGGATCACCCTCGCATGGCGGCTTTTACCTAGGGTATCTACCTAGAATTTTGCTCATTCCAGATCACTTCAACCCATTATGGAGAATCAGATGAGCTACCGGATCGAAAAAGACTTTCTTGGTGAAAAGCAGTTGCCAGACACTGCGTATTACGGTGTGCAGACTTTGCGGGGCAAAGAAAACTTTCATATCACGGGCATCCCGATGTCAACGGAACCCTATTTCGTCAAGGCGTTTGGTTACGTTAAGAAGGCAGCCGCCTTGGCCAACCGGGATCTGGGTGTACTTGACGCCCCTATTGCCAATGCCATTGCCGCCGCGTGTGACCGCCTGATTGCCGGTGAGATGGCCGATCAGTTTGTCACCGACTTCATCCAGGGCGGTGCTGGCACGTCCACCAACATGAACGCCAACGAGGTCATTGCCAACCTGGCCCTGGAGCAGTTGGGACACAAAAAGGGCGACTACCACATCGTCAATCCCAACGACCATGTGAATTTCGGGCAATCCACCAACGATGTCTACCCCACTGCCTTCCGGCTGGCGCTGATTTTGCGGCTAGAGAGTTATATGGACGCGCTGCGGCGGCTGCAGAGTGCTTTCTTCGCCAAGGGCAAGGAATTCGAGAAGGTGTTGAAGATGGGCCGCACGCACCTGCAAGATGCCGTCCCGATGTCGCTGGGGCAGGAATTCCACGGCTGGGGCACCACCATGGGCGAGGAAGTGCAGCGCATCGCCGAAGTTCGCCAGTTCCTGCATGAGATCAATCTGGGTGCCACGGCGATCGGCACCATGGTCACCGCGGCGCCCGGCTACCCGGAGCTGGCAACCCGGTATCTCTCCGAGCTGACCGGTGCCGAATTCATACTTGCCGGCGACCTGATCGAGGCGACCTCCGACACGGGTGCCTACGTGCTGCTGTCCGGCGTGCTCAAACGCACTTCCTCCAAACTCACCAAAATCTGCAATGACATCCGCCTGCTGGCCTCGGGGCCGCGCTGTGGCTTCAACGAGATTCACCTGCCCCAGATGCAGCCGGGCAGCTCCATCATGCCGGGCAAGGTCAATCCGGTGATCCCGGAAGTGGTCAACCAGACCAGCTTCCTGGTCATCGGCCTGGACCTGACCGTCACGCTGGCCGCCTCCGCCGGGCAATTGCAGCTGAACGTGATGGAACCGGTCATTACCTACGCGCTGTTCACGTCCATTGCCACGATGGAAAACGCCGTCAACAGCCTGAACGTCAATTGCATCCAGGGCATCACTGCCAACGCGGAACACACGCGGGACATGGTGCTGAACTCGCTGGGCATCATCACCGTGCTCAAGCCGTCGCTTGGCTACAAGCAGTGCGCAGAGATCGCCCGCGAAGGCTACGAGACCGGCAAGTCACTGCACGACATCGTCGTCAACGAGCGCCAGCTGATGACCCAGCAGCACTGGGACGAGGTGTTCTCGTTTGAAAACTTGATCAGCCCGAAGTTCGCGCAATGACCATGGCCCAGGCGGGTTCGCTCCCGCCATAAATAAACCGAGGAAAAGAAAATGACTGTATCGATTGCTCTGCAATTCATTGTTGTGCTCGCCGCCATCTGGATGGGCGCGCGCTCTTCCGGCATCGGCCTGGGTCTGTGGGGTGCCGTAGGTTTGACGGTGCTGATCGGCGCCTTTGGCATTGCCCCGACATCACCGCCGATTGATGTCATGCTGATCATCCTGGCGGTGATCATGGCCGCATCGGTCATGGAGGCGGCGGGTGGCATCGACTTTTTGGTCGGCATTGCCGAGCGCATTATTCGCGCCAATCCAAAATACGTGACGATCGTGGCGCCGCTGACCACCTGGACGTTCACCTTCCTCGCCGGAACCGGACACATCGTGTACCCGCTGCTGCCGGTGATTTATGAAACGGCGCACCGCAGCGGCATTCGCCCGGAACGGCCCATGGCCGTGGCCACCATTGCCTCGCAGCAGGCGATCACGGCCAGCCCCGTGGCAGCCGCTACCGCCGCCATGATCGGGCTGTTTGCCGAAAAAGGCATGACCGAGTGGGGACTGCGGGAGATTTTGCTGATCTGCGTGCCCGCCACTCTGATTGGTGTCATCGCCGCCGCCATCGTTTCCATGTTCATCGGCAAGGACCTGAAAGACGACAAGGTCTACCAGGCACGTCTTGCGGCGGGTGAGATTCCAGCACCACAACCGCCCTCCGAGCGCCCTGCCCTCAAGCCTGCAGCCAAGCTTGCAGCCTACGTTTTTCTGAGCGGTGTGGCCCTGGTCGTATTGTTCGGATTTTTTCCGCAACTGAGGCAACTTCCAGGTGCCAAGAGCCCGCTGTCGATGCCCATCGTCATTGAAATCATCATGATGTCCATCGCTGCGATCATGCTGCTGGTCACCAAGGTGCCGGTCGACGAAGTCCCAAAAACAGCCACCTTGCGTGCCGGTGTGGTGGCTGTCATTGGTATTTTCGGTCTGGCCTGGCTGGGCGACAGTTTCATCTCGGCCAACAAAGACCTGATCATTCCCGCCATTGGTGAATGGGCGAAAGTGGCACCCTGGACCTTTGCCTTCGGTTTGTTCCTGGCGTCCGTGTTGCTTTACAGCCAGGCGGCCACCACCCGCGCGCTCATGCCGCTGGGTGTGGTGTTGGGCATCCCACCGCAGTTTCTGATCGGCATGTTCCCGGCAGTCAATGGTTACTTCTTCATTCCGACCTACGGCTCGCTGATCGCCGCCATCAACTTTGACCTGTCAGGCACGACAAAGATCGGACGCTACGTGCTGAACCACTCGTTCATGATTCCAGGTCTGGTGGCCACGACCGTGTCCGTTGCCGCCGGGCTGGCTATCGCCAACATGATTATTTGATCGGACCGCCAAGAGGGGTCTGCAAAGTTGCGCGTATAAATAAACCCGGTAAAACAGCCCCTCTGAATTTTATTTTTCGTTGCATCAGGCGCGAAAGGCGGAAATAAAATTCATGGCATTGCCATGCACCTGGGTTGCGTTCATACCGGACTTGTAGAGGGCTGATCCAATGCCAAAGCCAGTGGCGCCGGCAGCAAGGTACTGGCCCATGTTTTCCGGCGTGATTCCACCCACCGGCAGCAATCGTGCGTCTGCTGGCAAGACCGCACGCAGCGCCCGAACCACGGCGGGGCTGATCATCTCTGACGGAAAAAGCTTGAGCCCCGTGGCGCCCGCCTCCAGTGCGGCAAAGGCCTCGGTGGCAGTCATCACGCCGGGCAGACACACCAGTCCCAGGCGCACGGCTTCTTGCACGACGGCCGGGTTGAAATTGGGCGACACGATCAATTGACCACCGGCGGCATGAACATTGCGCACATCGTCAGGCGTGAGCACCGTGCCGGCGCCGATCAGCGCCTGCGGCAAGTTGCCGGCCAAAGTGGCGATGCTTGCAAGGGGATCTGGTGAATTAAGAGGAACCTCGATCAGAGCCCAGCCCGTGCTGGTCAGTGCTTCGCCCACCGCCAGCGCTTCATGCGTTTGCAGGCCGCGCAGGATGGCGACCAGGGGCAGCTGGTTCAGCGCGGCGTCAAGTTTTTGATGTGCATTCATGATTGTTCCAACCCGTTGGGACGGAACGTTTGCGCGATCGCCCACAGACCGGCCCAAGTCGCCTGCGAGCCCACCCGGCACGCGCTCACATCGCGCAGGGCCAGCGCACGCTGGTAGCGCTGCGTCAATGACTCCGAGCCGATGATGACCACCTCGGCATGGACCGGCAAGGTCTGGGCACGCACCTCCTCGCCAATGACCAGCCCGGATAAATAGCTGGGCAGTGAGGCGGCCGGCAGCCGGTCGAACAAGGACAGGGTGCGCGTGCTGAAGGCAGAATGCAGCAGGCTGCTGCTGCGCAGCGCCAGTGTCACGCCCTGATCGAACGCCTCACGGTCGAAGTCGCCATCGCTGGCCGGCAGTGTGCGCGACAAAATCGAGTGCTGTCGCAGCAGGGCAAAAAACTCGCCCGTCATGAAGGTCGAGAATGACTGGATCTGGCCCGCCTGCACGCGCACCCATTTGCTGTGCGTACCGGGAAGCACCAGCAGTGCTTCTTGCAGCCCGAGCAGTTGCAGGGCGCCAAAAATCTGGGTCTCTTCGCCCCGCATGACATCGGGAATACCGTCGTTGTCGCAGCACAGCCCCGACACAATGGCGACGCGGGCCGGCTCCACCCATGCCAGCTTGGCGGCCACTTCGGTGAACCCGGCCGGACAAGTGCAATAAGGCGCTTCCAGCCAACCCTGCTTGCTGCCGACCATACCGGACATCAGGCAAAAGGCATCGGGCCTTTGCATCCAGTCGCCAAAGCAGGCATTGAACACCGACGGGAATTCGCCCGGCGCCACCGTCAGGATACCCCGGGCAAAAGACCGCTCTTCCACCGTCTGGCCGCGGGCGTCGAGCCAGGCGCCGCGCAGCGACGAGGTGCCCCAGTCCACCGCGAGCAAGGCACGGCCCTTCATGGTGTCCCTTGGTTGTTGTTGACTATTCGCCACTGATGACCACATACGACGGACGACCGTTGCGCGCCCAGTCAACCAGATTCTGCGCCGCCTTGCGCCGGAGTTCCTTTTCGGCGATCACCGAGTAGAACGCCGCATGCGGCGACAGCAAGACGCGGGGATGCTGCACGATGCGCGAGTCGGTCGCCGGCGGCTCCATGGGCAGCACATCCAGCGCGGCACCGTCGAGCCTGCCGGCATCGAGCACGGCCAGCAAGTCGTCAATCTGGACCACCGCACCGCGCGCGGTGTTGACCAAGACGCTGCCGGGCTTCATCAGGCCGAGCACCGATGCGTTGACCATGCCGCGCGTTTCATCGGTGAGCGGCACATGCAGGGAGATGGCGTCGGCCTGCGCAAACAGTTCTTCCTTGCTGACGCGTTCAACATAGGCCGGAAAATCGCCGTCGATGATGTACGGATCACAGGCGATCACGCGCTTGAAACTGTTGCGGCTGATGTGCGCCATGCGCTTGCCGATGCGACCCAGGCCCAGAATGCCGACGGTCATGTCGGCGACACGCTGCATCTTGCCGGCGCTCGTGAAATGCCATTTCCCGGCCTTGACGTCCCGATCGTAGAACGCGATGTGCCGCAGCAGCGACAGCGTCATCGCCAGCGCGTGGGTGGCCACCTCGCCGACGCCGTAGTCGGGCGAGTTGCCGACCCACACGCCATGCGCTTTCGCATCGGCGGTGTTGACCGTGTCAAACCCGGCGCCGTAACGGCTGACAATCCGGATCTCGGGGCGGGCCGCGAATACCTTGGCATTGATCGGCGCGTATTGCACCAGCAGACCCTGGCAGCCGGCCGCCGCGGCAATCACATCCTCTTCGGTGCGGCACTGCGCAACCACCACCTCGATGTCGGCGGCGCGATACAGCGCCTGCTCCAGTTCAAGATCGGGAAAGTCATAGTCGGTAATCAGGATTTTCATTTTTCGCGTTTCAGTGGTTGTCTTTCGGCACGAAGGCGCCGCGCTGGCCGACCAGGAAGTCGAAGTCCGCGCCTTGATCGGCCTGCAGCACATGGTCCACATAGAGCTTCCAGTAGCCCGACAACAGCGGCGGCTCAGGCGCCTTCCAGCTGGCCAGCCGCCGCGCGAGTTCCTCGTCGCTGATCAGCAGCTGCAAGCGGCGCTCGGGCACGTTGAGCTCGATCATGTCGCCGTTTTGCACCACCGCCAGCGGGCCGCCGGCCGCCGCCTCGGGCGCGGTATGCAGCACCACGGTGCCGTAGGCGGTGCCGCTCATGCGCGCATCGCTGATGCGCACCATGTCGGTGATGCCTTTCTTCAGCACTTTTGGCGGCAACGGCATGTTGCCGATCTCGGCCATGCCTGGATAACCCTTGGGACCGCAATTCTTCAGCACCAGGATGCAGTTCTCATCCACATCGAGCTGGTCGTCGTCGATGCGCGCGTGGAAATCATGGCTGTCCTCGAACACCACGGCACGGCCGGTGTGCACCAGCAGCTCGGGCGTGGCCGCGCTGGGCTTGATGACGGCACCGCGTGGCGCGAGATTGCCGCGCAGCACGGCAATGCCGGCCTTGTCCTTGAAGGGCTCGGCGAAGGTCTTGATGACACGCGGGTCGTAGTTCTGCGCGTCGGCAAAATTTTCCGCCACGCTCTTGCCGCTCACGGTAATGATGTCACGATGCAGCAGATGGCCGATTTCCTTCATCACCACCGGCAGGCCGCCAGCGTAGCAAAAGTCTTCCATCAGGTGCTGGCCCGAAGGCTGCAGGTTGACCAGGCAGGGCAGTTCGCTGGCCAGCCGGTCGAAGTCGTCCACGCTGAGGGGCACGCCCAGGCGGCCGGCAATGGCGATCAGGTGGATCACCGCGTTGGTGGAGCCGCCAATGGCCGCCAGCGTGCGAATCGCGTTCTCGAAGGCCTCGCGCGTCAGCACCTTGGAGATGGTCTGGTCCTGGTGCACCATCTCGACGATACGCCGGCCCGCGTTGCGCGCCAGCACATTGCGCCGCCCGTCCACCGCCGGGTAGGCGGCGTTGCCCGGCAGGCCGATGCCCAGGGCCTCGACCATGCTGGCCATGGTGGAGGCCGTGCCCATGGTCATGCAGTGGCCGTGGCTGCGGTGCATGCAGCTTTCGGCTTCCATGAATTCTTCCAGTTTGAGCGTGCCGGCGCGCACCTGCTCGCTCATGCTCCAGACACCGGTGCCGGAGCCGAGTTCCTGGCCGCGCCATTTGCCATTGAGCATGGCGCCGCCGGAGACGCCGATGGTCGGCAGATTGACGCTGGAGGCGCCCATCAGCAGCGATGGCGTGGTCTTGTCGCAGCCCATCAGCAGCACGACGCCGTCGAGC
>NZ_JAMPXE010000203.1 GCF_023701345.1 Rhodoferax sp. | reverse complement strand
GGGTTCCTATGCCGTGATTGCCCTGATTGCCGGCCATGGCGTGCTGGCGTGTCGCGACCCGTGTGGTATCCGGCCATTGTGCATGGGCGTGGCTGACGGCACCGTGATGCTGGCCAGCGAATCGGTGGCCATGGAGGGCACCAACCACAAGTTTGACCGCAATATCCAGCCCGGCGAGGCTGTGTTCATTGACCTGCAAGGCCAGGTGCATGCGCAGCAGTGCGCTGATCATCCGGTGCTGAATCCCTGTATTTTTGAGTTCGTCTATCTGGCGCGTCCCGACTCGGTGATGGACAACATCTCGGTCTACCAGGCCCGCCTGAATCTGGGTGAGACCCTGGCCAAGCGGGTGATCTCGACGGTGCCGCCCAGCGAGATCGATGTGGTCATTCCGATCCCCGAGTCCAGCCGCCCCAGCGCGGCCCAATTGGCGCAATTGCTGGGCTTGCCCTACCGCGAAGGCTTTGTCAAAAACCGCTATGTCGGGCGCACCTTCATCATGCCGGGGCAATCGGTGCGCAAAAAGTCGGTGCGTCAAAAGCTCAACGTGATCGCCAGCGAATTCAAGGGCCGCAATGTGCTGCTGGTGGATGACTCCATCGTGCGCGGCACCACGTCCAAGGAAATCGTGCAAATGGCGCGCGATGCCGGTGCCAACAAGGTGTACATGGCCAGCGCGGCACCGCCCGTGCGTTACCCCAACGTCTATGGCATTGACATGCCCACGTCGAGCGAGCTGGTGGCCCATAACCGCACGGTCGAGCAGATCCGCCAAATTATCGGTTGTGATGCCCTGATTTACCAGGATGTGGATGGCATGAAGAAAGCCATTGGTTCGCTCAACCCCAGCATCAAGGACTTTGATGCGTCCTGCTTTGACGGGGTCTACGTCACCGGGGACATCACGCTGGAAGACATCGAGCGGCTGAACGCCAGCCGCGTCGTAGGTGATGAAACCCTGGAGGACAACTCGCGTCTGGCCCTGCCCAACCACGAAGACTGACCATGACTGTTAAAAAACTTCCTGACAACCTGCACCGTGACACGCTGGCGGTGCGCGCCGGCATTGCGCCCAGCCAGTATGGTGAAAACTCGGAAGCGCTGTACCTGACCAGCAGTTTTGTGCAGCCCGATGCCGAAACCGCGCGCAAACGTTTTGCCAACGAGGAAGACGGCTACACCTACACCCGTGTGGGCAACCCGACCGTGACCGGCATGGAACAGCGCCTGGCTGCTCTGGAAGGCACCGAAACCGCGATGGCCACATCAAGCGGCATGTCCGCCATCTTGTTGCTGGGCATGGGTCTGTTGCGCGCGGGTGACCATGTGGTCTGTTCACAGTCGGTGTTTGGCGCCACGCTGCGCCTGTTTGCCGTTGAGTTCGCCAAGTTCGGTGTTGAGACCACGTTTGTGTCGCAAACCGATGTGGACCAGTGGCGCGCTGCGCTCAAGCCCAATACCAAACTGTTGTTTGCCGAAACGCCGACAAACCCGCTCACCGACATTTGCGACATTGCCGCGCTCGCCGAGGTGGCGCATGCGGGTGGTGCGCTGCTGGCGGTGGACAACTGTTTTTGCACCCCCGCGCTGCAACGACCGGTGGAATTTGGCGCAGACTTTGTCATCCACTCCGGCACCAAATACCTGGATGGCCAGGGGCGCGTGATGGCAGGGGCGATTTGTTGCAACCAGAAATATGTCAACGATGTGTTCTGGCCGATCAACCGCACTGCGGGCATGGTGCTGTCGCCCTTCAACGCCTGGGTGGTCACCAAAGGCATGGAAACCTTGGCGATTCGCATGCGCGCCCAGTGCGACAGTGCACTGGCGCTGGCCCAATGGTTAGAGGAACAACCCAATGTGGCGCACGTTTATTACCCCGGCTTGACCTCTCACCCGCAGCACGAACTGGCGATGCGCCAGCAAAGCGGTCTGGGCGGCGCCGTGGTGTCGTTTGATGTGCGCGCATCCGATGCGGCGCAGGCCCGCAAGCGCGCGTTTCATGTGATCGACAGCACGCAGGTGTGTTCGGTCACGACCAATCTGGGTGACACCAAAACCACTATTGCCCACCCCGCCACCACCTCGCATGGGCGCCTGACCGAAGTACAGCGCCAAGCCGCCGGCATTGGCCAGGGCCTGATCCGCGTCGCCATGGGCCTGGAGCATCTGGGCGACATCCAGGCCGACCTGGCTCGTGGCCTGCAACAACTCGACACTCTGCAATGACCAAAACCCGCACCCGTTTCGCCCCGTCGCCGACCGGCTTCATTCACCTGGGCAACATCCGTTCCGCACTCTATCCCTGGGCCTTTGCCCGATCGACCGGCGGCGACTTTATCTTGCGCATCGAGGACACCGATCTGGAGCGTTCCACCCAGGCGGCGGTGGATGTGATCATCGAAAGCATGAACTGGCTGGGGCTTGATTACGACGAGGGCCCGTTTTACCAAATGCTGCGCATGGACCGCTACAAGGCGGTGCTGGCCGAGATGGTGGCCGCAGGCCATGTTTACCCCTGCTACATGAGCATGGCCGAGCTCGATGCCCTGCGTGAAGCTCAGACCGCTGCCAAGGAAAAGCCGCGCTACGACGGCACCTGGCGCCCGGCGCCGGGCAAAACCCTGCCGCCGATTCCTGCAGGTGTGCAACCCGTGCTGCGCTTCAAAAACCCGCAAGGCGGCTCGGTGGTGTGGGACGACAAGGTCAAGGGTCGCATCGAAATCAGCAACGACGAGCTCGACGACCTGGTAATCGCACGCCCGGACGGCACCCCCACCTACAACTTTTGCGTGGTGGTGGACGACCTCGACATGGCCATCACCCATGTGATTCGCGGTGATGACCACGTCAACAACACGCCGCGCCAGATCAACATCTTCAAGGCGCTGGGCAAGGAGCCGCCGGTGTATGCCCATTTGCCCACTGTGCTCAACGAGCAGGGCGAAAAAATGAGCAAGCGCAACGGTGCCAAGCCGGTGACGCAGTACCGCGAAGAAGGCTATCTGCCCGATGCCATGGTGAACTACCTGGCGCGC
Source organism: Rhodoferax sp. (assembly GCF_023701345.1). Lineage (GTDB taxonomy): Bacteria > Pseudomonadota > Gammaproteobacteria > Burkholderiales > Burkholderiaceae_C > Rhodoferax. The sequence continues at coordinate 754 of NZ_JAMPXE010000203.1, read as the reverse complement.
CTGGGCTGGAGCCATGGCGACGACGAGATTTTCAGCCGGGCGCAGTTTCTGGAATGGTTCAACCTGGACCATCTGGGCAAGAGCGCGGCGCAGTTTGACGAGGCCAAGCTGCGCTGGGTCAATGCACAGCACATCAAGCTTACCGCCGACGAGATGCTGGCGCCTCTGGTGCAGGCACAGCTTGCCAAGCGTGGCATCCAAGCCGATGCACGCCTGACCGGCATTTGCGCGCTGTTCAAGGACCGCTGTGACACCACCGTGGCGCTGGCCGACTGGGCGGCGGTGTTTTATGCCGACGTACAACCCGCCGAAGCTGATCTGGCCCAGCATGTGACCGACGCCGTCAAACCGGCGCTGGCCATGCTGGCTGACAAGTTTGCCACCTGCGCCTGGGACAAGGCGGGTATTGCCGCCGCCATCAAGGAAGTGCTGACGGCTTGCGGCCTGAAAATGCCGCATTTGGCCATGCCGGTGCGCGTGTTGGTGGTGGGAAATGCGCACACGCCATCGCTGGATGCCTTGCTGGCTCTTTTTGATCGTGAAAAAGTTATCGCCAGATTAAAAGTGGCCAAAAAATAACGCTATAATTTGAGGCTTGGAAACAAACACTGCTTCTAACGAAGTGGTTGTGGATTCGGGGGTATAGCTCAGCTGGGAGAGCGCTTGCATGGCATGCAAGAGGTCAGCGGTTCGATCCCGCTTACCTCCACCAAAGTTTTCAAGAATGACGGAAGTCCAAAGGTTATGACCCCAT
>NZ_JAMPXE010000202.1 GCF_023701345.1 Rhodoferax sp. | reverse complement strand
TGCCGGCATAGGCCTGCAGGTTCAACACTTCCGGTTGCTGGGCCAGATAGGCACCCAGCTCATGCAAGGTAGCCGCGGTGTTCTCCAGCGGCGTGCCGGCCGGCATTTCGACCACCACCTGGAATTCGCTCTTGTTGTCAAAAGGCAGCATTTTCAGCACGACCCACTGCACCAGCGCCAGACCGACCGAAAGCAGCAGCGCCACCAAAATGCCCGCGAGCAACAGCCAGCGCTTTTTGACGCTGTTCAAAAACGGCGTCAGCACCCAGGCAAACAGGCGCTGCAGCTTTGGTCCCAGGCCGGTGGGCGGTGCCGGCGTGCCATCGCCGTGGGGGTGCTGGCGCATCATTTTCAGCGCCAGCCAAGGCGTCACCGTGAAAGCAATCAGCAGGGAGATTGCCATGCCCATGCTGGCGTTGATCGGGATCGGGCTCATGTAGGGGCCCATCAAACCACTGACAAACGCCATCGGCAGCAAGGCCGCAATCACCGTCAAGGTGGCCAGAATGGTGGGGCCGCCCACTTCATCAACAGCCGGCGGAATGATCTCGCGCAAACTGCGCTCTGGAAACAGCATTTGATGGCGATGGATGTTTTCCACCACCACAATGGCGTCGTCAACCAGAATACCGATGGAGAAAATCAGCGCGAACAGGGACACCCGGTTCAGGGTGAAGCCCCAGGCCCATGAGGCGAACAGTGTGGCAGTCAAGGTCAGGATGACGGCCGCCCCCACGATCACCGCCTCGCGCCGACCCAGCGCAAAGCCCACCAGCAAAATCACCGAGCCGGTGGCAAAGGCCAGTTTCTGGATCAGCTTGTTGGCCTTCTCGGCCGCGGTTTCACCATAGTCCCGGGTGATGGTGGTTTGTATGTTGCCGGGAATCACCGTATTGCCGAGTTCCTGCACCCGCATGCGCACCGCACTGGCGACATCCACCGCGTTGGTGCCGGGCTTTTTGGTCACGGTCAGGGTCAGCGCCGGATAGACACCGCCGGCAGCCACGCCCTCATCGGCGGCAGCGGCACCCAAAGAAGCCGCCACCCCCGGCGTGTACCAGACATAGCGCTGCGGCAATTGGGCGCCGGTCTCGATGCGCGCCACTTCACGTAAAAAAACCGGTCGTCCCTGGCTGACACCCACCACCAAATCGCCGACATCCTGTGCAGAGCGTAGAAATTCACCTGTTTCCACACTGAGCATCTGGCCGCCAGGCACTTGCGGATCGAGCACGGCACCGGAAGGCATGCTGGCATTGGCGGCGGCCAGCGTGGCCTTGAGTGACAACACATCGACGCCGCGCTCACGCAGGCGCACCGGATCCAGCCACACATGCACCGCACGTTCGGGGCCACCGATGGTTTTCACCTCGCGGGTTCCCGGCACGCGCTTCAATTCGGCCTCGACCGTATGCGCCACACGCTCAAGATCGACGGCAGGCAGGGCATCCTTGCTCCATAAGGTCACGGCCAGCACGGGCACATCGTCAATGCCCTTGGGCTTGACGATGGGCGTGAGCGTGCCCAGATCGCGCGGCAACCAGTCCTGGTTGGCGTTGAGTACGTCATACAAACGCACCAGCGCCTCGGTGCGCGGCACGCCTACCTTGAACTGCACCGTCAGCACCGCCATGCCAGGGCGCGCCACCGAGTAAGTGTGCTCAATGCCCGCAATCTGGCTAAGCACCTGCTCGGCCGGACGTGCCACCATGTTGTGCACATCGACACTGCTGGCCCCGGGAAAAGGAATCAGCACATTGGCCATGGTGACGTTGATTTGCGGCTCTTCTTCGCGCGGCGTCACCAACACGGCAAACAGGCCCAGCAACAACGCCACCAAAGCCAGCAAGGGCGTGATGGCGTTGCGCTTGAATGCCTTCGCCATCCGCCCGGAGATACCCAATGAAGATTGATGCGACATGCTCATCTCACTTTGCTGCACCGCCAACAACCTGGGCTCCGGCCAAACCGGCGCGCACCGGGTCCAACGCGACCCGGTCGGCGTCGCTCAGGCCCGCCAACACTTCAACACCCTGGGCGCCATGCTCCGACCCCAGGCGAATCGCCTTGAGCGCAAAGCCTTGGCCCGACACCACATAGACCGCCGTTAACTCACCCCGGCGCAAGACAGCAGAGGCCGGAATGAGCAAGCGCTGTGACTGGCCTGCGGCAAAGCGAACCCGCACCTGCTGCCCCGGCAGCAAGCTCTTGCTCGCGCCGGCGGGCAACTCCAGCCGCCACTCAATGGTTTGCGACACGGCATCGGCCGTTGGCAAACGACTGGTCTGACTGGGGCGTACCCATTGCAGCGTCCCGTCAGCAGCGCTCACCTGCACCTCCACCGCAGTGCTGCCCTGCACTTGGCTTGATCGCGACACCGGCACCTGCACCACCGCCCGCAGAGGCAAGGGCGCGTACAACGTCAATAGCGGCTTGCCAGGAAAAGCCAAGTCGCCCACCTCGGAGAGTGTTTGCAACACGAAGGCATCGAACGGAGCGGTCACCCGGGTAAAGCCCTGCGACAAGCCGGACTGCTTTTCGCCCGCGCTGGCCTGGTCACGTCCCGCTTGCGCTGATTTGAGCTGGGCATCGGCGGTGTCCATGGCAGCTTTGCTGACAAACCCCTGGGCCAGCAACTCACGGGTGCGATCAAAGCTGGCTTGCGCGTTTCGCAGCTCAGCCTGCGCCTGCGCTGCCTCGGCCCGGCTGCGCTGCACCCCGGTCTGGGTTTCGCGGTCGTCAATGGTGGCCAGCAACTGCCCGACACGCACCGAATCGCCCGCCTTGACGGCCAGCGCAACAAGCCGCCCTGACGCCTGCGCCGACACGGTGCTTTGCTTGACTGGCTGCACCACGCCATCCATCTCGAATCCGCTGCCGACTGCCCTCAACTGGACCGCCGCCACATTGACTTGCGGCAACGTCTGGGCGAACACCGGCGCCATAGCCAAAGACATCAGCACAAGCAATCCCAACCCACAGTGCACTGGGTGCACCCAGGAACGCCCTAAAAAAGACTTTTGCATAAAGCTTCCTTGAAATACTGTGCCTAGTATATTTGAATACCCCCGGCAGTACACGGAAGAGGAGAAATGGCCTTACAAGATTCATGCCCCGGAGTCATCCCGCCATGGTTGACGATGGCACGTCAGACCAAAAATAAAGTTGGTGAATATTATTTTTGTACCAGAGACATAACAAGTGGCCACCCTGACCACGACAAAACAAGGCTAATACGACACAAATCGTTGATTTAAAAGGAATTATCAATCCAGATCAATCTGCGGCACAACTATTGCTTATACCTTGCCAAATTGTGACTGCGAGGTAATCAAAATGATTAAAGACACAAAAATCCTGGTTGTCGACGATGAAGAGGTCGTTCGACTCAGTTATGCCAGATCACTGGCAAGCGACCATTGCAAGGTCGAAATGGTCAGCAACGGCCCCGCTGCCCTGGAGGTGATGGGTCAACGTCCCTTTGATGTGGTCTTGCTTGATCTCTTGATGCCCGGCATGAATGGCATGGCCGTTCTCAGCACCATCAAGCAGCGATGGCCCGAAAGTGAAGTCATCATCATCACCGGTTACCCGGCCCTGGAAACAGCCAAAGAGGCCGTCACACTGGGCGCCTACGATTACCTGGCCAAACCCGCCGGCCCGGACGATATTGTCAATGCAACTCACAGCGCCATGATGCACAAACAATGGACCTTGCGCAGCGATCAGGCGTCGTCGTGCGCAGGCATGCATTGATCCGGGAGGAAAAGCCCCCCGGATCAAGTCTTATCGGGACAAAATCCAGTCAACGACATTCTTGATGTCATTCG
>NZ_JAMPXE010000201.1 GCF_023701345.1 Rhodoferax sp. | reverse complement strand
GCTTAATATTTTTGATACAATGCCTTTCTTTCCTGAAATGCCCAGGTGGCGGAATTGGTAGACGCACTAGTTTCAGGTACTAGCGAGTAACTTCGTGGGGGTTCGAGTCCCTTCCTGGGCACCAATATAAATGAATTCCGGTTCATTTTTATGAAAGAAACCGGATGTTTTAAATAAAAAGCCGCTGCAATAGTTTTTAACTTTGCAGCGGCTTTTTTGTTTGCTGAAAACATTTTGAGCCGAACGGTCAAAATGGCTGTGCGACCAAATCATGCCCTTGCGCCGCGACGATGCGCGCCTTGGTAAATTCCCCCACGCGCAGCGTCTTGCTGATTTTCTCTGGCGGCAATAATTTCACCACACCATCAATTTCAGGGGCATCGGCGTAAGAGCGGCCAACACCGCCTTTTTTACCCAGGCCAGGTGCCGAGTCCACCAATATCTGCATGGTGGCACCGACACGCTTTTGTAGCTTGGCCGCAGACACGGCTTCAGCCACCGCCATGAAGCGGGCACGTCGCTCTTCGCGCACTTCTTGCGGCAACATGCCACCAATGTCATTCGCAGCAGCGCCGTCCACCGGGCTGTAGGCAAAACAACCCGCCCGATCAATCTGCGCTTCACGCACAAAATCAAGCAGGTGTTCAAACTCTGCCTCGGTCTCACCGGGGAAACCGGCGATAAAGGTGCTGCGCACCACGATGTCGGGGCATACCTCGCGCCAACGCAGCAATCTTTCCATGTTTTTCTCACCATTGGCCGGGCGTTTCATGCGCTTGAGCACGTCGGGATGGCTGTGCTGGAACGGAACGTCCAGATAGGGCAGGATCAGTCCGGAGGCCATCAGCGGCAGGATGTCGTCCACGCTGGGATAAGGGTAGACATAGTGCAGCCGAACCCAGGCGCCGTGGCTTTGCGCCATCTCGCCCAGGGCCTGCGCCAATTCAAACAAGCGCGTCTTGACGGGTTTGCCATTCCAGAAGCCAGTGCGGTATTTGACGTCCACGCCATAAGCCGAGGTGTCCTGGCTGATCACCAGTAGTTCTTTCACGCCGCCCTCAAACAGGGCTTGCGCTTCCTTGAGCACGTCGCCAATCGGACGCGACACCAGGTCACCCCGCATCGACGGAATGATGCAAAACGTGCAGCGGTGGTTACAGCCTTCGCTGATCTTGAGATAAGCGTAGTGCCGGGGCGTGAGCTTGATGCCGGCCACACCGAAGGCGTTGGGCACCAGATCAACAAAAGGATCGTGCGGCTTGGGCAGGTTGGCATGGACAGCGTCCATCACCTCCTGGGTGGCATGTGGGCCGGTCACTGCCAGCACACTGGGGTGCATTTGCCGCACCAGGTTACCACCGCCCTCGCCGGCCTTGGCGCCCAGGCAACCGGTCACGATCACCTTGCCGTTTTCTGCCAGCGCCTCGCCAATGGTGTCCAGGCTTTCCTTGACCGCATCGTCAATGAAGCCGCAGGTGTTGACAATCACCAGGTCTGCACCCTCGAATGTTTTGGAGGTCTCATAGCCTTCGGCACTGAGCTGCGTCAGGATCAACTCGGAGTCGGTCAGCGCCTTGGGGCACCCTAGGCTGACAAAGCCTACTTTGGGTGCCGCGCCAGTATTTGAGATGGAAGCATTCATGAATGGGGACTAACTTGTTATTTGGGAAGATTGTTGATGCCAAAGGCACCCAACATCTGACCGGCCTGCTTTTGCATTTGCTCCTGCATTTGCGCCAGCCAGGACTTGGATTGCTCCAGGCTGCCACCCAACATGGCTTGCATGACCGGTGGCTGCATGGCCGTGTATTTTTTCCACATTTCTGGCGTGAAACCCTTGGTTTGCTCGGCAAAACGGGTTTGGGTGTCGATCAGGGTCTGGATGTTTTTTTCCAGATAGCCACCCAAAAAGCCTTGCATGGTGTGACCATAAAAACGGATCAGGCTCTCCAGCACCGGCGCTGTGAACATGGGGGAACCACTGGTCTCGGCTTCCAGAATGATCTGCAAAAGAATGCTGCGCGTCAGGTTGACACCGGTCTTGGCATCCAGCACCTCGAAGGGTTCACTTTTCATCACCAGGTCTTTTACCTCGGACAGGGTGATGTAGCTGGATGTGGTGGTGTCGTAGAGGCGCCGGTTGGGGTACTTCTTGATGACGCGGTGCGCTGCTGGCGTCTCGGGGGTTTTGTTTTCCATGTCGGGTCAATCGTAAGCAGTCAAGCTCGTATTTTCCAGGGCAATGCCCCATTTGGCCAGCGCCGCATCATCACTGACACGGGCATCCACCCAGCGCGCGCCAGTGGGCGTTTGTTCTTTTTTCCAGAAAGGTGCCTGAGTTTTAAGGTAATCCATTAAAAACTCACAAGCTTGAAAGCTCTCGCCCCGGTGCGCCGAAGACACTGCCACCAGCACGATTTGATCGAGCGGTGCGAGCAGGCCCACACGGTGAATGACGCGAGCGCCAAAGATGTCAAAGCGCTGCTGTGCGGCGTCGATCATAGCCTCGATCGACTTTTCGGTCATACCCGGATAATGCTCCAGTTCCATGCTGGCGATACTCCCGGACTCACCCGCCGTGCGGTCACGCACGGTGCCGATAAAACTGCAAACGGCACCGACACGCGGATCCCGAGCACGCAAGGCCGCCACCTCGGCGCTGAGGTCAAAGTCGCCTGTCTGAATGCTGACGCGAGGGCTGTTGAGTGCTGGCATGAACTTCAGCCTCCGGTCACCGGCGGAAAAAACGCCACCTCGGCGCCCTCCCCCAGCTCGGCAGACTCTTGACACATCACCTGGTTGAGCGCCAGGCGCACCGCCTTGCCACGCGCCAGGCTGTCAGCGTGCGCACCGCCCAAGGCAATGAGTTCGTCGCGCAATGCGCCCAGCGTGATGACCTGGGTGTCGCGCTGCTCGCTCGCAAGACCAATCGCTTCGCGAATGGAGGCGAAGTATTTCACCGTGACCTTCATGCCAACAACTCCGAAAAAGGAATGAAACGTACCACATCACCGGGAGCGATGGTAGCGCCGGGCGGGTTGTCGACCAAACCATCGCCCCAGACCGCCGAGGTCAGGACCCCCGAACTCTGGTTGGCAAACAGATCCAGGCCATCCGTCGGGTTGCGTTTGACGCGCAGGAACTCACGGCGCTTGTCGGCTCTGGGCCAGCTGAAATCAGCGCGAACGGCGACCGATCGTGGCGCCAGTTGGGTGGCCCCTTGCAGCTTCAGCAAAAACGGGCGCACCAGCAGCAAAAAGGTCACAAAGCCAGACACCGGGTTGCCCGGCAGGCCGATAAAGTGGGCATCGGCGACGCGGCCATAGGCAAATGGCTTGCCCGGTTTGATGGCGATTTGCCACAAGTCCAGTTGACCGAGACTTGCCACGGCAGGTTTGATATGGTCTTCTTCCCCCACTGAAACACCGCCACTGGTCAGGATCACATCGTGATGCTCAGCCGCTTGGCGCAATGCGGCGATGGTGGCATCACGCTGGTCGGGCACGATGCCCAGATCACTCACCTCACAGCCCAGGCGCTTCAGCAGGGCCTTGAGGAAAAACCGGTTTGAGTTGTAGATGGCACCTGGTGGCATCTCCTGTGGCGCCACCGCTCCCGGCATCACCAGTTCGTCACCGGTTGAAAACAGCGCCACCCGGGGACGACGCGCCACGGCCAGGGCATCCATGCCGATGCTGGCCGCCAGACCCAGTTCAGCCGGCGTCAAACGTGCACCTTTTGCCAGCACCACCGCACCGCGTGTGACATCTTCCCCGGCACGGCGTATCCACTGGCCCGGTTTGGGCTGCACCTTGATGCGAACGGCACCATCG
>NZ_JAMPXE010000065.1 GCF_023701345.1 Rhodoferax sp. | reverse complement strand
TGGCGGGGCTGCCCATCAGCATTTACGCCGCCAAGTACGGTGTCGACATGGATTTGCTCACGCGCGGGGCGGGTTTTGGCTACATCGGCTCGACGCTGACTTCGCTGATTTATGCCTCGTTCACCTTCATCTTTTTCGCCCTTGAGGCCGCGGTCATGGCCTATGCGCTGGAGCTGGCGCTCGACATTCCGCCGCGCTGGGGTTATCTGATTTGTGCGCTGGTGGTGATCCCGTTGGTCACGCACGGGGTGTCCACCATCAGCCGGCTGCAGGTCTGGACGCAGCCGCTGTGGCTGGTCATGTGGCTGCTGCCCTTCGCCTTTGTGCTGTGGCGCGAGCCCACCGCGTTCGCCGGTGTGATGCACTATATTGGTGACAGGGGTCAGTCGGAGGGTTTTAGCCTGCCCCTGTTTGGTGCAGCGCTGACGGTGGGTGTGGCGCTGATGACGCAAATGGGTGAGCAGGCCGACTACCTGCGTTTCATGCCGGCTTTGACGCTTGCCAACCGCAAGCGCTGGTGGTTCAGCGTGTTGCTGGGTGGGCCGGGCTGGGTGATTTTGGGGGTGCTGAAAATGCTGGGTGGCGCGCTGCTGGCCTACCTGGCCATCAGCCACGCGGTGCCGCTGGAGCGCGCGGTGGACCCAAATCAGATGTACCTGGCGGCCTACGAGTATGTGTTTCCCCATTACGGCTGGGCGGTTGCGGCGACGGCGCTGTTTGTGGTGGTGTCGCAGCTCAAGATCAATGTCACCAACGCCTACGCCGGCTCACTGGCCTGGAGCAACTTTTTCTCGCGCCTGACGCACAGCCACCCGGGGCGCGTGGTGTGGGTGGTGTTCAACACGCTGATCGCCTTCATGCTGATGGAGATGAATGTGTTTGCCGCGCTGGGCGACGTGCTCGGGCTGTATTCCAACATTGCCATTGCCTGGATGATGGCGGTGGTGGCCGATCTGGTCATCAACAAGCCGCTGGGCCTGAGCCCCAAGGGCATTGAATTCAAGCGCGCCTATTTGTACGACATCAACCCGGTGGGCGTCGGCGCCATGGCGCTGGCCTCCATCCTGTCGGTGGCGGCTCACCTGGGATTTTTCGGTCCGCTGGCGCAGGCGTTTTCGGCGCTGATCGCCCTGGCCACCGCCCTGGTCACCTCGCCCCTGATTGCGTGGGCCACGCGGGGCAAGTATTACCTGGCGCGTGCGGCACAAGTTTTGCCGGTTTTGGAAGCGGGTGCTTACCCGCGTTTGCGCCTGCAACGCTGCGTGATCTGCGAGCGCGACTATGAAGGGCCCGACATGGCGCATTGCCCTGCCTACCAGGGGCCGATTTGCTCGCTGTGTTGCACGCTCGATGCCCGTTGTGGTGACCTGTGCAAACCCCATGCCAGCCTGGCCAGCCAGTGGTCGGCGGTGCTGCACTGGTTGATGCCCCGGCGCAGCTGGGCCGTGCTGGACAAAGGGCTGGGCTACTTTTTGCTGTTGATGCTGGTGATCGTGCCGCTGCTGGGCGCTGTGTTTGGCCTGCTGTACAGCCAGGAAACACGGGCGCTGGCGCAGTCGGTGTTCGACGCCCAAATGCTGCAGTCCGGGCAGGAGGCATTACGCTCGGGCTTTGTCAAGTCCTACATGGCTTTGCTGCTGATTGCCGGGCTGGTGGCCTGGTGGGTGGTGCTGGCGCGCATGAGTCGTCAGGTGGCGCAGGAAGAATCCAACCGGCAGACCGGCCTGTTGATGCGCGAAATCGCCTTGCACGCCCAAACCGACGAAGCGCTGCAAAAGGCCAAACAGGTGGCCGAGCAGGCGCGCCATGCCGCAGACCAGGCTAATCAGGCCAAGAGCCGCTACATCAGCGCCATCAGCCATGAGTTGCGCACGCCACTCAACAGCATTCTGGGTTATGCCCAACTGATGGGGCAGGACACCAGCATTCCGGCGCACCGCAAGCAGGCGGTGGCCGTGATCAAGCGCGGCGGCGAGCATTTGCTGTCGCTCATCGAAGGCACGCTGGACCTGGCGCACATCGAGGCCGGCCGGCTCACCCTCAGCCCGCGGCCGCTGGCCTTTGCCGACTTCATGCAGGACCTGGCCGACATGTTTGCGCTTGAGGCCGAGCGCAAGGCACTGCGCTTTGTCTTCGAGGTGCAGGGCAAGCTGCCGGCCGTGGTGCGGGCCGATGAAAAACGGGTGCGTCAGATTTTGCTGAACCTGCTGGGCAACGCCATCAAGTTCACCGCCAGCGGTCAAGTGGTGTTGCGCTTGCGTTACGCCGTCGAGATGGCCCACATCGAGGTCGAAGACACCGGGCCGGGCTTGAGCGCGCAGGACCTGGTCCATGTGTTTGAGCCCTTTGCCCGGGCCAATGTCCCCGGCGTGGGGGCGCCCGGCGCCGGCATGGGCCTGACCATTGCCCGCATGCTGACCGACTTGATGGGGGGAGCGCTCAGCGTCAGCAGCCAGCCGGGTGTGGGCTCGGTGTTCAAGGTCAAGCTCTTCCTGCCCGAGTTACACACCAGTTTGCCAGCCACGGGGGGTGGTGGCGCGCAGCGGGAAGCGCTTTTGGTCGCGCCAGTTAAATCGCGTTTGGGCTATGTCGGGCCGCGCCAGCGGGTGCTGGTGGTGGACAACGAAGAAGCCGACCGGGAGTTGCTGGCGCAAGTGCTGCAACCCCTGGGCTTCGAGGTGCGCACCGCGGCCAGTGGTCATGACGCGCTGGACCTGCTGGCCAGTGGCTACCAGCCCCATGCCGTGTTCATGGACCTGGCCATGCCCGGCATTGACGGCTGGGAAACCGTGCGCCGTGTGCGGGTGCTCGAACAAGCCACGCAGCGCCCGGCCGCGCACATTGCCATCGTCTCGGCCAACGCCTTCGACAAAGGGCTCGACAACGAAGTCGGCCTACCCGGCAAGGACTTTTTCTGCAAACCGGTACGCCACGCCGATCTGCTGGATTGGCTGGGCCAGCGCCTGGGTCTGGTTTGGCAGGAGGCCGTTCAGCCGGTTTGGCAGGCGCCCAAAGCCGTGCCGGTCACCGCGCTGGTTTACCCGGACCGGGCGCAACTTGATGCCTTGCAGGAAGTGGTGACGCTGGGTTTTTACCGTGGCATCCTGAACCAGTTGGACGCGCTGGAGGCAGCGCAGCCCGAGTGCTCGCGGTTTGTCGCCCGCATGCGCGAGCTGGCCCGCCAATTCCAGTTTGAAACCATGAGCCAGCAGCTGGCCGGCATTGACCATGACCAATAACATCAACAAGGTGCTTGACCGCACGCTGGACCGCGCCAACAGCGACGTGGTGCTGATCGTTGATGACGTGCCCGACAACCTGGCGGTGTTGCACGACGCACTCGACGAATCGGGCTACACCGTGCTGGTGGCGCTGAGCGGTGCGGCCGCGCTGCAGCGTGCGGCACAGGCACTGCCCGATGTGGTGCTGCTCGACGCGATGATGCCCGGCATGGACGGTTTTGAGGTGGCGCGCCAGCTCAAGGCCGACCCGCAAACGGCGCACATTCCCATCATTTTCATGACCGGCCTGACCGAGACCGAGCACCTGGTGGCGGCGCTGGAAGCCGGTGGTGTCGATTACGTGACCAAGCCGATCAAGCCGAAAGAGGTGCTGGCGCGCATGGCGGTGCACCTGCAGGGCGCGCGCGAAAAACGCCAGACCCGCAACGCGCTGGATGCCTTTGGCTATGCCAGCATCACCGTGCGTGTGAGTGATGGACGCTTGATGTGGCAAACCTCGCTGGCGCGTGAGTTGCTGATGCGCTACTACGGCACCGACGCGCCCACCACACCCATCCCGGTGTTGACCTGGCTGCGCCGCCACGTGGAGAAGGGCTTGGGCGGTGTCGAGCCGCCGCGTCTGAGCGTTGAAGCCGGTCCCAAACGACTGACGTTCCGACTGCATCAGCAGATTGGCGACAGTGAGGGCGGCGGCGACTGGCTCATCATCATGCAGGAGGTCAGCGACGAGAGCGTGATCGAGGCCATGGCCTTGAGCTTCAAGCTCACGCCGAAGGAAGCCGAAGTGCTGTACTGGGTGGTCAAGGGCAAGATCAACCGCGACATCGGCGACATTGTGGGTTCCAGCCCGATGACCGTGAAAAAACACCTGGAGCATGTGTTTGCCAAATTGGGCGTGGAGACTCGCACCGCCGCCGCCGCCATGGCCATGCGCCGCCTCCGGCAGCTGCAGCCGCAATTCGAGGGCTAGTTTTGTGCAGGCTTAGGGTTACCAGGTGCGCACGCGCCCGGTGTCAATGTGGACAAACTGGTCGCGCGGGTAATAACCCACGCCGCCCGCCTTGAGCGACAGGGCCGCGTCGCGCAACTCGGCCAGCGGCACGCCGGGCAGACGGATGTCGATGGCCTTGCCATCCATGTGCAGGCTGTGGCTGGCCACACCGCCGCCGCGCGTGCTGCGCAGCCGGGCATTGGTGACCGGGCTGCGGTAGCCCGAAATGATTTGATACGACAGCGGTGCTTTCGAGCCCAGCGCCTGGCGCACGTCGTGCAACAGGTCGAACAACTGCGGGTCAATCTGGCCGACGTCGCCCGAGTAATGGTCACGCAGAAAGTGGTTCAGGGAACCCAGCGCCTGGGGCAGGTACTGTTCACCCGAGGCGTACACCAGGTCAATGCGTTCGCGCGTGTGGGTGTGGTCGAGCACCAGACTGCGCACGCTGGGGGCGGAAGCTCGCGCCGAGCGGCCCGCCATGCCCAGCGCGCCGCCAAGCAGCACCACCTGGGCGGAGCGGTGCAGAAAAGTCCGGCGCGAGGGGTGCAGGGGAATCAGTTTCGGACGTGTCATGGCAGGGTATTTTATGAAATCCGGCAATTCGACAAAGCTCATGGGGGTAAGGCAGCCGCATGCTGGCGCAGCGCGCGGGCCAGCAATTGGTCGTGGCCATAGAGGTCGGGGTAAAAAAACACCCGTCCCGCCTTGATTACCACGGTGCTATAGGCAATCAGCACGGTCAGGGGTTGCGCCAGGCGCAGGGTACTGGACTTGCCGCTGGCCATGGCCGAGCGGATGCGCTCCTCCGGCCAGTTCGGGTCGTCCTGCAGCACAAACTTTGCCAGCGCCACCGGATCCTGCACGCGGATGCAACCGTGGCTGAGATCGCGCCGGTCGCGCTCGAACAAGCCGGGAGACGGCGTGTGGTGCAGGTAGATGTTGTCATTGTTGGGGAAGACAAATTTGATATCACCCAGCGCATTTTTCGGTCCCGGCCGCTGGCGGATGCGCCACGCACCCGAGAGCACAGCATCCAGATGCCCTGGCGCCAGGGTGGTGACCACCTGACCGCTGGCAGTGACAAACTCCATGCCCTGGCGCGCCAGATAAGCCGGATCGGCGCGCAGGTGGGGCACGGTTTCCTGGCGCGCAATCGACCGTGGAATGTTCCAGTAGGGACTGAATTCGATGAAGCGCATTTCCTCGTCGAACAGGGGAGTTCGGGTGTCCAGCGCCTTGCCGACGATCACCTTCATGCTCAGCTTGACATGGATGCGCCCGTCCTGCACCTCGTAGGCGCGCAGTACAAACTCCGGCACGTTCACCACCACCATGCGCGCGGCCTGGCGCAAGGGCGTCCAGCGCATCCGCTCCAGACTGAGCGCAATCTGCTCGGCCCGTTGTTCGGGTGGGATGTTCAACTGCTGCAAGGTTTTGGGCCCAAGCACGCCGTCAGGTATCAGTCCGTGGCGTTCCTGAAAGCGCATCAGCGCACCAATCAACTCGCCTTCAAGTCGTACTGGTACCGGTGTTTCGGCGGCCAGATCACCCAGCGCTTGCAGGCGCAGGGCCAGCAGCGGCAAGCCGGCATAGGACTGTCCGGCTTCCAGTTTGCGTCCGGGCAAAGGCGCCAGGGGCGATTGCCAGGCCGGGTGATGGATGAGTGCGCGGTACTGGGCCAGCGCCTGGCGCAGGGGCGCGGCCATGGGCGCCTGGTTGGCCAGTTGCGCCACCGTCTGGCGCAAGCGCTGCTCGCGCACGGTCGTGCTCAGCCATGTGGTGAGATCGGCCGCGGGCTCGCTTGGCAACGAAAAATTGGCTTTGACTTGGCCCGGATTCACCCGACCGCGGCTCAGGTCGTTCAGGTAATGCTGCATCGCCCGGGTCAAGGCGGCATCCAACCGGGCTTGTTGTCCGGGATCAAGCGCCGGGCCAGCGCTGGCCTGTGCCACTGCCTGGCCCAGGTCGACGGCCTGGTAATGGTGCGGGTCCATTCCGTCATCGGCAGCAGCGAGCAGAATCTGGACCGCCTGCTGCGCCTGCAGACTGGGCCGGTTGGCGTCAAACCAAAGGAGTGTTGCCGTGGTCAGGGGGTCAGCTGCTGCGAATGGGGCAATCATGCCCACCAGGAGCCAGGCGCAAGCAAGCCACCAACGCATCAGCCAGGAGCGGATATCATGAACCAGGGCTGTTGTTGTCCTGAACTTCGCACTTGACGGGCTCAAGCTCGATGGGCTTGTCATGGGTAGTCATAACATACTCCTTTGGTGTAGCCTTACGGCAAGTTGTTGTCGAGGGCGGGGATGGCGATGGCAGTTCTGGAGCTTTGATTCTGGCCACCTCATGGGGATTTGTCCAGCCCAATCTCCCCAACGTTCCAGTACGCGGATAACACCACTCGGATAACAGTGAGGCCGGCCAAGATGGCACAGGTTTCAGTGGTGAATTAATATTGATTGAGGTCAATAAATTGATGTTTTAAACCTAGGGTTAACCCTTGGTTGCGTTATGATGCAGTGCACAATTTCTACGCCAGTTGACTGCAGGATTGGCGATAACCAGCGGAGTTTTCCCCATGCGTTCGTATTTCGTTGCGGCGACACAACCCAACGTCGGCCTCACTTCGGTTTCACTCGGTCTGTTGCGGGCACTGCAACGGCGTGGACTGAAGGTGGCGTTTGTCAAGCCAGTCACCAAGCGCACGCCAGACAGCGAACCTTCGGTCCTGTTCGCACGCAACATCTGCAAGGTTGCGAACACGCCCGACCCATTGCCCATGAGCTTGGTGACACAGTACGTCACCAGTGGCAAAACCGATGAACTGCTCGAAGACATCGTCAGCCTGGCCATGTCAGCCACCGAAGGGGCCGATGTGCTGGTGGTCGAAGGTATTCATGCCGATCCGAGCCGTGCCTTCATTCCGCGCCTGTCGGGTGACATCGCCAGAAGCCTGCAGGCGGACGTGGTGCTGGTGGCCAGCGGCGCGGACGCGGAGGGTATCGCCCAGACCCACTACCTGATTGCCCAGGTGCGCCAGGCTGGACGCCAGGTGGTGGGCGTCATCTTCAACCGCGCGGCGCCCGACTTCGATGAAGCCGCCGTTGCCAAACAACTGGGCGGCGTGCCGATCTGGGGCATCATCAAAAACAACCCGGCACTGTCCGCGCCGCGCACCCTCGACGTGGCCCGCCATCTGGGCGCCGAGGTGATGATCGAAGGCCAAATTGCGACCCGGCGCGTACTGGACACCGTGCTGGCGGCCCGCTCGGTCACCGAAGTCATTCCGCGCCTGATACCGGGTGCGCTGGTGATCAGTGCCGGCGACCGCGACGATGTCATTTTGGCCACCGCGCTGGCGGAAAGCAACGGCATCGAACTGGCGGGTCTGGTGCTGACGCACAACAGCTACATCAGCCCGCGCATCGAGCGTTTTGGCTCGCGCGCTTTCCACAGTGGCTTGCCGGTGTTGCGCACCCATGGCGACAGTTTCGAGACCGCCGCGCGCGTCAGCCGTTTGCCGCTGGCGGTGCCGCTGGACGATTTGAGTCGGATGGATACCGTGATCGACAGCCTGGCGGAGCAACTTGACGGTGACGCGATATGCGCCGGACTGGAGCTTGCCGCATCGACCCGCATGTCGCCCCCGGCCTTCCGTTACCAGTTGATTCAGAAGGCGCGCGCGGCCAACAAACGCATCGTGCTGCCAGAAGGCGATGAGCCGCGCACGATTCGTGCGGCGGCGATCTGCACCCAAAAAGGTATTGCGCGCTGCGTGTTGTTGGGCCAGCGCAAGGTGATCCAGTCGGTTGCCGACTCGCTGGGCATCGAATTGCCGCCGGGGCTTGAGATTCTTGAACCCAGTCAGATTGCCGAACGCTATGTCGCGCCGATGATGGAACTGCGCAAAAGCAAGGGACTGACGTCGGGTCAGGCGCTGATTGCATTGGAAGACACCGTTGTGCTTGGCACCATGATGCTGGCGGTCGATGAAGTCGATGGGCTGGTCAGCGGTGCGGTTCACACCACAGCCAACACGGTGCGCCCGGCACTGCAATTGATCAAGACGGCACCGGGTTCGACAATTGTTTCGTCCTGTTTCTTCATGCTCATGCCCGAGCAGGTGCTGGTTTATGCCGATTGTGCAATCAACCCCGACCCAACGGCCCAACAGCTTGCCGATATCGCCAAGCAGAGCGCCGACAGCGCACTGGCCTTTGGCATTGATCCCAAAGTCGCCATGATCAGCTACAGCACGGGGGTATCCGGATCAGGCGAGGGCGTCGAGAAGGTGCGCATTGCCACAGAACTGGCCAAGGCGCGCTGGCCGGAGTTGGTGCTCGACGGCCCGATGCAGTACGACGCGGCGACCGTGCGTGATGTCGCAGCGCAAAAGGCGCCGGGCAGTCCCGTTGC
Organism: Rhodoferax sp.; assembly: GCF_023701345.1. Classification (GTDB taxonomy): domain Bacteria; phylum Pseudomonadota; class Gammaproteobacteria; order Burkholderiales; family Burkholderiaceae_C; genus Rhodoferax. The sequence goes on along the minus strand of NZ_JAMPXE010000065.1, from coordinate 9,900 downwards.
CGGGCAGGCCACGGTGTTTGTGTTTCCCGACCTCAACACGGGCAACACGACCTACAAGGCGGTGCAGCGTTCGGCCAACGTCGTGTCGGTGGGCCCGATGCTGCAGGGCTTGCGCAAGCCGGTGAATGATTTGTCGCGCGGTGCGCTGGTTGACGACATTGTTTTTACCATCGCGCTGACCGCCATCCAGGCGGAGTCAATGGCTCGGCAATGAGTTTGGCGCAACACCTGATGAATAGGCGCACTCTGCCGCTGGCAGGGTGCGCAGCCAGGCAATTGTCGACCAGGTAACGGCAGCGTTCAACGGCAAACACGTAAATTCAATACCACGTTCAGAATTCTTGGAGCATCCTTTGGTTGCCAGATTTGCACTGGGTTTGCCCGCGACTTGCACCAAAACTGAATGACACCCAGACAATGAGCACCAAGCGCGTGCAATTTTGTATGCAATTCATGGTTTAAACCGTACACAATCCTGGCACGGGTTTTGCGGTTAACTTGGTCATGAACGCCAAAACGCCTGTATTACACGCTGACGCCATCGAACTGGTTGCACTGACCAAGTGCTATGCGCAGGGCAAGCCTGCGGTAGACGGTATCAACCTGCGCATTGCCAGCGGCAGTTATTGTTGCCTGTTGGGTCCATCGGGTTGCGGCAAGAGTACGACGCTGCGCATGATTGCCGGACACGAGTCGGTGACTGCCGGTGACATCCTGCTGGAAAACCGCAATATCACCGATTTGCCCGCCGCTGCGCGCGGCACCGCCATGATGTTCCAGAGCTTTGCGTTATTTCCCCACCTCAGTGCACTGGACAATGTGGCCTTTAGCCTGAAGATGAAGGGCGTGGACAAGGCGACGCGCCAGCAACGCGCGGCGGACCTGCTGGAGCGCGTGGCCATGGGGCATCTGAGCGCCCGCAAACCGGCCGAACTTTCGGGGGGGCAACAGCAGCGCGTGGCGTTGGCGCGTGCGTTGATTACCCAGCCACGGGTGTTGCTGCTTGATGAGCCTTTGTCTGCATTGGATCCATTTTTGCGCATCCAGATGCGCGCTGAGTTGCGCCGTTGGCAAAAAGAGCTGGGGCTGACCTTCATCCATGTCACGCATTCCCAGGAAGAAGCCATGGCGCTGGCTGACACCATGGTGGTGATGAACCACGGTGTCATCGAGCAAATGGGGTCGCCGCACGACATCTACAACCGGCCGGTGAGCGAATTTGTGGCGCGTTTCATGGGGGGGCACAACGTGCTCAGCACTGCGGCCGGCAAGATCAGCGTACGCGCCGATCACATGCAGCTGGCACCCGATACGCAAGGGTTGGCTGATGGTGACAACAACAAACGCGCGGTTATCACCGACATTGAATACCAAGGCACCTATGTGCTGGTGGGCTTGCAAAATCCCGGCGAAAGTCTCTCGGCCAGTGCCACGGCAGAGATGTCGGTGATGGTGTCAGAAGCTGGCTTTGCCGGGCAGTCCTTTGCTGTTGGGCAGAGTGTGCAGTTGTCCTGGCTGCCCGAGGCATCGCATGCGCTTGTTCATTGAGTTACCGTTTCCCCACCCCCCGCTTCGCAAGAAGATTTCACCTATCCACCAGGAGTTTCGCCATGACTGACTTCACCAAAACCATCACTGACATCGCTTCAGGCGTTGCCACAGGCACACTTGAGGCCTCTGTGCCGCGCCGTTCCCTGCTCAAGGGTACGGCGGGTATTTTGGCTGCCGGCATGTTCCCGGCCGTGCACGCACAGGAAAAAATCGTGTTGCGCTACCTGGGCACCGCGGTCAACCAGGACAAGACCATTGCCGAAAAGTTTGAAAAAGACACGGGTATCAAGATCCAGTACGTGGCCGTCACCACCGACGATGTGACCAAGCGCGCCGTCACCGCGCCTAACAGCTTCGACCTGATCGACACCGAGTACTTCTCGCTCAAGAAGATCGTGCCCACCGGCAACCTCAAGGGCATCGACGTCAAGAAGATCAAGAACGCCGACAAGATCACCCCGCTGTTCACCACCGGCACCGTGGCCGGCAAGGCCGTGGGCGACCAGGGCACGGCGCCCAAGAAGGTGATTTACCTCGAAAGCGAAAAGAGCAAGGTCTTTGCCAAGAGCCCGACGCAGTTCATGTCGCTCATTCCGACGGTTTACAACGCCGACACGCTGGGTATCCGTCCCGACCTGATCAAGCGCCCAATCAACTCCTGGGCCGAGCTGCTCAACCCCGAGTTCAAGGGCAAGGCGGCCATCTTGAACATCCCGTCGATCGGCATCATGGACGCGGCGATGGTGGTGGAAGCCATGGGCATCTACAAATACCCCGACAAGGGCAACATGACCAAGAAGGAAATCGACCTGACGATCAAGACCCTGATCGAAGCCAAGAAGCAAGGCCAGTTCCGCAGCCTGTGGAAAGACTTCAACGAGTCGGTCAACCTGATGGCCTCGGGCGAGGTGGTGATCCAGTCGATGTGGTCCCCGGCCGTGACTGCCGTGCGCACCAAGGGCATTGCCTGCAACTTCCAGCCGCTCAAGGAGGGCTACCGAGCCTGGGCGGCCGGCTTTGGCCTGCCGGCCACACTCTCGGGCCGCAAGCTCGACGGCGCCTATGAATTCATCAACTGGTTCCTCGACGGCTGGGCCGGCGCTTACCTGAACCGCCAGGGCTATTACAGCGCCGTGCTCGATACCGCCAAGTCCCAGATGGAGGCCTACGAGTGGGCCTACTGGATGGAAGGCAAGCCCGCCAGCCAGGACATCAAGAGCCCCACGGGCGACGTGCTGGCCAAGGCCGGCCAGATTCGTGACGGTGGCAGCTACGAGGCCCGCATGGGCGGCATCGCCTGCTGGAACGCCGTGATGGACGAGAACAACTACATGGTCCAGAAATGGAATGAGTTCGTCGCGGCTTAAATGGCTTCTGCGGAAGTGAAATAAGTATGAATCCATCTCTCCAGGCTTCACTTCCGGGCGCATCGCCTGCCTCGGACCGCAGCATCGCGGCCTGGTGGCAGGCGGCACCACTCACGCTGGTGTTCGTGGTGTTTTTTCTGGTGCCGCTGGCGCTGATTTTGATGGTCAGCTTCTGGGATTTCAACGAGTACGAGTTACTGCCAGATTTCACCATCAAGCATTACCTGGCGATTTTTGAAGGCTGTAGCAACACCGAGGACCTGTGCGTCACCTTGCGGACTTATCTGTCCACTTTCAAGTTCAGTTTCCTGGTCTGGCTGATCACGCTGGTGATTGGTTTTACCGTGTCTTACTTTCTGGCGTTTCATGTGCGCTCAAACGGCATGCAAACCTTGCTGTTTGTGTTGTGCACAATTCCGTTCTGGACCTCCAATGTGATCCGCATGATTTCCTGGGTGCCGTTGCTGGGGCGCAACGGGCTGGTGAATCAGAGCCTGATGGGCGCGGGGCTGATAGACACGCCGATTGAGTGGCTGCTTTTTTCGGATTTCTCAGTGGTGTTGGCCTTCGTGCACTTGTACACCATGTTCATGATCGTGCCGATTTTCAACAGCATGATGCGCATTGACCGCAGCCTGATCGAGGCGGCCAATGACAGCGGGGCTTCGCCGTGGCAAACGCTGTGGAACGTGATTGTGCCCCTGAGTCGCACCGGCATCATCATCGGTTCCATTTTTGTCATCACCATTGTCATGGGGGATTTTGTCACCATTGGCGTGATGGGTGGCCAGCAGATTGCCTCCATTGGCAAGATCATTCAGGTGCAGACGTCTTATCTGCAGTTTCCTCTGGCAGCGGCCAACGCCGTGATTTTGCTCGCACTGGTATTGATGATCATCTGGGCATTGACCCGCCTGGTCGACATCCGAAAGGAACTTTGAACATGAACTCAGACAATCGCACGGCTGGCTTCTGGTTTCTGGCACTTTTTTTTACAGCCTTCGTGCTGTTTTTGTACGGGCCGATGCTGGTCATTGTGGTGCTGAGTTTTCAGGGCTCTGAAGGAGGCCTGACCTTTCCACTGCGCGGCTTATCCCTGCACTGGTTTGGCAAACTGGCCGAGGGCCTGGGCGTGGTGGACATTGGTGCCGCACTTCGGCGCTCACTGGCTCTGGGCACTGCGGTGATGGTGTTCACCGTGCTGTTCTCGGTGCTGGCCGGGCTGGCGTTTCGCAAGAAGCTGGCGGGCGGCAATGCGCTGTTTTACGTGGTGGTGGCCAGCCTGATCATGCCGTCGATCATTGTCTCGCTGGGCATCGGGCTGGAATTCCGACTCATCGACAGCGGCATCAAGTGGACGCTGGAGGCCTTGGGCATGACCCCTGCGCTGGAGAGTTACGGCACCGCGCTGGGGCTGTTCACTTCGGCACTCGGCGCGCACCTGACCTGGACGCTGCCTTTTGGCCTGCTCATCATGTTTGCTGTCTTCAACCGCTTCAACCCGGCCTATGAAGAGGCGGCCTGCGATCTGGGCGCCTCGCCCTGGCAGGGGTTCAGGCACGTGGTGCTGCCCCTGATTGCGCCTTCCATCGTGGGCATTGGCATGTTTGGTTTTACCTTGAGCTGGGATGAGATCGCCCGCACTTCCCAAGCCATTGGCGACGTCAATACCTTGCCGCTGGAGTTGCAGGGCCTCACCACCACCGTGACCACCCCGTCCATTTACGCGCTGGGCACCGTGACCACCGTCGTCTCCTTGTTGGTGATGGCGCTGGCCATCGGTCTGGCCCGGTGGCTGGGCAGAAGACAACAAGGCGCACAATGAGTGAGACAACAGGGACAGTACCGTTGACCGATAACGACATGTACGAGCGCATGATCTCCGCCATTCTGGATCGCCGTTTGCCGCCCGGCACCAAACTGGGGGAAGATAAACTGGCCAGCGCGTTCGGCGTTTCACGCACCCGCATCCGGCCGATGCTGGTGCGTCTGGCCAATGAGCAGGTGGTGACCCTTACCCCAAACCGGGGCGCGACCATTGCGCAACCTACGGAGCGGGAAGCGCACGAGGTTTTTGCCGTACGAAGACTGATCGAGCCGACCTTGGTCGAACTCTTCATGATCCGGGCCACGGATGCCGACATGGCACAACTCAAGCAGTGCATTGACGATGAAGAGGCCGCGCGCGAAGCTGGTGACATGCGCCGAGCCATCCGGCTCTCGGGTGAATTTCATCTGTTGATTGCGCAAGGGGCGAACCATCAGACGCTGGGGCGCATTCTGCGTGAACTAACCTCGCGCACCACGCTGATTTTGATGACATACAGCAGCGTGCATGCATTTGAGCGCAAGGATCTATCGGCCTGCGGCTGCCGTGAACACCGGGCGCTGCTCGATGCCATCCGGCTGCGTGATGCGCGTGAGGCGGCGATCCGCATGCAGGACCACCTGACCCGGCTCGAGTCGCAATTGCAGTTCAATCTGCCCATAGACAGCGTTCCCGATCTGAACGGGTTGTTTGGTTCGGTGGCCTGACCATGCGCCGACTGCTGGTCATCAACCCCAACACCTCAGCCAACGTGACTGCGCTGTTGCGACAGCATGTGCAGGTGGCCGCAGGCTCGCACGTTCAGGTGCGTGCGGTTACTGCCCGTTTTGGTGCGCCCTACATTGCGGATGAAGCCAGCTATGCAGTGGCCGGCCATGCCACACTGGATGCCTGGGCTGCCGAATTGGCGCAATCTGAAGCTGCGCCTGACACCGTCTTGATCGGATGTTTTGGCGATCCGGGTTTGATGGCCTTGCGCGAAATCAGTCCGGTGCCGGTGACGGGGCTGGCAGAGGCGGCCTTTATTGAAGCCGCCCGCCATGGCCGTTTTGCCATTGTGACGGGGGGCGAACGCTGGGGTCCCATCCTGCAAAGACTGGCCCAGTCGCTGGGCCATGTCCAGGCGCTGGCCGGCATCCACACAGTAGCGCCCACCGGTGCGCAGTTGGCCGCTGACCCGGTGGCTGCACGGCAGTTGTTGACCAGGGCTTGCCTGGATGCTGTGCACCAGTTGGGTGTGCAAGCCGTGATTCTCGGTGGGGCCGGATTGGCAGGGATGGCCGCCGGGATTCAGCCCCATGTGCCTGTGCCGCTTGTGGACAGCGTGACGGCAGGCGCTCATTGGGCCCTGCGCACACCGTGAAACCCATCCCTACGCCACTCGGCGTATTTCCCAATTGCCTGCGCTTCCCTAAAGTCAAACCATCGCTGAGCAGAAGTCTGAGCCAAGCATCAGACCCAAGCCCGGCGACAACGGTTTCATCAACTTTGGAGTAGCACATGCAATCTTTGAACTCACGTCGTTTTACGCTCAAGGCGCTCACCGCTGCCGTCGCGCTCACCACCCTGACGGCGCTGCCAGCGCTCGCTGCCGACACCATCAAGGTCGGCATCTTGCACAGCCTCTCAGGCACCATGGCCATTTCGGAAACCGTGTTGAAAGACACCGTGCTGATGGCGATTGACGAGATCAACGCCAAGGGCGGCCTGCTCGGCAAGAAGCTCGAGCCCGTGGTGGTGGACCCGGCGTCCAACTGGCCGCTGTTTGCCGAGAAGACCAAGCAGTTGCTGGGTCAGGACAAGGTCGATGTGATCTTTGGCTGCTGGACCAGCGTGTCGCGCAAGTCGGTCTTGCCCGTGGTTGAAGAAATGAACGGCCTGCTGTTCTACCCGGTGCAGTACGAAGGTGAAGAGCTGTCCAAAAACGTGTTCTACACCGGCGCCGCACCGAACCAGCAAGCCATCCCGGCAGTGGACTATCTGATGAGCAAGGACGGCGGTTCGGCCAAGCGCTGGGTGCTGCTGGGTACCGACTATGTCTACCCCCGCACCACCAACAAGATTTTGCGCGCCTACCTCAAGTCCAAGGGTGTGAAAGACACCGACATTGACGAGAAGTACACCCCGTTTGGCCACTCCGATTACCAGACCATCGTGGCTGACATCAAAAAATTCTCCGCCGGTGGCAAGACCGCTGTGGTCTCCACCATCAACGGCGACTCCAATGTGCCCTTCTACAAGGAACTGGGCAACGCCGGCCTGAAGGCCAAGGACGTGCCCGTGGTGGCGTTCAGCGTGGGTGAAGAAGAGCTGCGCGGTGTCGACACCAAGCCGCTGGTGGGCCATCTGGCGGCCTGGAACTATTTCCAGTCGATCAAGAACCCGACCAACACCGAGTTCATCAAGAAATGGGCCGCTTACGCCAAGGCCAAGGGCATCGCCGGTCACAAGGACAAGCCTTTGACCAACGACCCGATGGAAGCCACTTACATCGGCATCAACATGTGGAAACAGGCGGTTGAAAAAGCCAAGTCCACCGATGTCGACAAGGTGATTGTCGCCATGGCCGGCCAGACCTTCAAGGCGCCGAGTGGCATCGTCAGCAAGATGGATGAAAAAAATCACCACCTGCACAAATCGGTGTTCATTGGCGAGATCAAGGCCGACGGCCAGTTCAACGTGGTCTGGAAAACACCCGGCCCGGTGAAAGCCAAGCCATGGAGCCCGTACATCGAAGGCAATGCATCCAAGCCGGATGAGCCGGCGAAGAAGTAAGGCGCATCACGTCATTGCGAGTCAGCTGTATCCGGCCCGAGAGCTCGCTCGCAATGACAAATTTTTGAAGAAATTGCAGTGTGGGCGCTGCCAACGTGCCCACCCTACAGCCTTTTCTTATATGTCGCTACCAAAACTATTTTTCATTGCCATTGTGTCGATCGCTGTGAACGCCCATGCGATCAGCGTGGACGAGGCCAACGCCATCAGCATGGGTGAGACCGATGCCCGCATCGAGGCCTTGAACCAGGCCGTGGCCCATGCCGATGCCGGCACCGCGCTGTTTTTGCAGGCGCTGGCCGATGATGCGGTCAAGCTGGTTCGCGGCAAGGCCATCATGGTCCGGGACGACAAGGGCATCGACCCCGCCTCGGGCGCTGAATTTGCGCTGCCTGACGATGCCGAGGACGTCATCAACAACAACCGTATGCGCGGCGAAATCGACTCGGCCCTGGCTGCGCTCAAGCTGTTTTCCAAGGATGACAGCGTGCGCATGGCTGCGGTGCAACAGATGCAAAGCGATGCCGACCCGAGCAAGCTGGCGCTGATCGTACAAGCCTTGAAAGCCGAGCAAAACCCCAAAATCAGGGACCAACTGGCCCTGGTGCGCGCGGCGGCGCTGCTGGGAAGTGACGACAGGGCCCTGCGCCTGGAAGCGGCTGCCTTGTTGGGCTCCAGCAACCAGTCCGGAACCAAGACCATCCTGCTGGCGCACCTGCAGACCGAGTCTGATGCCACGGTCAAGGCAGCATTGGGCAAGGCACTGCGCGAGGTCGAGTCCAGGCTGGCCTGGGGCGACAAGCTGGGCGCGGTGTTCAGTGGCATCAGCCTCGGCAGCATCCTGCTGCTGGTGGCGCTGGGCCTGGCCATCACCTACGGCCTGATGGGCGTCATCAACATGGCGCACGGCGAGCTCATGATGATTGGCGCTTACGCCACCTACGTGGTGCAGGGCCTGTTTCAAACCTACCTGCCCGGTGCCTTTGACTGGTATTTGCTGGCGGCAGTGCCGGTGGCCTTCATGGCCTCTGCGCTGATGGGCGTGCTGCTGGAACGCACCGTGATCCGCTTCCTGTACGGCCGGCCTCTGGAGACCTTGCTGGCCACCTGGGGCATCAGCCTGATGCTGATGCAATTGGTCCGCACGATCTTTGGTGCGCAAAACGTGGGTGTGGAAAACCCCTCGTGGATGAGCGGCGGCGTGCAGGTGCTGGGTAACTTGTCGCTGCCGTTCAACCGGCTGGTCATCATCGGTTTTGCCCTCTTTGTGCTGGGCTCGGTGGCCTGGCTGATTGGTAAAACAAGATTGGGCCTGTTTGTGCGCGGTGTCACACAAAACCGGCCCATTGCCTCGTGTATGGGTGTCAACACCGCGCGCATCGACACCTACGCCTTTGCCCTGGGTTCTGGCATTGCCGGGCTGGCGGGGTGTGCCCTGAGCCAGGTCGGCAATGTCGGGCCGGACCTGGGCCAGGGCTACATCGTCGATGCCTTCATGGTGGTGGTGCTGGGCGGTGTCGGACAACTGGCGGGTACCGTGTATGCCGCCTTGGGCCTGGGCATTTTGAACAAATTTCTGGAAGGCTGGGCGGGCGCGGTGCTGGCCAAGATTGCCGTGCTGGTGTTCATCATCATCTTTATCCAGAAACGTCCGCAAGGCATCTTCGCCATGAAGGGCCGGAGCGCAGAAGCATGAGTACGACTAACCTGACTTCAACCGTTCACCCTGAGCTTGTTGAAGGGCTTCCTGCGCCTTCACCGCTGCTGACCCGCACCGGCTGGAGCGCCTTCATCCTCGCCTTGATCGTGGTCTGTGCCGTGGCACCTGTGCTCAATCTGCTGGTGCCTGCCGACAGCGTTTTCCACTTGAGTGACTACGCCGTGGGTTTGCTCGGCAAGATCATGTGTTACGCCATTGCTGCGCTGGCGATGGACCTGATCTGGGGTTTTAGTGGCATTCTGAGCCTGGGCCATGGCCTGTTCTTTGCGCTCGGTGGTTACGTCATGGGCATGTACCTGATGCGCCAGATTGGCACCGATGGCAATTACAAAAGCAACTTGCCGGACTTCATGGTGTTCCTGGACTGGAAAGAGCTGCCCTGGCACTGGACGTTTTCTGACAGCTTTGGTGCCACCCTGATTTTGATTGTGGCGGTGCCGGGGCTGGTGGCCTTTGTTTTTGGTTACTTCGCCTTCCGTTCGCGCATCAAGGGCGTGTACTTTTCCATCATCACCCAGGCTCTGACCTTTGCCGCGATGCTGCTGTTCTTTCGCAACGAGACTGGTTTTGGCGGCAACAACGGCTTCACCGACTTCAAGCGGATTCTGGGGATTCCGGTGGCCACACAAGAGATGCGCATGACGCTGTTTGTGCTGACT
>NZ_JAMPXE010000200.1 GCF_023701345.1 Rhodoferax sp. | reverse complement strand
CGAGCGCCTTGCCGCAGCCCTGCAGGCCATCGGTCACGCGGTGGAACTGGCGGTGGAGCAGGGCGCCGTGAGCGATTCGCCGGCGCGGCGCAACGCCGCCGAGGCCGAACGCCGCCAGCGAGAGGCCGAGCAGCAGATCCTGGCCGACCCCTTCGTGCAGACGATGATGCGCGACTTCGGCGGCACAATCGTGCCCGGCTCGCTCAAGCCACTGACTTTCCACTGATACCCAAGGATTTCCCCCATGTTCAACAAAGGACAACTCGCCGGCCTCATGAAGCAAGCGCAGGCGATGCAGGACAACATGAAAAAAGCCCAGGATGAACTGGGCAACATCGAGGTCACCGGCGAGTCGGGCGCGGGCCTGGTCAAGGTCACCATGACCTGCAAGCACGATGTGAAACGCGTCACCATCGACCCCAGCCTGCTGGCCGACGACAAGGACATGCTCGAAGACCTGGTGGCAGCGGCCTTCAACGCCGCGGTGCGCAAGGCCGAGGAAACTTCAACCGAAAAAATGGGCAAGATCACCGCCGGCATGCCCGGCCTGCCCGGCGGCATGAAATTTCCGTTCTAACTTTATGGCATCCATTTATCTTGAAGCATGAAAGAGGTCCGTCATGGAAAGGAGCGCAGCGCGGCAGTCCATGCAGTCGGAGGTCATGGATTGCTTCACTGTGTTCGCCATGACGACGTTCTCTTCCCCTAACCTTGTTGCTTGATGGCTGACACCAACGCGCTTGAAGCGCTGATCCAGGGACTGCGGCGCCTGCCGGGCGTGGGGGTCAAGTCGGCGCAACGCATGGCATTTCATTTGCTGCAGCATGACCGTCCCGGGGCGCAAACGCTGGCGCTGGCTTTGGCGCATGCGGCGCAAACGGTGCAGCATTGCGAGCGCTGCCATACCTTTACCGAAGCCCAGGTGTGCGCCACCTGTCTGGACACCCGCCGCGACGCCAGCAAACTGTGCGTAGTGGAAACCCCGGCCGATCAGTCAGCGATGGAGCGCACCGGTGCTTACAAGGGGCTTTATTTTGTACTGATGGGAAAACTCAGCCCATTGGATGGCATCGGCCCACACGACATCGGTCTGAAAAAGTTGTTTGACCGGGCTCTGGACGGCAGCGTGCAAGAGGTCATTCTGGCGACCAATTTCACGGCCGAGGGCGAGGCCACGGCCCACGTCATCAGCGAAGGGCTCAAGGCCCGGGGCCTGCACCTGACGCGACTGGCGCGCGGCGTGCCGGTGGGCAGCGAGCTTGAATACGTGGATCTGGGCACCATCGCCCATGCGCTGATGGACCGCCGCTGAGTCGTTTACTGGCGAGCCACCTTGACGGGTTTTTTCGTGGCTGCTGTCCTGGCAGGTGCGCGTTTGGCTGTTTTTGCAATGGCCGTTTTGGCAACGGCCATTTTGCTGCGCGCCTTGGCGCTGCGCACAGGGCGTGCCTTGGCTGGCAAGTAAAGCACCACCGATTGCCCCCGTTTGAATGTGGCTGACGTGCTCACCTTGTTCCAGTCCGCCAGCACCTGGGCGCTCACGCTGAAGCGCCTGGCCATGCTGGCCACGTTGTCTCTTTTGCCCGCTTTCACCACGGTTTTTCTGAGAACCACGTCGGGTGCCAGGGTCAGGAAGCCGTTGTTGGCGACATGCTCTGTGACATCGTTGTTCAGGCTGGCCGAGCGGCGCACCAGCAGGGTTGATCCGGCCCGGACCCGCATCCGTGGCGGAATCTTGTTGACGCTGCGCAACTCGGTCTCGCTCATGCCGACGCGTCTGGCTGCCTCCTCCGGGCTGAGGGTGGTGGGGGCGACCCAGGCGGTCCAGTTGGCCAGACGTCCCCCGGTATAAGCTGCGAGCTTGTTTTGAAAGCGTTCGGCGTTGTCCCAGGGCAGCAGAATCTGGGAGTTGCTGGCCGCCAATAAAACCGGTTTGTTGGCCGATGGGTTGAGCGCCCGAAAGTCGTCCAGTGGTACCTCGGCGAGTTCGGCTGCGAGCGCCACGTCGATGTCGCGCTCAATCTCGACGCTCTGGAAATAGGGGTGGTTGCCGATCTCTGGCAGCGTCACCCTGAAGGACTCAGGGTTGGCCACAATGTTTTTCACGGCTTGCAGCTTGGGCACATACAAGCGGGTTTCCATGGGCATGACCAGATCGTCATAGCTGGTGCCCGTGCCAGTCTGTTTGGCTTTCTTGATGGCCCGCTGCACGCTGCCTTCACCCCAGTTGTAAGCTGCCAGCGCCAGATGCCAGTCGCCAAACATACGATAAAGCTTTTGCATGTAGTCGAGCGCGGCGCGGGTTGATTCGATCACATCACGGCGGTCGTCGCGAAACATGTTCTGTGTGAGGTCAAAGTACTTGCCCGTGGCCGGCATGAATTGCCACATGCCGGCGGCCTTGGCGCTGGAGACCGCTTGTGGATTGAAGGCGCTCTCAATGAACGGCAGCAGCGCCAGCTCGCTGGGCATGTCGCGCCGCTCCAGTTCTTCCACGATGTAGAACAGGTATTTGCTGCCGCGCTCGGTCATGCGCGCCACGTAGTCGGGGCGGCTGCTGTACCAGAGCTCGCGCTCGCTCACCAGGTCGTTGTCGAGGTCGGGCATGGCGAAGCCACGGCGCACACGCTCCCACAAGTCGGCCGGTGGCAACAGGGATTGGACGGTGCGTGAGCGCAAGGCAGGGTCGTTGGCCAGCGGTTTGAGGCCGCCGCCCGGATAGACCGCTGCGCTGCTGTCGGTGGCATAGGGCACGCTGGCAGTCTTGCTGCCGGCTGAAATGCCCGAAGCGGTCGATGTGTTGTCGGCGGGCACGGATGTCGCACAGCCGGCCAGCCAGAGGCTTGACAGCAAGGTCAGAACGTAAAAAAGTTGTTTCAAAATTTATCTTTCCAGGTTCGCAGGGCGGCAAACACAGCGACCGGGTCGTCTGCATTGTGATCGATCTGCTGCACCGCATGGGCCACCTTGGGCAAATGGGTGCGTAAAAAGGGGTTCACGGCTTTTTCAAGACCGATCGAGGAGGGCAGCGTGGGGAAAAACTGCTGACGCAGCGTCCTGGCATGCGTCTGGTAAGCCAGCAAGTCGGTATTGTCGGGCTCAACGGCAAGCGCAAAACGCAAATTTCCCAAAGTATATTCATGGGCGCAACACACGCGGGTGGTATCGGGCAAGGCGGCCAGCCGTGTCAAGGAGGCCAGCATTTGCCCGGGTGTGCCTTCAAACAGGCGCCCGCAACCGGCACTGAACAAGGTGTCACCACAAAACACAACGGGGTCTGCGTCAGGTAGCTGGCCCCAGTAGGCAATGTGCCCTGCGGTGTGGCCCGGCACCAGCAGCACCTCGAAACGTAATCCCAGTGGTGTGATGATGTCGCCGTCGCCCAGCCGTTGCAGCGGCTCGGGCATGCGTTCGGCCGCGGGGCCATACACTTGCGCGCCGGTGCTTTGGCGCAGGGCATCAACCCCGCCGGTGTGGTCGCCGTGATGGTGCGTGACTAAAATCGATTCCAGTGTCAGCCCATGCTGTGCCAGGACAGCCAGCACGGGTTGTGCATCCCCGGGGTCCACCACCAGCGCCCGACGTTCGTCGTGCAACATCCAGATGTAGTTGTCGTTGAAAGCAGGTATTGGAATTAACTTCATGGCTGAACAAATTATAGGTTTGCACGAATGGATGACGACACCGCCCGGGGCTTACCTGCTGGCGTGGGAGCGTGCGCAAATGGCTGCAGTGGTGGCCAATGTGTTCGGTTTCCATGCCCTGCAACTGGGTTTGCCTGAACTCGATGCGCTGGCCGCCAACCGCATGCCGCACCGCTGGCTGGCCACTGAAACACCCCATGAAAAAGCCGCTTTTGTCACCGACTTT
>NZ_JAMPXE010000199.1 GCF_023701345.1 Rhodoferax sp. | reverse complement strand
CGATGCCGCCACGCTGCAGCGTTTTGGCCGCCTGGCGCGCTACTGGGAACTGCTGGCCAATTCCGGGCGTTTTGCGCAAACGCTGCCGCTGTTGCTGCACACGCCGCCTTCCAACGGTACAGCGGGTAAGTCGCCGTTCTGGTGTTTCATGGTGTTCTCGAACTGGCTGTGGCAGCGCCAGGGCAGCACCCACCGGCTAACCCCGGAGGCGCTGGTGGACGCCTTGTTTGACTACCTCGGTCAGCACCTGCCGCCCGCTGTTGTGCGCCAGGCCCTGCTGGCGGACTACGTCGCCAGCGGCGCGCGCGCCAATCCGCAGGCACTGCATGGCCTGTTGCCGCGGCGGGCAGCGTCGCCGGCCAGGGCCAGCCGCACCCTGGCGACCCGGCAGGAGCGCCACCGCGTGCCTGCCCCGTTACCATTGCCGTCATGAAAAAGAACGCCCTGGCCGCCCATGCCGCCTGCCCCTGTGACAGCGGCCTGACCTACGGCGACTGTTGCGGCCGCTGGCATGCGGGTTTGGCGCAAGGCGTGCACGCGCCCACGCCCGAGGCGCTGATGCGCGCGCGTTACAGCGCTTACGGGTTGGGCCTGATCGACTACCTGCTGGCCAGCTGGCACCCGTCCACTTCGCCCGGCGAGCTGGAACTGCCGCCGCTCAAATGGCTGGGGCTGGAAGTGCGCCACGCGCAGGCCACGGGCGACGCCGGGGTGGTGGAATTTGTCGCGCGTTACCGCGACAGCGGGCGCGGTGGGCGCATGCACGAGATCAGCCGGTTTGTGTTTGAGGACGGGCGCTGGCTGTATATTGATGGCGACCAGGTGGGGCCGGACTGAGCCTGTTTTGGGCGATGCTGCGTTGCACCAGCACCGGGCGTGACGCGCTTTTCGTTAAAATCAGGCGCGCGACAAGGGCCGCCGGTCCATCGGTGTCGGTTTTGTCACTCTGCCCACCTAACCACATTGATCTTTCCCATGCCCGAACTGACTCCGCCAGAATCTTCCCCAACCGCTGATGCGGCCTTGCTACTTGAAGTCGCTGAACTGGTGGTGAGCGCCTTGAACCTGGACGTTGCCGCGGCCGACGTGCAAGCCGATGAACCCCTGTATGGCGACGGTTTGGGGCTGGACTCCATCGACATCCTGGAAATTGCACTCGTGGTCTCCAAGCGCTACGGCCTGCAACTGCGCGCGGGCCAGGAAGACAACCACGCCATCTTCCTGTCGCTGCGCAGTCTGAGCAACCACATCGCGGCCCAGCGTACCCGGTGAAAACCGAATTGGCGACACGGCTCAAGCAAGCCGTTCGTTGGGGCGGCCTGTTGGCCCTGGGAGTCGCCTATGCGGTGCTGTCGCATCGGGCCGCCGCGTCAGCCGCGCCCGATCTGCAGGGCGCCCTGGTTGCGCTGGCGCCCCTGCTCGGGCTGGGCTTCCTGCTGGCCTGGCGTTCGCAGCAGCGCGCGCTCATGCTGGTCCTGTGGCTGGCGGCATGCGCCGTGATTTATGGCGTCAAGAGTTGGCTGGTGGCCCATTACAACTGGGTCTTTTTGCTGCAGCATGCAGGCACCTATGCGCTGTTGTGCCTGGCCTTTGGCAAAACCCTGCGGCGTGGCGGCACACCCATGATTTCGCGCTTTGCCAGCATCGTGCACGGCAGCCTGACGCCGGCGCTGGCGCGCTACACGCGCGCGGCCACCTGGAGCTGGACCCTTTATTTCGGCGCCACCGCAGGGCTGTCGCTGCTGCTGTTCTGGCTCGCGCCGGTTGCCATCTGGTCAACGTTTGCCAACCTGCTGGGCATGCCGCTGCTGGGCTTGATGTTTGCGGGTGAGTATGCGGCGCGCTGTTATGTGTTGCCGGCTTCCGAGCGCGCCGGGCCGCTGGCGGCGATTCGCGCTTACCGGCAGGTGAGCGCGCAAGACAAGGCGCGCCGACCATGAGCAGCTTCCCGCTCGTCACGCACCCGCGCGCGCAAGACATCCTGGCTTACGGCCCCGCCGGGCCGATCACCGTGGCGCATTTTCTGGCCGATGTCAGGCAGTTGGCGGCAGATTTGCCACCAGGCCGGCACGTTCTCAACGTTTGCGTCGACCGCTACCGGTTCGCCGTCGGCGTGGCCGCGGCCTTGCTGGCCGACAAGATCAGCCTGCTGCCGCCCACGCTCACGCCAGAAATGATGCGCCAGGTCAAGCACTTTGCGCCCGACGTGTTTTGCCTGGCAGACCAGCCGCAGGCCTTTGACCTGCCCCAGTTGGCGTGGACGGGCGCGCAGGCCGCTGCCGCAGCGGCAGCGGATGCCGCCAGCGCCACCTATGACGTTCCCGACATCCCGGCCGCGCGCACGGCGGCCATCGTGTTCACGTCCGGCTCGACCGGCACGCCGGTGGCGCACCCGAAAAGCTGGGGCGGGCTGGTGCGCAGCGTGCGGGCCGAAGCCGCCCGCCTGGGGCTGCTCGACGGCAGGCGCCACAGCATTGTGGCCACGGTGCCGCCGCAGCACATGTTTGGCTTTGAGTCCTCGGTGCTGCTGGCGCTGCAAAGCGGCTCAGCCCTGAGTGCGGCCCATCCGTTTTACCCGGCCGACATCTGCGCGGTGCTCGCGCAATCGCCGCGCCCGTGCCTGCTGGTCACCACGCCCCTGCATTTGAAGGTCCTGCTGGCGGCGGGGCTGGACATTCCCGCCCCCGACCTGGTCCTGTCGGCCACGGCGCCCATGCCACCGCAACTGGCGCTGGCCGTCGAGGCGCGCCTGCAGGCGCCCTTGTTTGAAATCTACGGTTCGACCGAGACCGGCATGATCGCGACCCGGCGCACCACCCAGACTACCGAATGGTCGTTGTTCCCGGGGGTCGCGCTCAGCGTTTCACAGGGGCGTACCTGGGCCTCGGGCGGGCATGTTGAGTCGCCCATGCCGATGGCGGACGAGCTCGAACTTTTGAGTTCCGAGCGTTTTCTGCTGCATGGCCGCAGCGCCGATCTCATCAACATCGCGGGCAAACGCAGCTCGCTCGACTACCTGAACCATCAGCTCAATGCCATTCCGGGCGTGATCGACGGCGCGTTTTTCATGCCCGCCGAGCATGACGACGTCAGCGTGACGCGCCTGATGGCCTTTGCCGTGGCGCCCGGCATGAAAGCGAGCACCCTGCTGGCGGCGTTGCGGCAACGCATCGACGCGGTGTTCATTCCCAGGCCGCTGGTGCTGCTGGCGGCGCTGCCGCGCAACAGCACCGGCAAATTGCCGCGCGACGCCTTGCAGGCACTGGCATCCCGGCATCAGCGCCAAGGAACGCCCCATGCAATTTGAGACCACGTTTGTCATCGCGCCGGACCATCCGGCGTTTGCCGGCCATTTTCCGGGGACGCCGATTGTGCCGGGCGTGGTTTTGCTTGACGCCGTCATCCATGCGCTGCTGCCAACCGGGCGACCCGCAGCAGCCGGGGACGGCTTTGATACGACGCCGCTCTGCCAGATCAGCGCTGCCAAGTTTCTGAGCCCGGTCGGCCCCGGCGAAATCCTGACGCTGTTGCTCACCCCCGGCGCCTCGGGCAGCACCCGCTTCGATATCTCCAGCGGCCAGCGCAAAGTCGCCACCGGCACGCTGGCGTTGCCACCGTCTGCGCCATGACAACGCAGCAGCAGGCCGCGCCGGCCGGCAGCACTGAATGGCAGCAGCGCCCCGAGCGCAGCAGCCTGTTCATGCTGCGCCTGATGACCTGGCTGTCGCTGCGCTTGGGCCGACGCGCGAGCCGCGTGGTGCTTTACGCGATCGCGGCTTACTTCCTGGCGTTTGCGCCGACCGCGCGTCGCATGTCACGCGATTATTTGCGGCGGGTGCTGCAACTGCCGACGCCCGCATCGGTCGGCTGGCGCCAT
>NZ_JAMPXE010000198.1 GCF_023701345.1 Rhodoferax sp. | reverse complement strand
TGGCCGAGTTTTGCATTTCACCGACGGCCGAGCCAATGGTCTTGGGCAGGCCCTGGCCACCAAAGTCGGTGGGGTGTTGCAGGCCTTGCCAACCGGCTTCGGTGTACTGCTTGAACGCGTCCTTGAAACCCGGTGTGGCGGTGACCACGCCGTCTTTCCAGCTGCTGGGATTTTTGTCGCCCTCCCAGTTCAAGGGAGCCAGCACGCCCTCGCAAAACTTGGCCGCTTCCTCCAGCACCGCTTGCGCAGTCTCCAGGCCGGCATCTTCCATGCCCGGGAGTTGGGCAATCTGGTCAATGCGGGCCAGGTGCCCGATGTTGAACAGCATGTCTTTGACGGGGGCGATGTAGCTCATGGTGAATCTCCGGTTTTGAATCAGGAATGGGCCCGTG
Source organism: Rhodoferax sp. (assembly GCF_023701345.1). GTDB lineage: Bacteria > Pseudomonadota > Gammaproteobacteria > Burkholderiales > Burkholderiaceae_C > Rhodoferax. The sequence goes on along the minus strand of NZ_JAMPXE010000198.1, from coordinate 3,490 downwards.
AAGGCTGCCAGAAGGCGTAAAAAAAGGGCATCACCAGGGATGCCCTTTTTGGCCTGAACTTAAAGCGCAGCCGTCAGTTCAGGTAGCGCCACAAACAGATCAGCCTCCAGGCCGTAGTCGGCGACACTGAAGATCGGCGCCTCGGGGTCCTTGTTGATGGCCACGATCACCTTGGAGTCCTTCATGCCCGCCAGGTGCTGGATGGCCCCGCTGATGCCCGCGGCAATGTAGAGCTGGGGCGCCACGATCTTGCCGGTCTGGCCCACTTGCAGGTCATTGGCGGCGTAACCGGCGTCCACCGCAGCACGGCTGGCGCCAATGGCGGCGCCGAGCTTGTCGGCCAGCGGGGTCAGCAGTTCAGCAAACTTCTCGGCCGAGCCCAGCGCCCGGCCCCCGGCGACGATGACCTTGGCTGCGGTCAGCTCGGGGCGGTCGTTCCTGGCGATCTCGCTGCCCATGTAGGTGGTCTTGCCGGGCACGGCCAGCGCGGCGATGGTCTCGATGGCAGCGTTGCCCCCCTGTGCTGCGGCGTCAAAGCCGGTGGTGCGCACCGTCAATACCTTGATGGCGTCCAGACTTTGCACGGTGGCGATGGCGTTGCCGGCATAGATCGGGCGCTCGAAGGTGTCGGCACTGATGACCTTGGTGACGTCGGAGAGCTGGCCGACGTCGAGTTTGGCCGCCACGCGCGGGGCGGTGTTCTTGCCAGCGGCGGTGGCCGGGAACAGCAGGTGGCTGTAGTTGGGTGCCAGGGCGACGATTTGCGCGGTGAGGTTTTCTGCAATACCGTGCGCCAGTGCTTCAGCATCAATGTGCAGCACTTTGCTGACACCAGCAATCTGGGCAGCGGCAGCGGCAGCCGCTGCTGCGTTGTGGCCGGCCACCAGCACGTGGACGTCGCCACCGCATTGAACGGCGGCGCTGACGGTGTTGAGGGTGGCGGGTTTGAGGCTGGCGTTGTCGTGTTCGGCGATGACGAGGGTGGTCATGAGGGTTCCTTCAATTGGTTAACGGAGACGTCGTCATTGCGAGGAGCGAGGCGACGTGGCAATCCAGGACTTCCGACGGCATGGACTGCCGCGCTGCGCTCGCAGTGACGGGGACACTGTTTCAGATGACTTTGGCTTCGTTCTTGAGTTTGGCCACCAGGGTGGCGACGTCGGGTACCTTGACGCCGGCGCTGCGTTTGGGCGGTTCGTTGACTTTGAGGGTCTTGATGCGCGGCGACACATCGACACCGAGGTCTTCGGGTTTGACCACTTCGAGCGGCTTTTTCTTGGCCTTCATGATGTTGGGCAGGGTCACATAGCGCGGCTCGTTGAGGCGCAGGTCGGCCGTGATCACTGCTGGTAATGTCACCGAGAGGGTTTCCAGGCCGCCGTCGATTTCGCGCGAGACGGTGGCTTTGCCGTCAGCCACTTCGACTTTGCTGGCAAAGGTGACTTGGGGCAGGTCGGCCAGGGCGGCGAGCATTTGGCCGGTCTGGTTGCAGTCGTCGTCAATGGCCTGTTTGCCAAGAATGATCAAGCCGGGTTGTTCCTTGTCGACCAAAGCTTTCAGCAGTTTGGCCACCGCCAGCGGTTGCAGTTCTTCTGAAGTTTCCACCAGGATGGCGCGGTCAGCGCCGATGGCCATGGCGGTGCGCAGGGTTTCCGTGCATTGGGTCACGCCGCAGGAGACCGCGATGATCTCGGAGGCGACGCCTTTTTCCCGCAAACGCACCGCCTCTTCGATGGCGATTTCATCAAACGGGTTCATGCTCATTTTGACGTTGGCGGTGTCTACTCCCGTGTGGTCCGACTTGACCCGGACTTTCACGTTGTAGTCCACCACGCGCTTGACTGCGACCAGGACTTTCATGACTTTCTTTCTCCAGAGGTTAAAAAAATAGGCAAATACGTACTGCGACAACGTCAATTCAATTGACGTGCACGTCAACTTTCGCATTGTATGCGGCCACTTCTGTCAGCTTGGTCGTCATATCAACATTATTCGAAAAGACCGATAAAAGAACGGGCGTGCTTTTATTGTAAACATGACTGCACTGCCGCTCTCAAACCGGGCGCGTGTGAATGACGCGCTGTGGAAACGGAATTTCAACCCGATGCTCGCGCAACAGCCGCAAAATTTCCAGATTGATCAGTGAACGCAGGTTGTCGCTGCCATTCTCGGGGTCACCAATCCAGTAACCCAGCCGGAACTCCAGGCCGTCGGCGCCAAAGGCCAGTAACACCACCGCGGGGCCAGGATCAGCCAGCACCCGCTCCTGCGTCGCAGCCGCCTGCAACAGCAAACGCGACACGAGATCCACATCGCTGTCATAGGCCACCGACACGTTGGTAGACTGCCAGACCCTGGGGTCGGCCAAAGACAGATTTTCGACCCGGCTGGTGATCAGCATCTCGTTGGGCACAATGGATTCCCGCCCGGCCAGCGAACGGATCACGGTGTAGCGCGCATTGATTTGAGTGATGACGCCGCTGAAATTGTCTACCTGCACACTGTCGCCAATGCGCATGCTGCGTTCGGCCAGAATGACAAAACCCGACACATAGTTGGCGGCCAGCTTCTGCAGGCCAAAACCAATGCCGACGCCAATGGCGCCACCCAGGACCGACAAAGCCGTCAGGTCAATGCCCACCGCAGACAAGGCGAGCAGCAGGCCGACAAACATCAGCAGCGCCCTGGCTGCATTGCTGAAGGCCTTGCGCAGGCTCAACTCGCCACCCGTCGCTTTGCGCAGCAATTTGGTTTCAATGGCCGACGAAATCCATAAGCTGATGATCAGCACCAGCCCTGCTGTCAGGGTACCTTCAATGATTTTTCGCACTGACAAGGAAGCACCGCCCACCGTCCAGCTGATCTGATCGAGCTCGTCCATCAGCAGCGGCAGCAAGCCACTGACCCACAAGACCATGGCAGCCCAAGCGATCCAGGAAATACTGCGCTCCAGCAAACGGATCGCCGGCGTGTTGTTGAACGCTGCCTGCAACACCTTGACCCCAAGCCGGATCACCAGCAAGGAGATCAGCACGGGGATGGCCAGCTTGAACAACGCCAGCGGCATGCTGTAGTCCAGCAGCTTGCGGGCGGCATAAGCCAGGCACAACCACAGCGCCGGGAACAGCACGCCGTCGACAATTCGCCGCCCAAACATGATGGAGTTGAGCTCGCGCTCAACAAAGGCCCTGGACACCAGCCGCGCCAGCAACCAGGCCAGCAGTCCGCAAGCCAGCAGTGCACCCAACTCAATCAACACGCTGGTCTGGCTCAAGGCCGCCAGCCAGTCCTGCAAGTCAGTAATCACCGGTTCAGACATCCGCCAGCACCCGGATATGCGCTTCCACGCTGCGTGACAGCGCACTCATCACATAACCGCCTACCAGGCAACTCACAATGCGACCCCTGGCATGGCGCCGTGCCACGTCCACGATGCGGCTGGTGATCCAGGCGTAGTCCTGCTCGACCAGACCGAGCTGTCCCATATCGT
>NZ_JAMPXE010000197.1 GCF_023701345.1 Rhodoferax sp. | reverse complement strand
GTTTGGTTGCCTGCGGCGACCAGCCCCAGGCGCTGGAGACCAGCACGAGGGACAGCGCGGCCTACACCGGAACGGGCAAGGCGTTTGTCAATCAAGACTGGAAGCAGGGCGACAAGGCCAGTTGGGAGTCGCAACTCAAGGCGCGCAACCAGTACGGTCAGAACGACTACACCCGCATGAACTGAGCAGGAGGCCCCCATGATCAAAGCCTTTTCAGTTGTTGCTGCGCTGGCCCTGTGCTGGGGCAGCGCCGTGGCCCAAACCACACCAGCACCCGCTTCCGATCCCGTTGCCGCACCCGCTGCGGTCATGCCGGGCATCCAGAGCCAGAACATCATGGATGTCAAGCCCGATGCCAGCGAGGCGCCTGGTTATGCCAACCAGACCAATGGCGAGCGTGCCAAGGTGCAGCCCGGCAACAACGCGCCCATGTGGCGCCAGGTGAACTCGGGCGTGGCCGGCTACAGCAGTTTGCCAGTGACGCAGGCGCCTGAAGCCGGGGTGCTGATCCAGCCCTTCGTGCAATACCCCGGCTCACGCCTGACCAATGCCGGCGAAGCCTGGCGCCAGGTGCGCAACAACTGGCTGATTCCCTATGGCGGCGCGCTGCTGTTGATCGTGCTGGGTGCGATTGCCCTGTTTCACTTCAAGATCGGCCCCATCAAGGTTCATGGGGAGCCGACCGGGCGCCTGGTTGAGCGTTTCTCTGTATTCGAGCGGTCAGCGCACTGGGCCAATGTGGCGGCCTTTCTCACCTTGGCGGTGTCCGGGCTGGTGATGGCCTTTGGCAAGTTTTTCCTGCTGCCGGTCATGGGCGTCACGCTGTTTGGCTGGCTGAGCTATTTACTCAAAAATGCGCATAACTTTGCCGGACCGCTGTTTGCGGTGTCTTTGCTGGTGGTGATCGTGACCTTCATGCGCGACAACCTGCCGGCCAAGGGTGACCTGGCCTGGTTGCTCAAGGGCGGCGGTATTTTTTCGGGCCATGAAATTGACTCTGGCCGCTACAACGCCGGTGAAAAAGTGGTGTTTTGGGGCGGTGTTTTTGTGCTCGGCATCACTGTGGTGGTGTCTGGTCTGGCGATGGACAAATTGTTGCCCGGCTTGACTTATGATCGCAGCACCATGCAGATTGCCCACATGGTCCACTCGGTGTCGAATTTGCTGATGCTGGTCATGATGATGGGTCACATTTACCTGGGCACGCTGGGCACCAAGGGCGCTTATGAAGGCATGAAGACGGGTTATGTGGACGAAATCTGGGCCGAGCAACACCACAAGCTCTGGCTTGATGACATCAAGGCCGGCAGAATCCCGGCGCAACGCACCCCTGTTGCCACGCCGTCCGTCCAGGCGGGCAAGACGGTGCAAGTTTGAGAGGCCTGGAGACACTTTTATGACAAAGACAATGAAAACCCTGTGTACTGCCGCCGTGCTGGCCTTGCTGAGTTCAATGGCTGTGGCCAAGTTGCCAGCGCCGGAACTCTCGGATGAAGCCAAGGTCAAGGCGGCCGAGGCCGCAGCCAAGGCTGCGTGGGCCGGCAAGATAGATGGCTTCAAGCTGTGCCAGGCGCAAGACAAGGTGGTGGCCCATTACAAGAAGGCAGCTCCGGCCAACGCCTGTGTGGACCCCGGGCCGTTTGTTTATATGCCTGCCGATGCGGCACCTGTCGCCGCTGCAGCACCCGCTGCATCAACGGCTGCTCCCGCCAAAAAGCCCTGAACTTGCTGCCCCGTCTTACCCAGGCACGCGCGCCGCTCACGCGCGAGGTGCTGGTCGTCAACGAGTTTGGCGACACCGACACCGTGTCCATTCCTGCCGAGCGTGCGCTCACCGTTTATGTGGACAAGCGTGAACTGGTCACGCTCATGACGCTGGGTGCGCACCCTGAATTGCTGGTGCTGGGCTTTCTGCGCAACCAGCGCCTGGTGGCAAGCAGGGCCGAGGTCGAGTCCATCACGGTCGATTGGGAGGTGGGTGCCGCCGCCGTCAAAACCCGCCAGGGCATCTCGGACATCGAGGCGCGCACCGCCAAGCGGGTGGTGACCACCGGTTGCGGCCAGGGCAGTGTCTTTGGTGACCTGATGGCCGAAGTGGACAACATCACACTGCCCGCTGCCACGCTCTCGCAAGCCGAACTGTACGGCATCGTCAACGCCATCCGCCTGCAGGAAACCACCTACAAATCCTCAGGCTCGGTGCATGGCTGCGCCCTGTTCCATGGCGCAGAGATGTTGGTGTTTGTCGAAGACGTGGGCCGCCACAACGCCATTGACACCATCGCCGGCTGGATGTGGATGAACACGAAAGAAAAAATGCGTGGGGCCGACAAGGTGTTCTACACCACTGGCCGGCTCACCAGCGAGATGGTCATCAAGTCCGCGCAAATGGGCGTGCCGATCGTGGTGTCGCGCAGCGGCATCACGCAAATGGGGCTGGATCTGGCACAGCGTCTGGGCCTGTGCGCCATTGGGCGGGCCACCAACAAGCGGTTTCTTTGCTACAGCGGGGCCAGTCGCCTGGTATTGCAGCCTGAATTGGCAGGAACGCGTATGGCGATGCAGCACACCGAACAGGAGTCGTCATCGCGAGCCAGCATCAGCGATCCAGGGCTGCATGGATTGCCGCGCTTCGCTCGCAATGACAAGGTTCTGTTAACTTAAACCGTCCAAACACACCCGCTGCGTCGGGTTGCTGGATCGCTTGGGCGCCGGTTTTTGCCTGAGTGCGCTATCGTTGCGTCATGAAAATCTCTTTTTTGCAATTGGGCTGGCGCTCTCTCACACGTGATTTGCGCGCCGGCGAACTGCGTTTGCTGATGGTGGCCGTGACGCTGGCGGTGGCGGCGCTCACCGCCGTGGGTTTTTTTGCCGACCGGCTCAAGGGTGGTTTGCAGCGTGATGCGCGCCAGTTGATGGGTGGCGATGCCGTGGTGTCCAGTGACAACCCGATTCCTGAAGCCTTCCTGACGCAAGTCAAGGCCCTGGGTTTGCAGCAGACGATCAACCTGAGTTTCCCGACCATGGCGCGCGCGCCCGAGCTTGCCGGTGGCGGCATCAAGCTGGTGTCGCTCAAGGTGGTGACCGAGGGCTACCCCCTGCGCGGGCGCTTGCGCGTGAGCGAGCAGCCGGATTCAAACGGCGCCTTGACCCGCGACATCCCCCAGCCCGGCCAGGCCTGGGTCGATGCCGCCTTGCTGGATGCGCTTGAAGTGCCGCTCGGGGGCGATTTGCTGCTGGGCGACAGCACGTTCAAGGTGAGCCGCATCATCGTCAACGAACCCGACCGTGGCGCGGGCTTCATGAATTTTGCGCCGCGCGTCATGATCAACCAGGCTGACGTTGAGGCCACCGGCCTGATCCAGCCCGCCAGCCGTTTGCGTTACCGACTCGCGGTGGCGGGCGAGGACCCGGCGGTGCAAAGCTTTGTCGACTGGGCGCAAGCGCAGGTCGAGTCGCACGCCGTGCGCGGTGCCAGGGTGGAGGCGCTGGAAGGCGGCCGCCCCGAGCTCAGTACCACGCTCTCGCGGGCTGAAAAGTTTTTGAATCTGGTGGCCCTGTTGGCGGCCCTGCTGAGCGCGGTGGCGGTGGCGCTGGCCGCCCGTGGTTTTGCCGCCAGCCATCTGGACGATTGCGCCATGCTGCGCGTGCTGGGCTTGCCGCAGCGCGCCATTGCTGCGGCTTACAGCTTTGAATTTGTGCTGGTCGGTCTGCTGGCCAGCGCCTTGGGCGTGCTGCTGGGTTTTCTGGTGCACTATGGTTTCGTCGCCTTGCTGGCAGGCCTGGTTGAATCCGCTTTGCCGGCACCGGGCATCTGGCCGGTATTGTTTGGCCTGGGCATGGGGCTGACACTGCTGCTGGCTTTTGGCCTGCCGCCGGTGCTGCAG
>NZ_JAMPXE010000064.1 GCF_023701345.1 Rhodoferax sp. | reverse complement strand
TGCCACACCAACTGTATTGATCTTCTTGTAATCCCCGCGCTCGATCGCAAGAGTAGACCCTGCGATGTCGACAACGACAACCCACCAATCAAGCGGAAGCGATGAGTGCAGTTGAGTCTGAATTGCCTCTTGAAACGATTCGAGGGCTGTCAGTTCCCGGTAAAAGTGGCAACTGTCGTTCATTGTGCTGTCAGTCAATTCAGGGGCGGAAAATGGGCAACGGGCCAATTATCGTGGCGAGCCGGCCCCGCCGTTATCGTCGTTTGCTTGCAAAATTAGCCGTCAGCGCTGTCCTTGAGAGGGCTAAATCAGGCACGGGCTTCGGCATTGGGCTCGGTTGGTTGGGGGGAGGGCGAAGGGGTCGGCATCGGGTAGGACAAGGTCAATAGACCGGTTGTCATGCCGAACCCCAATAACGTCATCTTGCGAGACCACCCATACACATATATTTAATCTCGAGGTAATCCTCGATACCGTATTTTGATCCCTCGCGGCCATTACCGGATTCTTTAACGCCGCCGAAGGGCGCGACCTCGGTTGAGATGATGCCTTCGTTAATGCCGACCATGCCGTATTCCAGTGCTTCGCCGACCCGCCAGATGCGTCCAATATCGCGAGTATAGAAATATGATGCCAACCCGACTTCGGTGTCATTGGCCATGCGGATGGCTTCTTCCTCGGTGGAAAAACGGAACAGTGGCGCTACTGGTCCAAATGTCTCTTCCTTTGCCACCGCCATGTCAGGCGTGACATCGGACAAGATGGTTGGCTGGAAAAAACTTCCGCCGAGTTCATGGCGCTTACCCCCCAGCAGTACGCGTGCACCTTTGTCCAGCGCATCCTGAATATGGTCCTCAACTTTCTTCACCGCAGCCATGTCGATTAACGGCCCCTGCTGGGCGCCTTCGACCATACCGTCCGACACCTTAAGTTTGGCGACCGCCGCCACCAGTCGGCGCGCGAATTCATCATAGACACCGTCCTGTACCAGGATGCGGTTGACACAAACGCAAGTCTGACCGGTATTGCGGTATTTGGAGGCTATCGCGCCCAACACCGCCGCGTCAAGATCAGCATCGTCGAAGACAATAAAAGGCGCGTTTCCGCCCAGTTCGAGTGAGACTCTCTTCACCGTTTCAGCACTTTGCTTCATGAGAAGTTTGCCAACTTCGGTGGAGCCAGTGAAGGTGATCTTGCGCACGATCGGATTGGATGTGAGCTCACCACCGATGGCAGCAGCCGACCCCGACACGATATTGAGCACGCCGCGCGGAATGCCGGCGCGCTCGGCAAGTTCAGCCAATGCCAGCGCCGAATAAGGCGTCTGACTAGCTGGCTTGACCACCACGGTGCACCCGGCTGCCAGCGCCGCGCCGCACTTGCGCGTGATCATGGCGTTCGGAAAGTTCCACGGCGTGATGGCACCGACCACGCCGATTGGCTGTTTGATGACCACGATGCGCCTGTCTGTAGCCTGTGCGGGAATGGTGTCGCCATAGACGCGCTTGGCCTCTTCAGAGAACCATTCAATAAATGACGCGCCGTAACCAATCTCGCCGAGCGATTCTGTCAGGGGTTTGCCCTGCTCGGCGGTCATGATCATGGCGAGATCCTGCTTGTGTTCGAGCATCAGTTCAAACCAGCGATGCAGTAGGGCAGAACGGTCCTTGGCAGTCCTGGCGCGCCACGCCGGCAATGCGGCATCAGCGGCCTCAATGGCACGACGCGTCTCGGCCGTGCCCATCTTCGGTACGGTGCCCAGCTCCTCATTGTTGGCAGGATTGGTGACGACGATTGTGGTGCCAGCGTCGGCATCCAGCCACGCGCCATCGATGTAACACTGTTGACGGAACAGTTTGGAGTCTTTCAGATCTTTCATGGTTCTTCTCTCTGTTAAAAAAGTAGCAGCCCGACAGGCCGCAGTAAAGTATGTTGCCCCTGCTGAACTATTTCTCAGAAGGCTGCCTGGTAGAGTGCCAAAGCGTCCTCGTAAGTCACATCGCGCGGGTTGTTGATCAGCAGGCGCTGCACTTTCATTGCATCGGTGGCTAGCATCGGCAAGTCTTTTTCTGCGATGCCCGTGGCGCGCAGGTTTTGCGCGTAGGGCATCTCGGCGACCAGCTTGCGCATTGCCGCCACGAAATCCTTGGCAGCAACCGCATCATCGGCTGATTGTCCGTGTTGCATGGCTCGCCCCAGATCGGCGTAACGCGATTGCGCCGAACTCAGGTTGAACTCCAGCACCGGTACCAGTACCAGCGAATTGGTCAATCCATGCGGAAGATGGAAGTGGCCGCCCAGCGGATAGGCCAGCGCATGCACTGCGGCTACCGGTGCATTGGCGAAGGCCATGCCGGCGAACAGCGAACCAATGAGCATGGCCTCGCGCGCATTGGCGTCCTGGCCATCAGCCAGCACAGCGCGGATGTTGTCGTACAGAAGGCGAATTGCTTTGAGAGCAAGCGCTTCCGACAGCGGGTTCTGCTTCGTGCGGGTGGTGTAGGACTCGATCGCATGCACCATGGCATCAATACCGGTCATGGCCGTCACATGCGCTGGCAGACCCAGTGTGAGCAGACTGTCGAGCAGGGCTGCGTCTGGGTAGAGCAGCGGCGACACGACTCCTTTTTTTTCGCTGGTGGGTGTTGTCAGAATGGAAATCGGTGTCACTTCGGAGCCGGTACCAGCTGTGGTAGGCACCTGGATAAGCGGTAGACGCGGGCCCTTAGCCAAGCCGATGCCATAGATGTCGGGCAATACCTGGGGCGTGCGCACCAGCAGTGCGACCAGTTTTGCGGTGTCCAGCGAACTGCCACCACCAAAACCCACTACGCCATCAGCACCCGCGCTGCGCGCTGCTTCCACCGCCGCCTGCACCCGGACTTCTGGAGGGTCGGCAAGTACATCAGAAAACACAGTGACCGCTACGCCTGCTACAGCGAGCGACTCCAGCGCACCGGATATCAGTTTGGCTTTGATTAACCCTTCATCGGTTACCAAGAATAGATGGTGCACGCCAAGGCCTTTGGCAATCTCGCCCAAACGCTTGGCGCCGCCTTGCTCGCAGACTATTTTGGGTGCGGTCTCGAAGATAAATTGCGACATAAAAATGCCTTCCATGGATAAGTGGATAAGTGATTCAGCTGGGGGTCACGACACCGCGCTCGATGTGGAAGACCGTGTCAACCAGATCAGCAGAATGTTTCGCGTTTGACTCCGATAGGATGACCGACAGACCCTCGGTGCGTAGCGCGCCGATCACTTCAGCCAGACGCCGTGACAACACAGGCGCAACACCCTCAAATGGTTCGTCGAGCAGCAGCAATTTGTGCCCAGGCATCAGTGCACGCGCCAGCGCCACCAGCTTTTGCTGACCACCGGACAATTGCAGCGCCCGACGTGAGCGGAACTCGCTGACCTCCGGCATAAGCCCGTAGATCCATTGCAGGCGCTGTTGGGCGTCGGCAATGCCATTGGCCCAGGCCGGCAACAAGATGTTTTCTTCGACTGTCAGCGCCGGAATCAAGCGCCGGTCTTCGGGCATGTAACTGATGCCACGCCGGGCCAGCAGGTGCGGTGCCAGTTTTGTCACGTCCTCGCCGAAAACGCTGACGCGCCCGGCTTGACAAGGTAGAAGCCCCATGGTGGCGCGCATCAAGGTCGTCTTGCCGGCACCGTTGCGCCCAATCAGTCCGACCATGCTCCCGGCAGTTACCGTGAGCGCGACGTTGCTCAGGATGGGAACGCGGCCTATGGCGACGCTGAGGCCATGAATGTCTAGGGCGGCGTTCATACGGATTCCTTCAGTAAATCGAGCTCAAAGTGGCGCCCGATCACCAGTTCCTGCACTCTGGCATCGGTCAGCACCGTGCTCGGTGGGCCGTCGGCGATCACTTGTCCGCTATAGAAGGCGATGATGCGTGTCACGTAGCGGGCGACAATTTCCATGTCGTGCTCGACGAACAGCACCGTCACGCCAAATTTTTTCACCGCAGCCATCACCGTATCCATCAGCACAAACTTTTCCTCTGCGCTGACGCCGCTGGTGGGTTCATCGAGCAGCAGCATGCGGGGCTTGCTCACCAGTGCCATGGCGATATCAACCAGTTTTCTTGCACCCTGCGGTACGGCGCTGATCACCGCGTTACGGAAATGGCTGACGCCGAACTCCTCAAACATGGCATCCGCCTGGGCACAGCGTTCAGGTGTGTTGAGCGGTCGCAGGAACGATGGCCACACGCCCTCGGCGGCGACTAGGGAAATCAGCGTGTTTTCGAGCACCGTCAACTGGGGAAACAGTTGTGCGACCTGGAATGAGCGTGACATTCCCTGTCGCGTGATGTCACGCGGCGCCCGCCCGAGGATCGAATGGCCATCAAACAAGATTTCACCACCGGACGGCGGCAGGTAACCAGTCACCATGTTGATGAAGGTAGTCTTGCCAGCGCCGTTGGAGCCGATGACACCGACGATTTCGCCCTTCTCAATGCGTACATTGATGTCTTTGGCCGCCACCACAGCGCCGAAAGATCGCATTAGGCCACGGGTTTCAAGGATCGCGTTCATGTCGAACCCTCCTGCCGGCGTCGGCTAACCAGACTCCACAATCCCTTGGGCAGGAACAGGATCAGGGCCAGCAGCACGATACCGAGCACCAGCTGCCAAGTATTGGGTGCCTCCTGGATCGCAAAGGTGCGGATTACCGAGAACACGATGGCACCGATGAAGGGCGCCACGACGTGTCCGGTGCCACCCAAGATGGCGATGAAGACGAACTCGCCCGAGGTGGCCCAGAATGCCATGTCAGGGTCGATATGACCGCTAGCCATAGCCGTCAAGCCACCGCCGAGCGCCGAGATGGCGGCGGCGAAGACGTAGTTAATGAATAGCAGTGCGCGTGGCGACAGGCCCAGGTATTCGACCCGAATCTCGTTCTCGCGGATGGCCTCAATGACGCGCCCGAGTCCGGACACCAGGTAGCGATGGAATCCGATTGCAGAGGCGGCGGCGATGACGACCGTCAGGACGTAGAGCGCCTGCTTGCGAGTATCGCCTTCGGGCACCCAGCCAAGAAAGCTCGGCGGCGCTACATTGAAGCCATCGGTCGAACCGAACGCAGAAGATTTGACTAGCACGCCGTACAGGATCATCGATAAAGCCATTGTTAGCATGGCGAAGAAGATTTCTCGGTAACGGGTCAGCAGGAACCCGCACAGCAGTGCCAACAATACTGCAGCAGCCGTCGCCAGCGCCAGCAGTGCAAAGACATCGCTAATGCCGAGGTATTGCGCACCGAGGCCGACACCGTAACCGCCGACGCAGTAGAACAGCGCTTGACCGAAGGACACCAGGCCGGCACGCATCTGCAGCACGACGCCCAGCACCACCAACGCTTTGGCGAAAGCCAAAGTGAGCAGGAAGCTCGACCAGGCCGGCATGACCCAGGTGCCGGCGATGAGGACGGCGGCGGCAGCCAACAGTGCCGATTGTGTTGATAGGAAGGGTTTGCGTAAAGTCATTCAGATTCTCCTGGCCAGTGCCTGACCAAACAAGCCCTGCGGGCGAATCGCCAAAACCAGAAACATCACACCATAGATGACGAACAGTTCGGCCTCGGGCGCCAAATGGACGGCAATGGAACGCGCCAGACCAACCAGCACCGCGCCGGCGGCGGCGCCGCCAATGCTGCCCAAACCACCGACCACGACGACGGCGAATGCAAGGATGATGACCTCGACGCCGATCCCCGGAGTGACGGCGATGGCCGGTGCGGTCAGGGCGCCGGCCACCGCGCCGAGTACTGCGCCGATCGCGAAAGTTGCAGCGAACATGGCGTTTACGTTGACGCCCATGGCGATGGCGATCTCACGGTCGTGGATCAGCGCCGTTAAAAGACGGCCTTTCTTGGTACGGTTCAAGGCAAACCACGCCACCAGGCCGATGACGACAGTGACCGCGATCGAGGCGAAATCGTAGGTGGCAAAACGCAGCCCGGGAACGATTTCGGTCTGACCCAGCAGGCGGTAGGGTTGAAAGGCGAAGTATGGGTTAACACCCCACACCAGCTTGATTACGTCTTCGAGGATCAGCATCAACGCATAGGTCACGATGACCATCAATATCTCGTCTTTGCCCTGCAGGAAGCGCAACAGGCCGCGCTCGACAACGAGGCCCACCAGCGTTCCGGCGACCAGCGCAGATCCGATCAGCAACAGGTAGCTGAGGTAAGGGTTACCGGGTTCGCCGCTGAAATACCAGCCAATCAGGGAGGCGGCCGAATAGGCACCGATGGCGTAAAAACTGCCGTGCGCCATGTTCAGCACGCGCATGACGCCGTAAATGATGGTCAGACCAGCGGCGACCAGAAACAGCCACGACGCGTAGATGGCACCATCAAACAGGATGGCTAACAAAGTTGTCATTGGTTTACCTCAGAGAGGGAGACGGGGCATTCCCGTCCTCCTGGTTCGTCAAAGATTGATTACTTGCACTGGGCGCCGGGGAAGCCGGCCTTGATCCAGTCGGCAGCGTTGCTGCCATCGGGCGGCATCACACATTCGCCCGCGTAAGTCTTGATCTTTGTCACTTCAGACTTGCCGGTCTTGGCGTCGAACTGGTATTCACCGAACGACACGCCCTGCACCGCCTGGTGTCCTTTGGTGCGCGCCATCTTGACGGTACCGCTGGGTGCTTCGAAGGTCAGGCCGGCAAGTCCCTGAATGACCTGGTCGCTGCTCGGCATGCCAGCCTTGCCGCTCTTTTCGGCAGCGGATTTCAGGCCGAGGATGGCTTGAACCATCTTGTAGGACGGGTAGGTCGGAGACTCCTTGAATTGTGCGACAAAGGCCGGACGGAACCAGTCGTTAAGCGCGTTCTTGGGGGCAAATGCGCCGAACGGGCCGCGGCCGCCAACAATCGTCCCATTGGGTGCCTGGCCCTTAAAATGTTCAACGCCGGTTTCGCCGCAGGTCAGCACCACGCTGCGCTTGTCGAACAGGCCGCGCGCGCCACCTTGCAGAATTAGTCCTTCCATGTCACCACCCCAAAAGCTGGAGTGGATAAGGTCGGGATTGCTGACCGACAGGGCCGAGATTTCGGCACCGTACTGACCTTGCAAAAGCTTGGGCCACTGTTCGGACACTACCGTCACTTCAGGCTTGATTTGCTTGAGCGCCAGAATGAAATCGGCCCAGGACTCCTGTCCCCAAGCGTAGTTTTGCTGAATACTGGCGACCGTCTTGATGTTGGGTCGATTTTCCGCAATGTAGCGAGCCGCACCAATGTTGTCGACAACCTGATCAAGTCCGGTGCGGAACAGATATTTCGGATCCTTGACGACATCGAAGACTTTGGACGCGCCGCAGTCAAAGAAGATAGTTGGAGTCTTGAGTTCTTCTGCGGTCGGCGCAATCGCCAGACAGTCGCCCGATGAAATGTAGCCAATCACCGCGTCAACCTTCTGACGTTGTACCAGGTTACGGTATTCCTCGGTCTGCTTGGTGGCACCACCGGCTTCGTCGATCAACACCATTTCAATTTCGATGCCGTTGATGCCCTTTTTGTTGTAAGGCGCGGGGAACTTGCCTGCATTGAGAGCTTCGACCGCCAACTTGGCCGCGTTAGCCGCCGGCACGCCGAAAGGCCCTGCTGCTGCGCCAGACAGAAAGGTGACGACGCCAATACGGTACTTACCGTTGTCGGCGGCACTGGCAGAACCAGTTGTTCCGACAGCCAATGCCAACGCGATGGCGATCGCACCGAGACGAACGCCGTGCGAGGGTGAACGAGAGTTGAATTTCATGGATATCTCCTAGTGTTTGTGGTCGCGGACATCGCTTCGCCACGTTAATTTGCACTGAAATTTGCAAATCTTTAGTTAATGTAATGCTCACAAAAATGCAATATTTATGCAAATTCTAAGGAAAACCCTTGGTGATGAGATGGGTTTAAAGTTTGTTATTCTTTAATTGATTTTCATGCGTAAAACATTTATTTCTAGAAAAAATTGTGATCATCATTATTGGTTTTCAATAGATTGAATTGCAACTTCATGCAAATTTAATGCAAATTAAAAGCATTTTGTCCATGCAATTTTTGCACCGATTGGTGTCACAATTGCCTATCGTATTGGTTACGCAACGGTCAAAATCATGCCCCCCAAAATGCCAAAGTCAAACGCAAAAACCGGTGTTCGTCTTCAAGACATCGCCGGCGCTCTCAAGCTCTCGGTTTCCACGGTCTCGAGAGCGCTGGCTGGTCATCAGGCGATCAGCGGAGAAACTCGCGATGCGGTGCAACGAGCCGCAGTGCTGATGGGCTACGCGGCAAAGCGTCCCGGAAAAAGAAAGCACAACGCACCGACAGGCACCATCGGGGTCTTGCTCAGCGTGAATGAACTTCACAATCGATTCATGACCATGGTGTTGGAGAGCATTCACCACGACATGCTCGAATTTGGGTACCACGTGATGGTGCTCATCGATCCAATGAACTCGGCCAACGATGTCGCGCACCTGTCAACGTTCCGACCCATCATCGATCAATTCCTGGACGGGATGATTTTGCTTTCAACAACCTCCGGATCTTTTATGGTTCGAGAATTGCAGCGTTTAGGTGTGCCAGTGGTGCTCTCTGTCAGATCTCTGGATGACACAAAAGCCGATGTAGTCGAATCCGATAACGCGCATGGTGGCGCTGAAATCATGCGACACCTTTACGAATTGGGCCATCGCCGAATTGGTCTAATCATGGGCCCGGAGATTGCGTCGACCAGTCGAAATCGTGCCAGGGGAGCGCTTGAATACCTTCGAGCTAAAGGGATACCTCCTGAGGACACGCCCATCATGTGGAATGGCTTCACCTATGAGGCCGGATATTCATGTGCCACCCAGATGCTTGACTTGCCAAACCCTGTTACTGCGATCATGGCTGCAGGCGACTCCATCGCGTTGGGTGTGCTTGACGCTGCCCGTAATAAGAATATAGCCGTTCCATCTCAGCTATCTGTGGTCGGTTTCGACAACATTCCATTTTCTGGGTCAAGGCTTATCAGCCTGACTACCATTGATTCTTCGGCCAAGGAGTTGTCGCGGGTTACCTGTCGTCGGATGGTCGACCGAATCCGAACCGGGGCCTTGACACCACCAACTCGCGATGTCATGCCGGTACAGCTTATTCGTCGAGATACATCCGCACCGCCAAGCTGTTTGACCTGAAAGTCAGCTTTCGCAGCTTTCATGCCAACCTCACGAATGACTGACCGTTCAAAGACACAGCATGCCTTTCAGAGTCAACTTTGGGAACGACCGGAGGCGGGAAGGTGCCACGTGGCAGGGCTTACTTAAAAGATCGGCAAATTGTGTCTGGAACGGCAAGCTCGCAACGGAAAGTGTCGTCAAGGAAAGTGATTCGCGTTTACCATCCCTCAGGTCAAACACGTCTATTCCGTGTAACTTCAGGAGAATTGACCATGCCGACAGGAACAGTCCGCCTTCATCGCGTACTCCGCTCCAAACCCGAGAAAATTTATCGGGCCTTTTTGAACGCAGAGGCCATGTCGAAATGGCTTGCGCCTTATGGCTTTACTTGCAAGGTGCATCACATGGATGCCCGCGTTGGCGGCACTTTCAGGATGTCGTTTGAAAACTTTTCCACCGGCAACGGACACTCTTTCGGAGGCGAGTATCTCGAACTGGTGCCGGGCGAACGCATTCGGTATACCGACAAGTTTGACGATCCCAACCTGCCCGGCGAGATGCGGGTAACGGTGTCAATAAAACCGGTTTCGTGTGGTTCAGAACTGACTATTGTGCAAGAGGGCATACCCGAGGTCATTCCGCTGGAACTGTGCTACCTCGGCTGGCAAGAGTCGCTCGCGCAACTGGTAAATCTTGTCGAGCCCGAGATTCCGGGGTGAAGAAGTGATGTCTGCCGTCGAAATGTGGACTGTCGGGAGCGCCGCATCATGGCCGACAATGACACTTCAAATGGCCAAATGGCGCACCGCAAAAGCACACGGGAGCGCGAAGATAGTGCTATTTAACAACGAAATGCTCAGCAATGAAACACACTCTACTTGAAGGCCTGGGAGAACACTATCCGGTCTACCTTGAACAGCACCATGACCATGTACTCAGAAAGATCGATGAACTATGGGATACGCCAGGAATCGATGACTACCTGAGAGATCTTCTGATCGACAAACGAGGCGGGCGCAAGGGTTTTTCCCGTGAGGCGACAAAAGAAATTGATGCCTTGCGGGACTTCCGAATGCTGGAGACGTTCCTTGCGGCAGAGAGGAAAGAAACCGCGATCCTGGAACTCGATAAACGTGGCATTTTTCGCAATAGAGATAATTTTTTGAGGGCACTCGAAAAGGGAGATATCGAACTCATTGATTTGTTTGTCCGGGCAAGTTTCAATATCCACCTGACGGATGCCAACGGTACGCCGCCGCTGCTTCTTGCGTTAAAGAAGGGCTACACCATCATCGCAAAGATTCTTTTGAATGCGGGCGCGGACGTCAATGAAAAGGACAAGCTTGGTCTGACGCCGCTGATGCTTGCGTGCGGTAAATCAACAGCTGGTTATAAGGATGTTGCGGAAACGCTGATCAGGAAAGGGGCCCACATCAATGTTCGCGACGCCCTGGGCTATACCCCGCTGTTACTGGCGCTTTCGGGGGGCACGATCGATATAGCCGAATTGCTCATCAACAAAGGCGCGGATCTCTCTGTGCGGACCAGGAAAGGCGACACGCCTTTGTCCCTGGCACAGAATGCGCAATGCACTGAAATCGTCGAACTGTTGATGAGCAAGGCTAAGAAAAGCTGAAAGACTCTGAAGCAATGCTTCAGTTCATTGCCTACATCAGCAAATGCTCACCCGCGTTGTCGCCGCCCAGGGTCACGTAATTGACCTTGCGGATGTCCATCAGCTTCTTGCCGCCTGAATAGCTGATGGAGCTTTGCACGTCCTGCTCCATCTCGATCAGCGTGTCGGCCAGCTTGCCCTTGATGGGTTCCAGGATGCGCTTGCCTTCGACGTGTTTGTATTCGCCCTTGTTGAAGTCGCTGGCCGAACCGTAATATTCCTTGTAAAGCTTGCCATCCACCTCGACCGTCTGGCCGGGGCTTTCTTCGTGGCCGGCAAACAGCGAGCCGATCATGACCATGGTGGCACCAAAGCGGATGCTCTTGGCAATGTCGCCGTGGTCGCGGATGCCGCCGTCGGCAATGATGGGTTTGGTGGCCACGCGGGCACACCATTTGACCGCGCTCAGTTGCCAGCCGCCGGTGCCAAAGCCGGTCTTGAGCTTGGTGATGCAGACCTTGCCCGGGCCGATGCCGACCTTGGTGGCATCGGCGCCCCAGTTTTCCAGGTCGATCACGGCCTCGGGCGTGGCCACGTTGCCGGCGATGATGAAGGTGCCGGGGATCTTTTCGCGCAAGTAGCCGATCATGTTTTTCACGCTGTCGGCGTGGCCGTGGGCGATATCAATGGTGATGTATTCCGGCGCCAGGCCCAGCGTCACCAATTGGTCGACCGTCTCGTAGTCGGGCTGCTTGACCCCCAGGGAAATGGAGGCGTACAGGCCCCGCGCCTTCATGGCTTTGACAAACTGCACGTTGTCCAGATCGAACCGGTGCATCACGTAAAAGTAGTTGTTTTGTGCCAGCCAGATGCAAATGTCCTCGCTCACCACGGTTTTCATGTTGGCGGGCACCACCGGGATGCGAAAGCGGCGCGGCCCCAATTCCACGCTGGCATCGCATTCGGAGCGGCTCTCCACCCGGCATTTGCGGGGCAGCAGCAGAATGTTGTCGTAGTCAAAAATTTCCATATAAGGCTCCTTGCTTGACGGCACTTGAAAGAATCCGTCGGGTTGAAAGAGAGCGCTTGGAATGGACCCGGCAAAAAAATACCGGGCCACAATTGCTTGGGCCCGGTGCTTGATTCTATCGAAGTCGGGCGGCTTTCTACAATGCCCCCATGTTTTCAACCCCGACCCCCCCCAGCCCGCCAGATGCCGGCCTGCTGAACAACCTGAACCCCGAGCAGTTGGCCGCCGTCACGCTGCCTGCTGAGCACGCACTGATTCTGGCCGGGGCGGGCTCCGGCAAAACCCGGGTGCTGACCACGCGCATTGCCTGGCTGCTGCAAACCGGCCAGGTGTCGCCCGGCGGCATTCTGGCGGTCACGTTCACCAACAAGGCCGCCAAGGAGATGATGACGCGCCTGTCGGGCATGTTGCCGCTCAATGTGCGCGGCATGTGGATCGGCACCTTCCACGGACTGTGCAACCGCTTTTTGCGCGCCCACTACAAGCTGGCGAACCTGCCGCAGAGTTTCCAGATTCTGGACATGCAGGACCAGCTCTCATCCATCAAGCGCCTGTACAAGCAGTTCGGCATTGATGACGAGCGCTTTCCGCCCAAGCAAATGCAGTGGTTCATTGGCGGCTGCAAGGAAGACGGCCTGCGCCCCAACATGGTCGAGGCGCGCGACGAAGAAACGCGCAAAAAAATCGAGATTTACCAGCTGTACGAAGAGCAGTGCCAGCGCGAAGGCGTGGTCGATTTTGGTGAACTGATGCTGCGTTCCTACGAACTGCTGCGTGACAACGACCCCATTCGGGAGCATTACCAGCGTCGTTTCAAGCACATTCTGATCGACGAGTTCCAGGACACCAACAAGCTGCAATACGCCTGGATCAAGATGTTGGCCGGCACCGGTGCCCACACCACGGTGGAGGGGGCGTTTCAGCCCACCGGCTGCGTGCTGGCCGTGGGTGACGACGACCAGAGCATTTACGCCTTTCGCGGTGCGCGCGTGGGCAACATGGCCGACTTTGTGCGCGAGTTTGGCGTCCGGCACCAGATCAAGTTGGAGGAAAACTACCGCAGCGGCAGCAATATCCTGGACTCAGCCAACGCGCTGATCGGCCACAACAGCAAGCGCCTGGGCAAAAACCTGCGCACCGCCCAGGGCCCGGGCGAGCCGGTGCGGGTGTTTGAGTCGCCCAGCGACTTTGCCGAGGCCAGGTGGATGGTGGACGAGATGAAGCAGTTGGTGCGCGAGGGTTTTGAGCGCAAGGAAATTGCCGTGCTGTACCGCTCCAACGCGCAAAGCCGGGTCATCGAGACCGCGCTCTTCAACGCGGGCATGCCCTACAAGGTTTATGGTGGCTTGCGCTTTTTTGAGCGCGCCGAAATCAAGAACGCGCTGGCCTACCTGCGCCTGCTGGAGAACCCGCGTGACGACACCAGTTTTCTGCGCGCCGTCAACTTTCCGCCGCGTGGCATCGGCATGCGCAGCCTCGAGCAGTTGCAGGATGCGGCGCGCGCCAGCGGCTGTTCGCTCAGCGATGCGGTCAGTGGGCTCAGCGGCAAGGCGGGCACCAACATTGGTGCCTTTCTGGCGGGTATTGACGTGTTACGCGAGCAGACGCAGGGCATGAGCCTGCGTGAAACGATTGAACTCACGCTCGACCACAGCGGCCTGATCGACCACTACAAGGCCGACCGCGAAGGCGCCGACCGGGTGGAGAATCTGGAAGAACTGGTGAACGCGGCCGAGAGTTTTGTCTCGATCGAAGGATTTGGCCGCGACGCCGTGGCGCTGCCTGTCGATGAGTTGGGCCAGCCGCTGACCCAGTCACCGGCGTCCCAGGGACTGGATATGAACCAGCCGTTGCTGGATATTCCCGCGCCAGATGCCGAGACCGGTGAAACCCTGTCGCCGCTGGCGGCCTTTTTGACCCATGCCGCACTGGAGGCCGGTGACAACCAGGCGCAGGCCGGCCAGGATGCCATCCAGCTCATGACGGTCCACGCCAGCAAGGGCCTGGAGTTTGACTGCGTGTTCATTACCGGCATCGAGGAAGGCCTGTTCCCGCACGAGAATTCCATGAACGACCGCGATGGCCTGGAAGAGGAACGCCGCCTGATGTACGTGGCCATCACCCGTGCTAGATCCCGCCTGTACCTGAGCCATTCGCAGACCCGCATGCTGCACGGTCAGACGCGCTACAACCTGCGCAGCCGCTTTTTTGAAGAGTTGCCCGAAGAGGCGCTGAAATGGATCACGCCCAAACATCAGGGCTTTGGCAAGGCGGACAGCTTTTCCGACGCCATGTACTCGGGCCATACAAACGCTTATGGCAACCGGCCAGCAAGTCCATTTGGCACGGATTATTCGCGTTTTTCAGCGTCTGCACCCCAGCCTGTGGCCCAGCCCAAGGCCGAGGCTGGCAACAGCCTGCGCACCGGGCAAAAGGTGTTTCATGCCAAATTTGGCGAGGGCACGGTGTTGTTGCTGGAAGGCAAGGGCGACGATGCGCGCGCGCAAATCAACTTTCCGCGCCACGGCGTCAAGTGGCTGGCACTGTCGGTGGCCAAGCTCACGCCCGTGCCTTGAGCTTGGCCGGGGGTGTCACCGGATTGACATCAATTTGCCATGAAGGTGTCATCCGGGCTTGCCATCATCATGTTGTTCAACCAAGGAGTACAACATGAGAGATCTGCCCACGCCCACGTTTGCCTTGTCCCCGGTCTCGATGCCCAGGGGGTCACTTCATCGACCTGATGCAGGCGAGCTGGCTGCGTCGCTTGCAGCGCCCAAAGTCGAGCGCGCTGCCCTGCAAGTGTGCTGGGCCCGTCATGCTGACGAAGTCCGCCAGGCCCAACGCCTGAGGTACCAGGTTTTTGCCGACGAGATGGGTGCCCGCCTGAACACGCCGGTGCCGGGGCACGACATTGACCTGTTCGACAACTACTGTGAGCACCTGCTGGTGCGCGATGCGGCCAGTCAGGAAGTGGTGGGCACCTACCGTGTGCTGACTCCCGCCCAGGCCAGGCGCGTCGGCAGCACCTACAGCGACACCGAATTTGATCTGGTGCGACTGCGCGGTTTGCGCGAGCGCATGGTGGAATTGGGTCGCAGTTGTGTGCACCCGGAGCATCGCCATGGCGGTGTCATCATGGCGCTGTGGGGCGCCCTGGCGGAGTTCATGGTGCGCAACCAGCTCGACACCATGATTGGCTGTGCCAGCATTCCCATGCTGCACAACGGCATGGTCAGTGGCGACGTGGCCGCCAGCATCTGGCAGCAGCTCAAAAGCACCCATCTGGCGCCGATCGAGCTCCATGTGCGGCCCCGCCTGCCGCTGCCCGTAGAACAGCTGGACAGCAGTCTGACTGTTGAGCCACCAGCATTGATCAAGGGCTATTTGCGGCTGGGTGCCAAAGTGCTGGGTGCGCCGGCCTGGGACCCGGATTTCAATACGGCTGACCTGCCCATGTTGATGCGCATCGGCGACCTGCCGGCGCGTTACCGCAAACACTTTCTGGGGGCCTGATCCTTGAACGGATCAGCTCTTCAGCATGCCCGTAACTTCGGCGTGCGCGTCCGCCGCCCAGTCCTGCCGGTTGCGATCACCGGCGTGTTGCGCTGATCCGAAACTCAGCACCACGCGTTGCTGTGGTGCCGCCAGTGTGCGCCACAGCGAGCCCAAAAAAGTGTCTTCGTCAATGTAGCAGGCTGCCTGGCTGTGCTGACCGCTGGCCGCTTCCTCGAACCGTAACGCCACGGTTTGCACAGGGGCGTTGGCTGAGATCGCGGCCTGAAACAGATTGGCATGAAACGGCAACACCTGCAGGCCGTTGCTGGTGGTGCCCTCGGGAAAGATGGCCAGCACCATGCCGCTGTCAGCGTGCAGCTTTTCGGCCATCTGGTGCACCACGCGCAGGGCGTCGCGCCTGGAACTCCGGGTGATGAACAGCGTGCCTGCCGCCCGGGTGAGTGTGCCCACCACGGGCCATTTGCCAATCTCTGACTTGGACACAAAGCGACACGGGCATGAAGCCAGCAACACCACAATGTCCAGCCAGGACACATGATTGGCGACCAGCAGCAGTGGTCCATTGCCGGGCGGACTGCCATTTACTTTCAATTCAATACCGAGCAGCGCCAGCGAGGACTTGGCCCAGGCCTGGATGCGTTCGGTTTTTTGATGGGCCTGCCATCTGGGGAAATGACGGTTAACGACCCAGAGCCCCTGGACCAGATGCAGCCCCACGCGCGTCAACTTGAAAAAAGCAAAGAAATGTCTCGTCATAAAAAATCATGTCCGGCTTGCGCCCGGCACAACATCATTGTCCAGTCATGTTGCTGCTTGCTCCTGGCTGGGCGGTTCCAGCTCGAAACTGTCCCGGTAAGTAAAGTAAAGCGAGGTGAAAAACATCGACGCCAGCAGCATCAGTGTCGGAAACAGCATCACGCCGGACAGGCCAGGGTTATCCATGACGTTACCCAGGATGCCGATGACCAGCACGGTGACCACGATGGTTCCCATCCATGAAAGGCCAAACACGGTAAAGGCCCAGAAGTTGCGAAAACATGCCACGATGCTGAAAAACATGCTTTTCAGCGGTGGCAAGTCATGCCAGAACACCAATGCCGGGGCATGCCAGAACATCAGCGACAGCGGCAGGTGCAGGCCAATGAAGACCCACATGGCAGTTTGAAAGTCGGGTGACTGCAGCAGTTCAGCGGTCGGTGCGCTGCCGCCCAGGTAAAGCCGGGCAAAACCGCCACCGTCCACCAGATACGAGCCGCCCATGGCCAGCAGGAAGCCCGCGGCGTACAACGCCCCCAGCGTTAGCATGGCGCGCACCTTGGCGGCGCCGGCGCGAAAAGCGGTGAACAAAATGAGCGGCATCGGAAATTTGCCCTGGGTGGCTTCCCGGGTGGCCGCCATCAGGCCCAGCGTGGCGGCGGGTAACAGCGTCATGGCCAATGGCAAGCCCACGATCGGCAGCATGGTGGCCACCGACATGATCGCCATGAAGATGAAGAACAGCCCGGCCAGTGCCAACGGTTGTTTGAAGAAAGTCTGCATGCCCAGCTTGACCCAGGAGGCGCCGGTGCGGGCAGGAACAAGTTTGAGTTTCATGTGAGCGCCTCAAGGCTTGGGTAGTCCCGCACTTGGCAGGCACGGTGTCGCAGGATGCGTTCAAAATGGCTGGGGTCGTGGGCTTGCAGCATGCTGGCCTGGCGCGGCTGATAAAAGTCCCACAGGCGCGACAGCCAGAAGCGCAAGGCGCCGGCGCGCAGCAGCGCAGGCAACAGCTCTTTTTCTGTCGCTTGCAGGGGCCGCACGGCGTTGTAAGCGGCCAGAAAATGGTGGGCATTGGCTGCGTGGTGGGTGCCGCTTGCCTGGTCAATGCACCAGTCATTCATGCATACGGCCAGGTCAAACAGCCAGGCGTCAACGCCGGCAAAATAAAAGTCGAACACGCCGCTCAGCACCGGCTGGCCCGCCACCGTTTCAAACATCACGTTGTTGCAAAACAGGTCGGCGTGGATCGGACCGCGGGGCAGGGCGGCGTAGTCTGGCAGGGTGGCCACCCGGTTTTGATAAGCCAGTTCCTGGGTGATCAGGGCTGTCTGGCTGTTTGTCAGGTAGGGCAAAACCTCGGGCACGGTGGCGTTCCACCAGCTCAGGCCGCGCAGGTTGGGCTGGCTCATTGCAAAGTCGCGTCCAGCCAGGTGCATGTTGGCCAGCATGGCACCTATCTGGGTGCAGTGCAGCGGACCGGGCTTGAGCTCGCTGGCACCACGCAATTTATCGACTACGGCAGCGGGTTTGCCTTTGACATTCAGTACCAGTTCGCCTTGGGCGTTGGCATGTGGTTCAGGCACCGCGATGTCGCGCAGCGCCAGGTGCTTCATCAACTGCAAATAAAACGGCAATTGTTCAAACGTCAAACGCTCGAACAGGGTCAGTACGTAGTCATGGCGCTGGCCGTTTTTGCGTGTGCTGACGAAATAATTGGTGTTTTCGATGCCGCCAGCGCAGCCTTGCATGCTGGTGAGCTCACCCAGGTCAAGTTGTTGCAGTAGCGCACTGGCCTCTGAAAAAGAGACTTCTGTATAGACCGCCATGGCTCAGAAGCCCAGGACTTTCCAGGTGCGCTCGCCTGTTTTGGGGGCAACCTGGTAGGCTGGCATGCCGCCTTTAGGCTGCACCGTGATGCTTTGGGTGGCGCCGCCGACGCGAATCTCGTCAATGCTGGCACCAGCATCCTCGACATGGAGGTGCTCGACGCGGGCTTGTACTTTGCCAGGGGCATCACGCTGCACCGTGGCACTGGCGGCAGCGGTTGGGGGTGTGGTGGTTTGGCTCCATGCCAGGCCAGAGGCCAGCAGGAGGGGAAGAGCAGTGTAGATAAGGCGCATGTTTTGATTGTAGATAAAGCTGCCGTGGCGTCTGGTGCAGGCAAAATGCCGGCATGAACAATGCCCCACCCAAAACCCTGCTGCTGGTCGATGGCTCCAGTTATCTTTACCGCGCCTTTCACGCCATGCCAGACCTGCGTGCCGTGCCGGGTGATCCGACCAGCCCGCCAACGGGCGCGATCCGCGGCATGATCAATATGCTGCAAAGCCTGCGCAAGGAAGTGCCGGCCGAGTACGCCGCCTGTGTTTTTGATGCCAAAGGCCCCACCTTTCGTGATGATTTGTACCCGCAGTACAAGGCCCACCGTTCCCCCATGCCTGACGACTTGCGCGCCCAGATCGAACCGATCCACGAGGTGGTGCGGCTGATGGGCTGGAAGGTGCTGGACGTGCCCGGTGTAGAAGCCGACGACGTCATTGGCACCCTGGCGGCCACCGCCGCGGCACAGGGCATGCAGGTGATTGTGAGCAGCGGCGACAAGGATCTGGCCCAGCTGGTCAATGAAC
>NZ_JAMPXE010000063.1 GCF_023701345.1 Rhodoferax sp. | reverse complement strand
CGCTAGAGGAGCCAACCCGCACATCCCATCAGGAACAAGACAGGGTAAAAACCCCATCAAAGTTCGAATGTACGGCTGCAATCTCTCCGACTTTTGCATCACTGTATTTAATGCTTGCTCAAAGGGGGCGTCCATGTACGCAATGACGATACCGGCCGCGCCTCGTTCGCAATGACGGCGTTATTTCACGTTAAAAATCAGACCGGCAGCGCAATCTGGTGGTCCACGCTGAACTGGTAGTCCTTGAAGATGTGCTCGGCGCTGAGCGTCTGATAGCTGCCGTCCGCATTGCGGCGGGTGGTGTCCTTGAGACGGTAGGTGTAATGGCCGCAGGTCCACACCTTGAAGTTGCGCATCTGCGTGCACAGACACGTTTTGTCCATGACCGAGATGTTTTTGCCATCGGGGTGCAGTGCCAGTTCCCGGTTGTATGAGGTGATGTAGGCGCAGTTGCCATTGGCGTCAAGCAGATAGCCATACGACTCGCAGCCGGGCCGGATGCCGTCACCAATGGCGGGAGAGCTTTTCAGCATGCGCATCGGATAACCGGTGGGCGAAATGGTGTTGACCTCGATGTCTTCCTCGTTGGCACGGTAGTAATCCTGCTTGACATCGGCCGGCAGACCGCATTCGTTGGCCACGGTAAAACGCGTGGCAACCTGCACCGCCGCCGAGCCGGTTTCAAGAAACGACACGGCATCGCTGCCGGTAAAAATGCCACCTGCGGCGATCACGGGGATGTTGAGCTGCTCGTCTTTCACGTACTTGATGATCTCGGCGATGATGATCGCCAGATCGTATTGCGCCCAGTCCAGCCCAAAGCCCAGGTGACCGCCGGCCAGCGGGCCTTCCACAATCACAAAATCAGGCAGGCGATTGAGGCGCGCGTTCTTGCGCAAAAACAATTGCAGCGCACGCACGCTGGAGACGATGATGCCGAGCTTGGCGTCGCGAAAACGCGGATGGTCGGCAATCAGGCCAAACGAGCCCAGATGCAGACCCGCGCTCATGGTGATGCCGTCAATGCCGGCATCAAGCGCCGAGGCCATGCGCACCTGCAGCGTCTCACGCGGGCTGTTCATGGTGAGTTTTTCCATGCAGTTGACAAAAATCAGGCCGCCGCCCTTCTTGGCCTCCATGGTGGCACCCACATGGCGTCGCGTGGCATCAGCCAGCACATCCAGATCAAACTTGACACCCGACTTGTCGAGGTTGTTGATGTTGTACTTGTACTGCTTGGTCTTGTCCTTGACAAAGCTGGTGTCAAAGCGCCGGTCCGACACATCGTTGACCATGGCATCCGAGATGTGGCCAATGCCGCCGAGCCGGGCTGCTTCCAGCGCCAGTTCGGCCGTTGAGATGTCCACACCCATGCCGCCGACCATGATCGGTACATACTCTTTCTGGCCGAACTTCAGGCGAAAATCATCAACACGTTTCATGAGAATCCTTGAGCGAAAAAATCGCTTCGAGAGGCTCCGCAGGACACCTCCAACAGGTTGTCCAACGGCAAAAAATGGCAAGATGCAATGATCTTGCGGGTCTGCAATTCTAACCACCCCACCCTGTGACAACCAGCGCACCCTGTTTACCCATGATGGCTTCGCGTACTTGACAATAGACGCTCAACAAGACCGTCTCATGACTGCCGGCCCCCGCGTCTGCAGACCAGGCAATCACCCACTTTTTGTTTTCACTCACGCCATGACCACCTTAGCCAAGACACCGCAAGCCCTCAAGGGCGTGCACGTCCTCAGCCTGAGCCTCAATCTGCCCGGCCCGGCCGCCCTGTCACGACTCAAACACATGGGTGCCAGCTGCGTCAAACTCGAACCGCCAGCCCCGGCCAACGCGCCCGCAGGCATCACCGGCGACCCGATGAGCGCCTACAGCAGCACGGCTTATGACGCCTTGCATGCGGGCATTCGCATCGAGGCCGTGGACCTCAAAACAGAAGCCGGTCAAAAAACATTGCAGCGCGAGCTGGCCAATACCAACGTGCTGCTGACCTCGTTTCGTCCCAGCGCCCTGAAAAAACTGGGGCTGGACTGGGCGTCGCTGCATCAGGACTACCCGGCGCTGTCGCTGGTGATGATCGTCGGCGCGCCAGGTGCCAGAGCCGAAGCGCCTGGCCACGACCTCACCTACCTGGCCGAAAACGACCTCGTCACCGGAGTCGATTTGCCCGCCACGCTGTACGCCGACATGACTGGCGCCCTGCTGACCGTCGAGGCCGTGCTGCAGGCGGTGCTGCTGCAACAACAAACAAAGCAAGGCCATCACTTTGAAGTCGCCTTGTCGGAAGCAGCCGCCCATCTGGCGCTGCCGCGCAGCTGGGGCCTGATGCTGCCGGGCACCCCGATTGGCGGTGGCCACGCCGGCTACCGGCTTTACCCCTGCCTGGATGGCCGCGTCGCCGTGGCGGCGCTGGAGCCGCATTTTGCCAAGTCATTGTGCGCCGCTGCGGGGTTGGCCTGGTGCACCCCGGCCATGATGATGGAGGCAACAACGCAACAGGCCATTGCCGGGTTTGTGGCGCAGCGCAGTTGCCGGGAACTGGAACAACTGGCGCTTGCGCACGACATCCCGCTGCACACCTTGCCGCAAAGTTGAAAGCGCTCCGTCCACGCTTAACAAAATCATTGCTTCTTTGTCACGGCGTGAACAAACATACCGGGACTGCCTCTTGTGGACCTTCAAAATGATATGCGTCAACACTTTAACCAACAGGGGTACAGGAATGCAAAAATTTTCATCAACGGCAGGCGTCAAACTGGCTAAATTTGGTTTGGGTCTGACGCTGGCTGCTACGCTGGCCGCTTGTGGCGGCAGCGACGCACCCGCCGTGGTCACAGTGGCCTCTGTGGACAAAACTGCAGCCATCAGCGCCACCGATACCGCCACATCCACCGCTGTTGTCACCGCCGTGCTGGACAAAACATTCTCCTTCCCCGCGGTTACCGAACTCGGCACCTCTGCGGCTACCACGCTGGTCCTGAGCGGCTCGGGTGCTGCACCCAGTTTCTCGATCGGCTCCGAGGGCAAAACGGCCACCGGCACCATGGGCTTTGGCTCTTGCATCTTCACCATCACCACGTCTGACTTTGTCACGCCGCATAAACTGGCCGTTGGCCAAATAGTCACCGTCACCCCATGCGCGCTTGAAGTGCAAACCGCTGGCGACACCGCCACCGGCACTGCTACAGACACCCCAACCAATTTCGTTCTGGGCACCACAACTTCTGCCGATGTCATTCTTTCTGTAGCTGTCTCTGCAACCGGCACGGTGACTGTGGCTGGCCAGACCGTCGGCACGGTGAGCACCACAACCACCACCGGCGCCGGCAGCTAAGCATCTGCTGAAGCGCCCCGCGCTTATACAAAACCCGCTGCAGCCAGCGGGTTTTTTTTGCCAACTCATTCTGATTCCGCATGAACAAACTGCCCGCCCTGATGTCTGTTGCCGGCCTGCTGCTGTGGCCCGCATGGCCCGCCCAGGCCCAGGGCCTCGGTGTCGCCAGCCTGGGCGCGGTGGGCGGGCTCAACATTCCGTCGGCCTACGTGCTCGGCAGCGGCGACGCGGTGGTCAGCATCGGCAACGAAGACCCCAACCTCGGCACCCGCTACAACCACCAGCGCAACTACCTCGCCGGCTTTGGCCTGGGCGGCGGAGTGGAGCTGTTTGGCCGCCTCAACCACAACCAGAACCTGCCCAACCCGCGCCCCGACTCCGCCGAGCTGATCGGCGGCGACCTGTCCGCCAGCCTCAAGTGGCAGCTCCCCATCGAGGCACGGGGCCTGCCCAAGCTGGCGCTGGGCCTGACCGACTACGGCGGCGAAGCGGCGGTGTACTTCCGCTCAATCTATGCCGTGGCCAGCGACGAACTGGGCCCGCTGCGCTGGTCGCTGGGCTATGCGCGCAGCCAGCAATCTGTGCTGCGCAAGGCCGGCCGTGTGCTCGACGGCGTGTTTGGCGGCGCCGAACTGCGCCTGTGGGACACCCGCGCCACGCTGCTGGCCGAGTCCGACGGCACCCGCCGCCATGCCGGCCTGCGCTATTACAGCCCGGTCCTGCCCTGGCTGGGCGATGCGCAAGTGATCGGCACCGTGCAGCGCTCCTTTGGCGGCGCCACCCCCCAGCAGTCAGACACCAACAGTGTCAACCTGGCACTGGTGGTGCCGCTGCAAAGCGACGACGCCACGCGCACGCAGCGCGGCCGCAACGCGGCCAAAACACAGGCGCCGCTGCCCGCGCTGGCGGCAGCATCCACCAGCGCCGAGCGCCTGGCCACGCTCTACAGCACCCTGCGCGCCGCCGGGCTGGACCGTGTGCGCGTGGGCACCATCGGCGACGACCTGGTGGTGGAATACGAGAACCAGCGCTACCTGCACAACGAGGTCGATGCCCTGGGCATTGCGCTGGGCCTGGCCGCCGAGCACGCGCCCGCCAGCAGCCGTCGTTTGCATGTGATCACCCGCAAAACCGGCCTGGTGGTGTCCGAGGCGTCGGTCAGCGTGCCCGGCTACCGCGCCTGGCTGCGCGACGCGGCCGAATCGTCTGCCGTGCAGGCCACGCTGGGCTATGACCGCCTGCCCGGCTACGATGCCAGCACCGTGGCTTGGGCGCATGGCGGCGCCCAGCCCGTCAACCGCGTGCGCGTGGCCCTGAGCCCGCTGCTCAACTACACCGTGGGCACCGAGATCGGCCTGTTCAACCATTCGCTGGCCGTGCAGGCCCGCACCAGCGTACCGCTGTGGACCGGCGCAGAAGCCTATGCCGACGTGGTGCAACGCATTGACAACAGCATCAACATGGACCCCGGCCGCGCCTACGCCAACCTGCGCCACCGCAACGGCCTGCAAACCCTGGCGCTGCAGCAATCGTTCTGGCTGGGCCGGCACACCCTGGCCAGCGTGGGCGCGGGCCTGTACCAGTACAACACCGCGGGGCTGGAGGCCGAAGCCACCGTGTTTGTGCCCGGCCGCCCCGAAGACAGCGTGCACCTGCGCGCCCGCGCCGTGCATGCCACCGACAGCACCGAGCTGCCCGGCACCCAAAACGCCAGCTCGGCCAGCTACCGCTGGCGCATGAGCCACGCCACCTGGCTGGAAGGCGGCGTGCACAGCTACACCGACGGCAGCAAGGGCCCGGCCCTGGCCCTGACGCGCTGGTTTGGTGACGTGGCCCTGCAAATGTTTGCACGCCAAGGCGGCGGCAACAGCTTTGTCGGCCTGGAGCTAAGCCTGCCGCTCACCCCGCGCCAGGGCATGGGCGCCCATGCCATCCAGCTCGGCGGCAACCCGCGTTATGCCCTGCCCATCCGCTCGCTGCTGACCTCAGACACCGACAAAGCCAACTCGCAGCGCCCCAACGCCGTGCGCCCGGTGGACCTGAGCTACAAATCTGAAGTGGAGCTGCTCAACTCGGGCCGCATGACGCCGGACTACCTCGGCACCCAGCTGCCGCGCCTGCGCGAGTCGTTTTACCTGTATGGGCGCGGGTTGATGCCCTGACCCCTGGATTGCCGCGCTACGCAATGACGGAGCCACTGGCATCCGCCCCTTTTTGCCCAGTGGCATCGGCGCGCTGGGGCAACAGGTTGTAAAGAAGTGCATTACACTTAATTCATGATTGAATCATTCGTGCACAAGGGCCTTTCGGAGTTGTTTGAGACTGGCAAGAGCGCGAAAATCCAAAAGACGCTTGCAGACAGAGCGCTGCGAAGGCTGGACGCCATTGACACGGCAAAAACTCCGGAGGCTTTGAACGTTCCTGGTTTTGATTTTCATGGGCTTCAAGGCAAGCCAAAGCGCTATAGCGTGCATGTAAATGGTCCATGGTGCATCACCTTCGAATGGCAAGGTGAAGACGCCGTAAAGCTTGATTTTGAGAACTATCATTAGGAGTAGATGATGCGTAAACGTAGCCCCACACATCCCGGTGCCATCCTGCGCGAAGACGTCCTGCCAAGCTTGGCGGGCATGTCCGTCAGTGCCTTTGCCCGTAACCTGGGCGTGTCCCGTCAAACGCTTCATGCCGTCTTGGCGGAGCGCAGTGGTGTTTCTGCTGAAATGGCATTGCGCTTAGGAACATTGCTTGGCAATGGTGCCCAGCTTTGGCTGGATATGCAGAGCAAATATGACCTATGGCAGGCCGAAGCCAAATTGCACAATGAATTGATTCAAATGCAGCCGCTTGACCAGTTAGCGTTTGCCTGAACCCGTCATTGCGAAAGCTACCGTCATTGCGAGCCGCCCGTATCCGCCCCGCTACCGCACACGGACCTTGAACCCTGTGGGGCGGACTTTAGTCTGCCATGGTCGAATTTATTCGACAAGTTATGAATTCATCTGCCACCGCCAGGCATCCGCACACATGGCATCCAGCCCGCGCTCGGCGCGCCAGCCCAGCAGGGCCAGCGCCTGGGCCGGGTCGGCGTAGCAGCTTGCAATGTCGCCGGCGCGGCGCGGTGCCACTATGTACGGCACCGGCTTGCCGCTGGCCTGCTCAAAAGCCCGCACCATGTCGAGCACGCTGTAGCCCACCCCGGTACCCAGGTTAATGGCCCGGCACTCGGCGTGATCTTTTAAGCGTGCCAGCGCCTTCAGGTGCCCCAGCGCCAGGTCAACCACATGAATGTAGTCGCGCACGCCGGTGCCGTCGGGGGTTGGGTAGTCATTGCCCCACACGTTCAAAAACTCGCGCCGCCCCACCGCCACCTGGGCCACAAAGGGCAGCAGGTTGTTTGGAATGCCCTGCGGGTCCTCGCCAATCAGGCCGCTGGCATGCGCGCCCACCGGGTTGAAATAGCGCAAGATGCTGATGCGCCAGGCGGGGTCGCTGCGGTGCACATCGCGCAGCATGTCTTCTATGACCAGCTTGGTCTGGCCATAGGGGTTGGTGGTTGAGAGCGGGTGGTCTTCGGTGAGTGGCAGGCGTTGCGGGTCGCCATACACCGTGGCCGACGAGCTGAACACCAGCATCTTCACGCCACATTCGGTCATGGCCTGCAGCAAGCGCACGGTGCCCACCACATTGTTGTCGTAATAGGCCAGCGGCTTTTGCACCGACTCGCCCACCGCCTTGAGGCCCGCAAAATGGATCACCGCCGTGGCGCCGCTGGCGCGCAAAGCCGTCGTCAGTGCGGCCTGATCGCGAATGTCACCCTGCACCAGTCTTGGCTGCTTGCCCGTGATGCGCGCCACCCGCGCCAGCACTTCGGACTGGCTGTTGCAAAAGTTGTCAAACACCGTCACGTCGTGCCCGGCATCGAGCAATTCGACCACCGTATGCGACCCAATATAGCCCGCGCCACCGGTAACAAAAATCATGGTTGGTCAATCTACTTTAAAAACGTCGATGGTAAACGCTGTGGTCCATTCGCAATGACAGCGATGTCACCGTCATTGCGAGGCGCGTCAGCGCCGTGGCAATCCATGCGTCATTGCGAGGAACGTAGTGACGTGGCAATCCATGAAGTCCGCAGCCCTGGATTGCCGCGCTACGCAATGACGGGACAGGGCCCCTGGACTGCCGCGCTGCAGCCTGTCCTGAGCCCGTCGAAGGGCTCGCAGTGACGAAGTCTCTGCTCAAGCTGCGTATGCAATTAATTGGGGCAGATTCTGATTAACCCGCCAGCGCATCGTGTGCGGCCTGTGCCGCTTCGTGTTCGAACGCGGGCGCGAAATCGTCGAGCTCTTTGCGCGTCAGCCCTACCGCCGGGGACATTGCGACGGCTTTCCAGTTTGACAAGGCTGTCATCACCTCAGTTAAAACTGCCAGCGCCGCACCAGGCGCACCCAGGCTGAAGTAGTCGGCGTGGTCAAGCAGCATCTGCAAGGAATCAATGGGACCGGTCTGCGGTGACAGCCAGGTTTTGGATTCCCTGTCTTTGTCAGGAAATGGATTGATGTCGAACGCCGGGGCCAGCCGCCACTGCCCATGGCCTTCATAGAGAAAACCATGGTTTTGCAAATGATCGTCCACGTTGGTGATGAGCAGGTTGAACAGCATGCGGCGCCACAACTCGCGCACGTCGGCAGTGGGGTTGACGCACCTGGAGCGAATGATGTCGGCTATCTCTGTGTACGACCGGTCGTCTTCCCGCGAGGCCTGCAACATCGATGCTGCCGACAGGTAGTGAATGCGGGCCAGGTCCGGTGTGCGGTCGAATCGCTCGATGAGCGCCACCGCAGTGCCATTGATGTCCAGGATGCGCGCCGACGCTGCCTGGATGCCTGCGGCGCGGGCCAGGCACAGCGCCAGAACTTCGCCGCGAGTGACACTTCGGGCGTCAGTCACGCTTGGGAACTTGCCGATGGCCAGACGACCGTGCTCATCAAGAAGCGTGCATTTGGGACGCATGCCGCCCAGCGATGTGCCTTTGCCCTGCAAGTAAGCCAGGTCCTGGGCGGTCTCCTGGCTCGTCTCTACCGCGCGACTGGCACTGTAGATATGTTCGAGCTCCACGAGCGGCGGCGTCGTGCGTTTGCCGTCTTCAAAGGTGCGCAAGAATATGCCTTGGGCATCGCGCAAGCGCAGCGCCCCCACGCGGCTGAAGTCGTCAACAGCCGTCAGGTAGTCAAGCTCGGTCAACGCCGCAAGGTTCGGGTTGTTCTTGCGTTCCTTGGCATGGGCGCGCGCAATAACGCGCCGCCCCCAGGCATCGGGCGCGGTGTCTGCCAACGCGAGGTGAAAGATCGAATCCGCTTTGGACGGCGCGCGCCGCGCCTGGAATCCGGCCATCAGTGGCAGGTCAGGCGAGACCTCAAACCGGCTCGGGCTTGTCAACCACTGGGTGTCATAGGCGAAGGTGGAAAACTCGCGCTGCCCCTGCTTTGCGTAGCTAAGGTGTCCGGCCAACACACCGGCCTTGCCCACGCAGACATCCACTCCCTGAATGCTTGTGGCCGGCTTCATAGGGCAACCCCTGGCGTCTTGCTCGCCCTGATGCGTTTGGGCAATTGCGCGTCCATCAACACCAGGCCAATCTGGTCCTGGCCGGTATCAAGCAATTGCGACAAGCGCTCGATGTCGCCAAACACATGAAGTGTGCGCGCGACAAAGTGGAGCGGAACACGGGGGTCGCCCTTTTCCATGCGCTTGACCGTGTTGAGCGAAGCGCCAATTCGCTCTGCCAGCGAAGCCTGCGAAATGTGTCGACGCCGCCGCGCCAGCGACAGGTCCACCCCCAGCTTCTGGATGGCTCGCTCAACTGGCAGCGGCAATGGCAACCTATTTAAATTAAGGCTCTTTTCAGGGTCCTTAAACGAATCAATAGCTTTCATGGCGCCTATTGTAGGCGTATTTGCATCTTGGAGCACCGCTATTCAAGCGCCCTTTCCGCCATGGTCGAATAAATTCGACCCCACAACAAACCAAAACTCGGTTTTCATGGCAAGGCGCGCAGCGAACAGCCAACGCCCCGTCATTGCGAACGTAGTGACGTGGCAATCCATGCATTCCTACCGCGCATGCTGGATCAGCGCATTGGCTAGAGATCATCCTGCTCCCATCGCAAGACAGACGCGTAGTCTTGCCCACCGTAATACACGCCGATGACTGAGACCACTTCAGCTTCCACAGCAAAGGCAATCACAGCCCTCTTTTTGTAGTTTGTAATGCGCAGACCAGGGCGAATATCGTCACGGCGCATGCCTCTGAGGGGAAACGTGTGCAAACCTTCGCAGTAGGTGATGATTGCGTTCGTGTAGCGACTGGCAATATCCGGCCCCGCAGCCTGAGCAACATAGCGGTACAAGGCTTCCACCTGCGCCATGGCTTCTGGCGTAAAGACAACGCGGTAGCGCATCACGTCTGCCGGGTTGCAAGCTTGTGCTGAGCAGCCAGGCGCTCGCGCACCTGATTTATGGGAATGGCGCGGCCTGGATCGGCCTTGAGCGCGTCGTATGCCGGAGCCACTTCTTGTGCAAGCCAGCTTTCAACCGCGCGATCACGCGCCATCAACACCCGCAACCCATCGCGAATAACCTCACTCTCGGTGGCATATTCACCACCGGCCACCTTGGTTTTAACCAGGTTGGCCATTTCAATGGGTAATGTCACGCTGAACTGTTGAGTGGTACGCATCTTGGGCTCCATGCAATGGTGTGGGATTTAATCCTACCGCAAAACACGTGATTCTTCTCAGTGCTTGGGTAATTCCTCCGCATCCGTCATTGCGACGACGAGCCCAACCCCGCCATTGCGAGGAACGCAGTGACGTGGCAATCCATGCCCCCAACGCCCCGTCATTGCGAGGCGCGTCAGCGCCGTGGCAATCCATGAAATCCGGCAGTCCTGGATTGCCGCGCTACGCCCGCAAACCGCTGCCAGCGCCGTTCATGAGTGTGATGGCACGCTGACCTCCGACGTTGTTCGATTTGGTCATTCCCAAGGATTCGCCAGTATCAGACCTTCGATGTTTTCAAAGTCTTTGGTGTTGCGGGTCACCACCGTCAGCCCGGCGGCCAGGGCGATTGCGGCAATTTGCGCGTCTTCGGTCGAAACAGGTTGTCCCATCCGGGTGCGGGCTGCCACAAGCACGGCATAGTGCTTGGCAGCGGCCATATCAAAGGCGAGGCAGTGGTCGGCAAAATCCTGCGCAAACATCTGTTCGGCTGCCGTGGCCAGTGCAGCACGACGTTGGCCAGCGGGCAACAGGGCAATGCCAGTCAGAATCTCGGCCTGCGTGATGGCACTGGTGTGCATGACCCTTTGCGCATTTTGAGCAAACCAGTCCAGCACAGCCGCCGCCGGCTGGGCTCGCATCAGCTCTGACAGCACATTGGTATCGAGCAGCAAGCCGTTGCTCATGGCGCGTCGAAGGCCGGTGGTGTGCGGGCAGTTTGGCGCGCCGGAATGGGCAGGGCTTCAAGCTGCAGCTTGGCAAACCGGCTATTGACCCGGTCGGCAAAGCTGACTTGCCCGGCTTGCTCGGGGGCGACTATCTTCTGCAAAATTTGCCGCACCTCTTCTTCCATGGACACACCATGGCGCGCCGCACGCACACGCAAACTGTTTTTGACGGATTCGTCGAGGTTTCGAACGGTCAGGCTGCTCATGAGTTCACTCCGGTGATTGCAATGAAATCATTGTATGCAATTTAACAATGTCGGCGCGATTGGCACCTGATATGGACTGCCCATCAATCCCTTGCATCCCCCAGCGCAGCTGGGCTCGCTCGTCATTGCGAGCGCAGCGCGGCAATCCAGGCCCCCTGTGGGGTCGAATTTATTCGACCTGGCCGACTGAAGTCGGACCCTTGTATTTGCTTTGCACACATTCACTCGGCGCCTTGATGAAAGGTTCATGGACTGCCGCGCTACGCTCGCAGTGACGAGACAAACAGCCGTCATTGCGAGGCGCGTCAGCGACGTGGCAATCCAGGAAGTCCAGCAGTCATGGATTGCCGCGCTACGCTCGCAGTGACGAGACAAACAGCCGTCATTGCGAGGCGCGTCAGCGACGTGGCAATCCATGAAATCCGGCAGCCATGGACTGCCGCGCTTCGCTCGCAATGACAAGAGGAAATCCCTGTGGGAGCGACGCCCTCGCCGCGATTGAATTCCTGTCATTACTCAAACAACACCGACCTTGTGAAACATGTTGCGCAGCAATGTCACTACCTCGGCCAATGCAATGGCAGCGAGCTGGTTCTTTTTCAAAAACGCGTTCCACTGAATCTGCTTGACGGCATCCGTCACAAAAGCGTCGCTCAGGCCGTCGGGCAAGAATGAGGGCATGGGCATATTCCGACGGGCAAAAGTTGCTTTGATCGCACGGTTAAGTTCGTCAGCATCAAGCATGTCGTCACGCAGCAGCACCCACAGGTCAAAGTAATCTTTCATTCGGGTGTTGCTCATTCCCAGCAAACAAATGGCATGAAACTTCTCGGCCACCACGGTGTATTTTGGGTAGGCGCGCAGTTGTGGGGCAGGCAGGTCGTTCAACAATACGGGGTAGCTGATAGCTTGCGCTTGCGGCGTTACTGCGTCACCGAATCCGATATCTACCTGCAACACGATACGGGCACCATCGAGCTCGGCATGAAGGTCGAGCCGCACACCGCCGTAGCCAGCTTCCTTTCGGATGAGCGATCCTTTCACCGAGGTGGGGTCAAACACGATCCCGTCGTCCACGGGTATCTGACAGATCTCACGGAAGGTGGATACAGCGGAGTCGATGTCATCGGGACCAAACCCGAGCAAGTCGGCATCGCGTGTAGGCCGGTGTGGCAGGTCATACCAGAGTGAAAACAACAGCGCGCCCTTGAGCAAAAAATTGAGTGCATGGGTGGAAATGGACAGCCGGTACAGCAGCCGCTCCAGACCGTAATGCGTCAGCGTCAGGTTGAAGTCCTGCTTTGCTGTGTCTGCGTGCTTCTTCAGGCGGGCGCGGACGGAAGCTGCCAGATTGCTGCGACTCACGCGGTTACGCTTTCAAGGTAGGGGCGCATTACATTTGCCACGCGATCAATGATGGCATAGTGCCACAGCGCATCCATTGTCAGTTTGCGTTGCGCCCAGCCATCTCGCAGCGCCTCAAGCGCCACATCCAGACCAATTTTGTTACGGTATTTGAAACAGTCAGCCACCGTTTTCGCCGCGCAGTAAACCGGCACCGCCACGCCATCGACCTGGATTCGTTCAATGCCCTCGGCCAGAGCAGCGCCTGACATGCGTACGACATGAACGGCAGGCTGATCGAGCCGTGGCACCGGTGTGCGAGGCGGAATTGCCAGCCAAACCTCAAACGGCGCCTGCGTGCCGATGCCGTGAACCCGCAATGCAGACAACAGACAAACCACTCCGCGCGGCACACGCAACGCCACCTCTGCCAGTGAGCGGTGCTCACTAAGCGAACTCCCTGGCAGGCTGTAAATGCCGCGGGCGACTCTTTCAAGCTTGCCGGCAGTGACCAGACGACTGAGTACAACGGTCGGCAACGCTTGTTCTGCGAGGTCACGTGCACGCAGCAGCACGCGCTGGCTGGCCATAGCAAGAACAGCTTGCTCGTGAGTCGAATCGGAGTGTGGCTTCATCGCATGAGTATGTTGCAATGTTTAGTTACTTGTCAACAAAATACTAACAATAGCAACAAACATGTGCACGGGTAATCGCCACCAAATCCGTCATTGCGAGGAACGCAGTGACGTGGCAATCCAGGAAGTCCAGCAGTCATGGACTGCCGCGCTTCGCTCGCAGTGACGAGACAAACAGCCGTCATTGCGAGGAACGCAGTGACGTGGCAATCCAGGAAGTCCAGCAGTCATGGACTGCCGCGCTTCGCTCGCAGTGACGAGACAAACAGCCGTCATTGCGAGACGCGTCAGCGACGAGACAAACAGCCGTCATTGCGAGGAACGCAGTGACGTGGCAATCCAGGAAGTCCAGCAGTCATGGACTGCCGCGCTTCGCTCGCAGTGACGAAGTCTCTGTTCAAGGTCCGTGTGCGGTAGCGGGCCGGATACGGCGGGCTCAATGACGGGGCCGCTGGCATGCGCCCCCACCGGGTTGAACACCAGCGTTTTTACGCCACGGTCGCTATCAGGTAACGATTTCAATCGAAGCAAGACTTTGAGTGAACAAAGAATCGGCAATTACGTCTTTGCTTTCGATCAGTAACTTAAGAGTGGCGGCACGTGTCTGGTTGAGCGTCTTGAGGCGAATGACCTTTGGCGGTTGACCCCAAACCAAAGACAACTCCTGGAAATCAGCATCGCGGGTAACAATGACGTAATCATCCTCTTTGGCCTTTTGCCAAACTTCCTTGTCAGTGGCCGACTCCATCCCGAGCAACACCACCTGAATACTTCCGGGGTAGTCGTGCTGCAGAAATGGCACCAAACGTCGCGACAAATTCTCGTCAAGTAGCAGCTTCATTGAACCCTGTATGAATAAACTTGGTGTTCGCGCTCGGCTGCGTAAGCCAGCGCCGCCAAAATATCTTCATGTGTCAGTTCAGGGAAGTCATCCTGAATCTCCTGCTGCGACATACCGCTCGACAGCATAGACAAAACGTCATACACGGTAATGCGCAGGCCACGTATGCAAGGCCTGCCGCCACGTTTGCCCGGTTCCAACGTGATTCTGTTCATATAAAAACTCCTGTGATGACGTGATCGAGAGTGATTTTGCCTGAACGCGGTGTTGACAGGCTAGAAGTTGCGCCATCGCCGCGATTGACGCCAAAACCATCGGCCCAGGGCGGGCCTCCCACAAGATACCGAATCCGTCATTGAACAAAGCGACATGGCAATCCATCCCCCGTGCCAACAAAAGCCGCCACCTGCAATTGAAACCGCGCTGAATTTACAGCCCGGTCGCCACAGCCGCCGTGGCCCGCTGCCTGTCCTGCTCAACTTTGTTGCAGTCGAAGCAACAAGGTCATCGGGTGAATGGCTGAAGGCTGAAAGCCGTAGTGTTCATAAAACTGTTTGGCCCGGTCATGCAGGGCGTGCACCAGCAAAGCCCGAACGCCCGCATGTTGCGACACCAGCGCACACCGCTTGACAGCATCTTGCAACAGCGATGCGCCCAGCTTGCGGCCTTGGGCGCGCTGGTCCACGGCCAGCCTGGCAAGCACCATCACCGGCACTGGGTCTGGCATGTTGCGTCGCACCGAAGGCGTTGCGATTTGATGCGACACAGCACCAACTGCCAAAGCGTAATAGCCCATCACAGTTTGCTGCGCATCGACCACCACAAAGGTCCGACTGGCACCACTGAGCTGGTTGGCATAGGCGCGCCGCATCAGCCAGGCATCAAGCTCGGGCTCTGAACTGGCAAACGCGTCGCAGCGATGCGTTGGCAGCAACGGTTGCGGGGCCTGGAAGTCCAGACTCATGCCCCTTACCAAACCGGCTTGACGGCCATCAGCCGCTCCAGCCCCGCGTTGGGGGTCACGGGCGCGTCGAGCAGTTGGACAAAACTTTGAAACCGGGCTTCGTCCAGGTTGAAAAAAACCTGGTCA
This sequence comes from Rhodoferax sp., assembly GCF_023701345.1. Taxonomy (GTDB): domain Bacteria; phylum Pseudomonadota; class Gammaproteobacteria; order Burkholderiales; family Burkholderiaceae_C; genus Rhodoferax. The sequence continues at coordinate 3,823 of NZ_JAMPXE010000063.1, read as the reverse complement.
AGCAACACGCTGCGGGCTTTGTCACAGGCGGCTTCCAGCATGAAATCGGACCGGTTTTTGCCCAGCAACTGGGCGGCGTGGTCAATCAGATCACGCTGCACTGGTCTGGCGCGCAGGTTGATGGCGGCATCACGCATGAGTTTGTCCTAGGGTGAAGTTGTTGAGGCAATGGTAGTTGGTTGTATAGCTGTTGTCAATACGCGTGAAATGACGGGGCCGCTGGCTTGCGCCCCCACCGCCTTGAGGCCCGCAAAATGGATCAACGCCGTGGCCCCGCAGACGTTGCGTGGCAATCCACGAAGTCCGGCAACCCTGGATTGCCGCGCTGCGCTCGCAATGACAGCCAACGCCCCGTCATTGCGAGGAACGCAGTGACGTGGCAATCCATGAAGTCCAGCAACCCTGGATTGCCGCGCTGCGCTCGCAATGACAGCCAACGCCCCGTCATTGCGAGGAACGCAGTGACGTGGCAATCCATGAAATCCGGCAACCCTGGATTGCCGCGCTGCGCTCGCAATGACAGCCAACGCCCCGTCATTGCGAGGCGCGTCAGCGCCGTGGCAATCAATGTATTCGGACTTCGTGGATTGCGGCCTCCGTAGGGCGGACTTGCACCCGCCAGGTCGAATGAATTCGACCCCACAAGGCTCATGGCGCGCACCTGGTGCCCGCGTGCAGCCAGCCACGCGGCAATCTGGGCAATTTGTATTGGTCCGATACATGTCGTTGACATTCAACAATATGTGTGCCTAAAATGCACACATGTCCGATCAAAAAATATTCAATTGGAGCGCAGAAAAAAACCAGTTGTTGATCCATGAACGGGGTATATCGTTCGAGCGGATTGTGTTTGAGATTGCCAGCGGAAACGAACTGGCTGTGCTTGAACACCCAAACCAGGAAAAGTATCCTGGGCAAAAAATTTCTATGGTGCAAATTGACGATTACGTCTACGCAGTGCCATTTATTGAATCTGAAACTGAAATCTTTCTGAAAACAATCATCCCTAGCCGCAAGGCAACCAAGCAATACAGGAGCAACTCATGAAAAAAACCATCAAGTACGACGATGAAGAGTTGGAGATACTGAAGGCATGGGAGGCTGGCACACTTAGACCCGTCAGCGGCGTGGCAAAGCAGATCAAAACCCATCGGGCAGCTGCAGAGGCGACATTCAAAAAAGATCAACGACTGAACATCCGCATCTCAAGCAGAGATTTACGAAACTTGCAGGCACGCGCGCTTGAGGAAGGTGTGCCATATCAAACTTTTGCAGCCAGTTTGTTGCATAAATTTGTGAGCGGTCATTTGGTGAATCAGCAATAACACCGGCTCCCGTAGGGCGGACTGAAGTCGACCCTACAAATCCCCGTGGCAGCGGCCCCTCGCCGCGATTGAATTTATTTGCCACCGCCAAGCATCAGCACACATGGCGTCCAGCCCTCGCTCGGCGCGCCAGCGCCTTCAGGTGCCCCAGCGCCAGGTCCACCACATGGATGTAGTCGCAATGACAGCCATGTCACCGTCATTGCGAGGCGCGCCAGCGCCGTGGCCATCCGTGCCCCCTCCCCCTTTCACCCCGGCAAATACCGCGTCAGCAACGCCTCATACTGCGCCAGCACATCAGGCCAGGTAAAAGCTTCCTGGAATCGAATCAATGCCTGCTGGCGCAAATTTTCCAAAGCAGCCGGGTTGTCTACAGCTCGTCCATCTCGCCCGTGTACTTGCATATGCCGGTCAGCTCCGGGCGTGAAGTTGATGCCGTACAGGAGAATCTTCATGGTATAGACACTCTCAGGCTTTCGCATCAAGATCGTGGAATCTTGCTTGCAGCTCGCTGTGTTGTGCGAAAAACCGTTTCGCGTTGGTGGACTTCAGTTTTTTCAGATTCAGCAGTTTCCAACGCAATGCCGGCAGCGACCTGAGATGCTCAAAAGGCATCAACTCCCAAACTGGCTCTGCGCGCACCAGCGAGAGCAAAAACTCGCGGTGCTCCGGGGTCAGCCGCCTGGGCAATTGATCAATAAGGTCTTGCTGTGCTTCTTCAAGCAGTGCCAACGGAAGTTCATCGCGCGTCATGCCCTGGAACTCACTCAAAAAAGTTGATGCCAAGGGCTGCTTTGTTGGGAACAACACCTCGTGCACCGGGCGGTTATGGCCAGCAAGGTAGGCCACAAAGCAATCGACAAATGACCTTTGCCAACCAAAACGTGCCAGCATTTGCAGCACATCGAAAATGTCGCGCGGGTGCTGCCGGTCCATGGCCGCCACCAGCTTGCTGCCGTAAAGCTCAGCCGTGTTCAGCACCGGCAGTGTCAGGCCTGTGGCGAACAACTCGCGTGCCGAAGGCGCCAGAGGCATTTGAACAACTGGAAGAACGGTTCCACGAAATACAAAGTTAACTTCGACCTTGACGCTGGCAAACTCGTCCTCCACCAGCAGCTTCACCTCATCGCCCAGTCTGGTTCGCAAAGGCATGGCTCGATACCCGCGTGCCTCCAGGGCTGTCTGTAACCGGGCCAGCGCCATTGAGATGGCCTCCAGGGCGGCATCCCGATCAAGCATGTGGTCTGTAAATACGACATCAATATCAACAGACAAGCGGGGCATGTCCTGCACAAACAAGTTAAGTGCGGTACCACCTTTCAGCGCAAAAGATTGCGACGCAAAGACCGAAGGCGCAATAGCGAGCAACAACCTGACGGTATCAACATACGCTTGATTCATGTCGTACCTCATACCCCTTTAAGATCCAGCCGTTCGCCCGACCTGGATACCGCTACCCAACGCTTGCCGCCGCCCAGGCGGTGGCTTTGCTGCGCTGCCAACGGTGCCCATGGCAACTCAAACTCTGCGCCGAGCGCCTGAGCCAGGCGAACCACTTTGATCCGCGTGGTATGCGCCAGCAATGTTTCGAGCACATCGCTGCGCAAGCTGTGCATCATCTCGACGAGTTGGCGTGCCTCATCCAGCGACTGGCCCTTGCCCACGTCGCTCAGCAGTTCAAGCAAGGCTCGCTCAGGCGTGGCCACCAGCACGTCTGGCCGCCCCAAAGGCAGTGGCTGCAAGGCAAAGCCCATTGGCAGACTGGCGTCAAAAAGTTGGGTTGACTGATATCGGCATTCAAACCTTTGCGTAAACCAGGCTGGCAGCGGCTTGGCACGGTCACCCCAAAGCGACAGCACGTCACGAAACGCTACCGTGTGGCGCATACCGCCAGCCCCCAGCGCCGTCTTGCCACCCAGGTGCAAGCCAGTGACCTGATGCGAGAGAAATGCCAGACACGCATCGCGCGTCAAAGAGTCACCTGGCAGCATGTACACCCCGCGAGCCAAATGCGTCAACCAGCCGCTACGCGCCAAGGCAGACGCACGGTATGCGCTGACACCAAATTGTGCAAGCATTGCGGACCCTAGCGGCTCACCACGCGGCAATTGTGCCAATACAGACTTGAATGAAAAAACATCGTTAGTTGACTTCATACGCCAATAATACGACTTATTTCATTCAAGATGAGCACTCGCAATGACAAGCCAAACCCCGTCATTGCGAGGAGCGTAGCGACGTGGCAATCCATGAAGTCCGGCAGTCATGGATTGTCGCGCTACGCTCGCAATGACAGCCAACGCCCCGTCATTGCGAGGAACGCAGCGCCGTGGCAATCCATGCCCGGTTTCGTCATTGCGTACATGGACGCCCCCTTTGAGCAAGCATTAAATACAGTGATGCAAAAGTCGGAGAGATTGCAGCCGTACATTCGAACTTTGATGGGGTTTTTACCCTGTCTTGTTCCTGATGGGATGTGCGGGTTGGCTCCTCTAGCG
>NZ_JAMPXE010000196.1 GCF_023701345.1 Rhodoferax sp. | reverse complement strand
TCACCCTTTGCCAGATCCAGCATGGTCTGCACATACTGGGCCTTTGGCACCAACACACGCACTCCACGGTGGAAAAGCTCATGAAAGACGGTTCTGAAAACGTCCATGTCCGACCCCATGGCCGACTGGAACACATAGATGTCACCACTGCGCAGGGTGACCCCGTACCCCACGCTACCGGCCGGCACCCGCAGGCCAATGTCGCCAGGGCGAGCCGTGACCTCGACTGGTGGCGCACCCCGAATACCCGACAAGGCTTCCTGCACAAGCTGGTTGACGCGATTCAGCGAAAGTGGGCGGGCCGGCAGGGTTGAATCGGCAGAGCTGTAGATTGGCGCCGGGCCGTTCGCAGCTGGTGCGCTGCGAAAACGGTCGATGTCATTCGCGCCTTTGTCGCCCACCATGCGCTTTGCCTCGTCGGCCATGCTGGGTAGCGCGTACAGGGCCTGCTTCTTCATCAGCAGATCCAGCACCTTGACGGCCCCAGCCGGCTCGTACACCGTGGCCACCATGAAACCGCCCGACGACACAAAGTCGCCGGCAGAGGCAATCAGCCCCTTGTCCAGGAAATACTTGGCTCCCTTGAGTTTGGACTTGGGCACCTGCACGCGCACACCCTGCCCGGAAGGCAGCACGCGCAGCAGGCCGTCGCGCGACATGATGCCGAAGCGGCCAATGTCCTTGTCCTGGCTCTTTTGCAGGAATGCCAGCGCCGCGGCGCCATCGGGTAGGCGGTAGTCGCCGCGTGTGTTCTTGGTGAAGTCGAACAGCTTGGGCAACAAAATCCCCTGCTCGCTGGTGCCGTCCTGCTTGGTGAAGCTGATGATGGTGCCGCGCACGCCCTGCAACTCGCCGTAAGCGGCCAGCAGGTTGCCGGTCACGATCTTGGCGGTTTCACGCTGGTTCGGCGGCTGCTCCTTGAACAGCGTTTCAACGCGGAAAGTCGGGGCAATGCTGGAAACCTCGATCTTGTGGAACTGAGTGGCCGGCACCGACACACTGCGCAACGCGCCATTCACGGCCACCGTCACCTGGATCTTGCTCATGCTGTACGGGTTGCCCGTGGCCTTGTGCGTGCTCCGGATGTTGGTCACAACAGCGTTGAACGGCTCGCTGTTGATGTCAATGCGGAAGGTCTTTCCAATCGCATGGCTTCGCAGGAACTCGATACCAATTTGTCTGGTGACTCCTGCGGCCTCAATGATCTTGTTGAGGTTCAGGGTGTCGCCAATCGCGTCATGCTTGGTGCTGTCGTACTCCCCGGCCGCCAGCGCAGCAGCGGCTCTCGATGCTTCTGCCAGCTTCCCGACGAACTGCTTGTACTGGTCATCCATTTGCTCCAGCAGTTCGTCGACGTGCTTCGCCGGGGTCTTATCGCCAAGGCTTTCCGCCATGGCGGCCTGAATCTCCGCAGGCGTCATTGGCGTGCCCTGCGCCTTGATGGAGTATTCGCCGTAGATGGCGTCCTCTCCGAATGGAGTGTCCTTGTTCGGGCCATCGAACAGCACTTCCTGGCGGGTTTCCTTTGCGTCGAAGTCGAAGGTGCGCGGCTCCAGGTCGTTCTGGTTGGTCTTGTTCAGGTAGTCGATCAGCGCGGCGTATTGCGATTCGACCTCGTCGTAGAAGGCGTGTTGCACCTCGATGGGTTGCAGTGCCAGGCGCCCGGTGGCTTTGCGCGCAATGTCTTCCTGAACCTCTTGGCCCACCTCTCCCCAAAGCCCCAACTCGCGGGCCAGCTTCGCGTTGTCCTGCAGGTACTGGTTAACGATCTGGTCGCCGTACTTGTTGAGAATGTCGGCCGACTTCACCGACGTGGCCGATTCGGTGTTGCTCGATGTGTTCGCGTTCAGCGACTTCATCTTGATGGACAGCACCGCCGTGGGCCGCTTCTCGGTCGGCAGGTCCACACTCAGGATGGTGTACTTGGGCAGGCGCACCTGACCGGTGCGGTGCACCCGGCCCAGCATCTGCATGAAGATATTGATGTCGCCCGCGGCCTGCGCCACGATCATGTGGCGCTGGCGTTGGTCCTCGAATTTCTCCGAGGCGTGAAGGCTGATGCCCGTGGAGCCGGCCACGTTCAGTATCAACGCATCGAGCTTGCCGGCGTTGAACTGGCGCGTGGTGTTCACCTTGTCTTTTTGCTCCAGCAGGTCGATGGCTGCCAGCACCGGCTTCTTGGGGTCGCTGTAGTCCACCGACAGGCTGCGCCCGGTGATTTCCGCCACTTGGTAGCCGGCGCGCGTGATTTCGGCCCGCATCCAGTCGATGGGCGACACCGGAATGTCCAGGGTCAGGCCGTCGATGACCTTCTGCGCCTCGTCGTAGGCAGCCCGCGTTCCAGCGTCCAGTTCGGACAGCGGCACCGGCCGCTTCACCTTGTCCCCGGTCGGCCCCACTTCGATAATCACCCGGCTGCGGGCCAGTGCCCGTGTCAGCACCGTCCGGTAGTCGAAGCTGCCCAGGCTGTCGCCCTGGCCGATGTTGTGGGCCGCCGCGTACTCCGTGAGGAACGAGCCCATGGTGTTTTCCACCGCAATGATGGGCTTCTCACCGCGGCGCAGCGACTCGATGGCATCGTCGGCCGCGGCTTGCGCCTTCAGGCCCAGCAGCATCTGCTTGACGAAGTTGTGCACCACGCTGGAAAACTCGGTGTGCTGCACGCCGGCTTCGAGCTGGTTCCCGGCGGAATCCTGCACGGTCGAGCCCAGCGCGGCCAGTTCCTCCTTGAGCATCTTCACGTAGCCCTCATGGAACTGGCTGTCAGCGGACACGATGGCGCGCAGGGCCTTGGTGGCCTCATCGCTCATGCGCTCATGCAGAGCCCGGTGGGGCGTGTCGTACTTGGACAGGATGGAAACCCCGTCATACGAGCGCTCGCGCCGGAACATTTGCCCGGCTTTCACCAGATTGTTGCTGACCACCGTCTGCAGCGGCAGGCCGCCAGAAGACATCGCCACTGCCAGCCCGTCAGCGTCTGCCGCGGCGTCGCCAATGTCGGTCTTGAAGTACAGCGGCATGTTGTCGGGCCGCTTGGCATAGGTGGCGCTCAGATAGGTAACGCCCTTGGCCGCGTCGAGCGCGCCAATCACAAAATCACCCGTGGCCGATGCGCCTGCCGCGTTGTGCGACTCGTCCAGCACGAACACGGCGTTGGACGCCAGCGCCATCAGCGCCTTGCGCTGCACGTTGTCCACGTTGATCTGCGAGTAGGTCATGAACACGGCATTGCGCCCCTCGGGCAGCTGGCCAGTGTCTGCGATGCGCTGGATCGTGTTCTTGTGCCCGGCGGGCTTGTTGGCAAACAGCTTGGTGCCGTCCTCTCCGGCCACCCAGGCATCGCCGTTCATGATGAACGGCTGCACATCATGGGTGCCAATGTCGGCCAGGTCGCCGTACATATCGGTGAACAGGCTGGGCTTGACGCTGACGAATACCGGCGTGAAGCCCTGGCGCGCGGCCCAGCGGATGATGGACGCAGCCTGTCGGCCCTTGCCTATGCCGGTCTGGTCTGCAATGACAACCGCCTTGCCCTTCTTGATCTGGTGAATGGACATGGCCACGGAGTCCACCTGCAAGCCCATCAGGGCATGGTGTAGGTCTGCCACCGTCGCGTAGCCCAGCTCGCTGCGGGCGAACTCGTCAATGTCGCCCACCTCGTCTTCGAGTTTGCTCAGTGCATCCTGGATGGGCTGGGCCATGTTGGCCGGGATCAGAACACCCTCGTCCTTGCGCGCGCTGCGCGGGGTGTATGGCGCCTGGAACTCGTTGCCGGCGGCGGCTGGCGCATCTGCTACGGCAGTTGTTCCAGCAGGCTTCGAAGGTCGTTGTGCTCCAGCAGGTTCTTGGCCTGGCTGGGGCTGCGGGACAAAAGACTCTGCATTGAGTCGCTGCTCATCAGGGACTGGGCCCACTGGCTCGGC
>NZ_JAMPXE010000062.1 GCF_023701345.1 Rhodoferax sp. | reverse complement strand
TTCTACCATTGAACTACTCCCGCCTTGAAGCTGAACCCGTCAACCTGTCAGCGCCTGCGCCTCAGTGCCACATTCAATTCTTATCACTGGTGGAGAGGGCTGGATTCGAACCAGCGTACTCGTAAGAGGGCAGATTTACAGTCTGCTGCCATTAACCACTCGGCCACCTCTCCACGGTGAACCCCGGATTATGCCATTAAGTTTGGCTTTATCAAAGCCCACTGCGTATTTTTCCGCTCCCCGGCGACAAAGCCCCCATTTGGCAGGCCGGCACCAAGGCTATTTGGAATGCTGATCACGCCAGGACCTGGCCTGTGAAAAATGCCCACACCCCATAAATGGCACCGGAGGCCGCAATGCCGACAAGGGCGAAGGGTGATTGGCGCACAGGATCAGGTGACGCGAGGCATCAATCAGCTTGCGCTTGCTTTGGGCATGGTTGCCCCAGAGCATGAAAACCACATGTGCCGAGTGATCGGACACTTGCTTGATGACCGCATCGGTCAACACCTCCCAACCTTGTCCGGCATGACTGGCAGGCTGCCCTTCCTCGACGGTCAAACAGGTGTTGAGCAGCAACACACCTTGCCGCGCCCAGCGCACCAGACTTCCTCCCGGACTGGGAAATGGCGGTGCCGGGGTGCCCAGGTCGCGCTGTAATTCCTTGAAAATATTGCGCAAGGACGGTGGCAGCGCCACCCCCGGCGCGACCGAGAAAGCGAGGCCCTCGGCCTGGCCGCGGCCGTGGTAAGGGTCTTGCCCCAAAATCACCACCCGAACCGACTCCGGCGCGGTCAATTCGAGCGCACGCAAGGGTTGCGGCGGAAAAATGACAGTGCCCGCAGCCAGACGCTGGCGTAAAAATGCCAGTAGCTGAACGCCCGTCTGCGATTCAAAAAACCGATCGACCAAGGCTTGCCAGCCCGGAGCGACCGGCCAGTCCTTGGGGTTGGCAGATACCAGTTGACCGGGCGACATTGAGGTCAAATGTGACGTTAGCGCATCCACCATGCCGGTCAAGCAAACAGCGCCGCCAGTGCTTCGCCGGGCTCGTCGGCACGCATGAAGGCCTCCCCCACCAAAAAGGCGTTGACGCCGGCCGCGCCCATGCGCAACACGTCGTCTCGGGTATGGATGCCGCTTTCGCACACCAGCAAGCGGTCCGCCGGAATGTCACGCATCAAGCTCAGGGTGGTGTCGAGCGAGACCTCAAAGGTTTTCAGGTTGCGGTTGTTGACACCAATCAGCGGCGTCTTGAGCTTCAGGGCGCGCTCCAGCTCCGCTGCGTCATGCACCTCTACCAGCACCGCCATGTCCAGGCTGCGGGCAATTTGCTCAAAATCTTTCATTTGCGCATCGTCGAGGCAGGCAGCGATCAACAGAACAGCATCCGCCCCACAAGCCCGCGACTCGTAGATCTGGTAGGCGTCGATCATGAAGTCCTTGCGCAGCACCGGCAGCTGGCAGGAGGCACGCGCCTGCTTCAGGTAGTCGATACAACCTTGGAAAAATTGCGCGTCGGTGAGCACCGACAGGCAGGCCGCACCATATTCGGCGTAGCTTTGGGCAATGTCAGCGGGAATGAAGTCGGCCCGTAGCACGCCTTTGGACGGGCTGGCTTTTTTGATTTCGGCAATCACTGCGGGCTGGCCGGCGGCAATCTTGGCGCGCAGGGCGCCGACGAAGTCACGCGTCAGCACCCGGCTCTCGGCATCAAAGCGCATCGCGGCAAGCGACTTGCGTTGGATGGCGGCGACGACTTCTTCGCGCTTGACCGCAACAATTATGTCCAGAATATCAGTCATATTGGCTTGGCTCCTGTGAGCCTTTTTTTAAAACATTAACGAACACGCGGTGCAACACCAGCCCCGCGACGATAAACAGCACCGAGACGCCGATGGCAATCCAGGCCCCGTCGGTATGGAGCAAGGTCATGTCAGGCCGCGCTCAAGGCATGGGCCGTGGTGACCAAAGCCTCCAGCTTGGCCTTGGCGGCGCCTGATTCAATGGCGGCACGCGCCTTGTCAATGCCTTCCTTGATGGAGGTGACCACATTGGCGGCATAGAGCGCCACACCGGCGTTGAGCACCACAATTTCCTTGGCCGGACCATCCACGTTGTCCAGCACCCCCAGCAGCATGGCGCGCGATTGCTCGGGCGTCTCGACCTTGAAGGCGCGCGTGCTGGCCATGGCCATGCCAAAGTCTTCGGGGTGGATCTCGTACTCGGTCACCTTGCCGTCCTTGAGTTCGCCCACCATCGTGGCCGCCCCCAGGCTCACCTCGTCAAGGCCGTCCTTGCCATAGACCACCAGCGCGTGTTCCGTGCCCAGGCGCTCCAGCGCACGCACCTGGATACCCACCAAGTCGGGGTGAAACACGCCCATCAAAATATTCGGCGCCCCGGCCGGATTGGTCAGCGGCCCGAGTAGGTTGAACACGGTCTTCACGCCCATTTCACGCCGCACCGGCGCCACATTTTTCATGGCCGGGTGGTGGTTGGGGGCGAACATGAAGCCAACGCCGACCTGTTCAATGCACCGGGCAATGGCTTCCGGCTTCAGGTTGATGTTGACCCCGAGCGACTCCATCACATCGGCGCTGCCACTCTTGCTGCTGACACTGCGGCCACCGTGCTTGCTGACCTTCGCACCTGCCGCTGCGGCGACAAACATGGCACAGGTCGAGATGTTGAAGGTGTGCGCGCCATCGCCGCCGGTGCCGACGATGTCGACCAGGTGGGTGGTATTGGCCACATGGACCTTGGTGGAGAACTCGCGCATCACCTGCGCCGCCGCCGTGATCTCGCCAATGGTTTCCTTTTTGACACGCAGGCCGGTGATGAACGCCGCCAGCATCACCGGCGACCATTCGCCCGCCATGATCTGGCGCATGATGTGCAGCATCTCGTCATGAAAAATCTCGCGGTGCTCAATGGTGCGCAACAGCGCTTCTTGCGGAGTGATCTTGAGGGTATGGGGCATGGTGATCTCTGGAAAACTAATGGGCAGGATTGTCGGACAGGACGCCCGGGAATCAATACACGGCCAAGCCGGCGGCCTGCGCGCGCGGGGCTGTGCCGGACTGGTCACTGAAAAACTGGTGAATGCAGGCCAGCGCATGGTCGATGCCCGCTTCGTCAACGTCCAGATGGGTGACAAAACGCAGGCCGATCAGGCCAGTGGCCAGCACACCATGCTGCGCCAAGTGCGCCAGCAGGGCCGGTCCATGCCCCCCTGTGACATCGACAAACACGATGTTGGTCTGCGCCGAGCGCACCGTCAGGGCGTCAATGCCCGCCAGGCCCTGGGCCAGCCGCTGCGCCAGCGCATGGTCGTGCGCCAGACGCTCAATGTGGTGGTCGAGCGCATACGAAGCCGCGGCGGCCAGCAGACCCGACTGGCGCATGCCGCCGCCCAGCATCTTGCGCCAGCGCAGCGCGCGGGCGATCAGGGCGCGCGAGCCGCACAGCGCGGAGCCGACCGGTGCGCCCAGCCCCTTGCTGAAGCACACCGAGACGCTGTCGAAATAGCTGGCGATGTGCCGCGCCGCTGCATAGGCATCAGCACCCGCTTCCGGCGTGGCAACCGCGGCATTGAAGAGGCGCGCACCGTCCAGATGGCTGGCCAGACCGCGCTCACGGGCCAGACCGGTCGCTTGCGCCAGGTAGGCGAGCGTCATCGGGTGACCGTTCCAGGTGTTTTCCAGGCACAACAAGCGGGTGCGGGCAAAGTGGATGTCGTCAGGCTTGATCGCCGCGCCGATCTCGGCCAGCTGCATTTCGCCGCTGGGGCCTTGCGTCAGGGGTTGCGGCTGGATGCTGCCCAGCACCGCCGCGCCACCGCCTTCAAAACGGTAGGTATGGGCGAGTTGGCCGACGATGTATTCATCACCGCGCTCGCAATGGGCCAACAGGGCGCACAGGTTGCTTTGCGTGCCCGTGGGCATGAACAGTGCGGCTTCCTTGCCTGTGAGGTCGGCGATACGCGCCTGCAGTGCGTTGACGCTGGGGTCGCCGCCAAAAACGTCGTCGCCCAGCGGCGCGACCAGCATGGCCTCACGCATGGCCGGCGTCGGTTGCGTGACGGTGTCACTGCGCAGGTCAACTGGTTTACGCATGGTCTGCCCCGCGAGGTTTCAGGAAGTTCGCCAGCATGGCGTGACCATGCTCGGTCAGGATGCTCTCAGGGTGAAACTGCACACCTTCAATGTCGAGGCTGGTGTGCTTGATGCCCATGATCTCGCCGTCATCGGTCCAGGCGGTCACTTTCAGGCAGGCCGGGCAACTGGCGCGCTCGATCGACAGCGAGTGATAGCGGTTCACCGTGAACTGCGCAGGCAGCCCGGCAAACACGCCCTCTTGCGTGGTGCTGATGACGCTGGTCTTGCCATGCATCAACTGCTGCGCCCGGACGATCTTGCCACCGAAGGCGGCGCCAATCGCCTGATGGCCCAGACACACGCCCAAAATCGGCAGCTTGCCGGCAAAGTGCTGGATGGCAGCCACCGAAATACCGGCCTCGGCGGGTGAGCAGGGACCTGGGGAAATGACCAGCCGGTCCAGCTCACCCGCCGCCAGGCGCGCATCAATGTCGGCCAGGCTGATTTCGTCGTTGCGTGCCACGCTCACGTCCGCCCCCAGCTCGCCCAGGTACTGGACGATGTTGTAGGTAAAGCTGTCGTAGTTGTCGATCATCAAGAGTTTCATGGGTCTTCTCCGCAAAGTCATTCAAGGCGCGGCTTGGGATGCGGCGTCTGTGCAGTGGGGGTTTCTGGCGTGGCCACTGGCTCGGCATGGTCCAGCGCCGGCTCGTACACCACGTATTGATCACGCCCGGCCGCCTTGGCGGTATACATGGCGACATCGGCATGGTGCGACAGCGCGGCCTCATCCAGGCCATGCTCGGGGTACAAGGCGACCCCGGCGCTGCTTGAAATAAGCACGCTCTGGCCGGTCGGCAAATGAAACGGTGCGCGCAATCTGGCGTGCATTTTCTCGGCCACCTGTAGCGCATCCTGCGCCAGCGTGATGTGGGGCAACAGCACCACGAACTCATCGCCGCCGACGCGCGCCACGGTGTCGGATTCGCGCACACAGGTGCGCAGCCGGTGCGCCACGGCCTGCAACAACTGGTCACCAGCCGCGTGACCATGACGGTCATTGACAGGTTTGAATTTGTCAAGGTCGAGAAAAATCAGGGCCGCGTGACCCTGGCTGCGTTTGGCATTGACTAATGCCTGGTGCAGCCGGTCGGCAAGCAGACGCCGATTGGGCAGGTTGGTGAGCGGGTCAAAAAATGCCAGCCGCTTGACCTCGTCTTCGGCCTCCTTGCGCAGCGTGATGTCGGTATGCGTGGCCACGTAGTGGGTCACCACACCGGCATCATCACGCACGGCCGTGATGGACAGCCAGCAGGGAAACTCCACGCCCTCCTTGCGCACGTTCCACACTTCGCCCTGCCAACGGTGGTGCGCCACCAGCTCAGCCCACATCGCCTTGTAAAAATCAGCGTCGTGGCGTCCCGACTTGATCAACTGCATGCTACGCCCCAGCGCTTGCTCCGAGGTATAGCCAAAGAGCGCGGTAAAGGCCGGGTTCACCCGCAAAATTTCCACCTGGGCATTGGTGACCAGCATGCTTTCATGCGACTCAAACGTGGCGGCCGCCACACGCAGCTCTGCCTCTTGCGCCATGCGCTCGGTCACGTCTTCGGTGGCGCCGATCAGACGTCGCGGCACACCAAACTCATCCGAATACAAGGCCGCCCGGTTGTGCATGGCGCGCACCTGGCCATCGGGCCGGCGAATCTGAAACGTCATGCCAAAAGGCTGATTCTGCTGAATGGTGGCGCGCGTTGCCTCACGCATGCGCTGCAGCTCCGGCGGGGCCAGCAGCTTGATCCAGCCGTCATTGCGCGGACTGGCCGCCTTGGGGTCCATGCCAAACAAGGCATACATGGTGTCATCCCACTGGTAACTCTTGGTAATCAGGTCAAACTCCCAAATACCCACGCCGCTGGCCTCGGTGGCCAGCTTGAGCCGCTTGGCTGCCATGATTTTTTGGGAGCGCTGGCTTTGGTAGAAGGACAAGCCAAAGGAACTGATAAGTACCAGCACCAGGTAAGCGCCCGTCTGGTTCACCACGTCACGCTGCCAGACGGCCAGAATTTTGTCCTGTGAACGATCCAAAACGACGATCAGGGGTTTGTCCATCGACAGGTTTGCCGGCGCAATGGTGTGCATCACGGTCAAACGTGCGCCCTGGTTGTCTGCCTGCAAACCGCTGAAATAGTTCAGCGTCTGGCGATTGCGCAAGTGCTGGCCCAAGGGCGAGTTGGGTTCCAACAGTTCCTGCGCCATGGCTGGGTCAAGGTTCGGTTCACTCAGAAAAATCTTGCCGTCGCCATGCACCAGCATGGCCTGCATGTCGTCACTGTAGCGCACCGAGTTGAGCAGGATAGCCATGTCCCCAGGTTCCACGCTGGCGACGACGACACCGGCAAACTGCCCCTGGCTGTCCAGCAGCACACGCGCCAGGCTGATCAGGTAAGTGTTCAGCACCGATTTGAAGGGTGGACTCACATACAGCAGCTTCGGGTCCAGCATCTGGAGTGGCACCTGTACATAATCACGCTGGTAAAAATTGCGTCCCAGCAGTTCCTCGCGATTGGAAAAAGTCACCGTGCCCCGGGCGTCCAAAACCGCAAACGTGCGCACGGACGACATGGCGGCTTCAATGTTGATCAGGGTTTGTTGCCCCTCTGCGCGCCCTGCGGGGCTGCTCTGCCAGCGCGGCAAAGCCTGTTGGATCGACAATAAACTGCGGTGAATGGTCGTCAACTGGCGCGCCAGATTGTCTTCTACCACCTTCGTTTGCGTGCGTAAGTGCTCCCTCTCCTGCTCCTGGATGCGGTCACGCGCTTGAAGCAGGCCCAGGCCCATCAAAACACCAATGGTCAACAACGCGATCGCCAGCAGCAGCCAGACCCGCCATTGGCGCGAAAAGCGTTTCACGCCAGCCCTTCTTCCACCAGTTCAGAGGCCCTGAGCAGCGCCCGAGCCTTGGCCTCGGTCTCCCTCCACTCCATCTCGGGCACGCTGTCGGCCACGACGCCGGCGGCGGCCTGCACGTAGAGCATCTGGTCCTTGATGATGCCGGTGCGAATGGCAATGGCCACGTCCATGTCACCGGCGTAGCTCAGGTAGCCGCAGGCGCCGCCATAGAGGCCGCGCTTGGTAGGCTCAAGCTGGTCAATCAGCTCCATCGCGTGCACCTTGGGCGCCCCCGTCAGGGTGCCGGCCGGGAAGGTGGCCTTGAGCACGTCCATGCTGGTCATGCCGGGCAGCAGCGTGCCTTCGACGTTGCTCACGATGTGCATCACATGGCTGTAGCGCTCGACGCAAAAGGCGTCGGTGACCTTGACACTGCCGATTTTGGCGATGCGGCCGATGTCGTTGCGCGCCAGGTCAATCAGCATGACGTGTTCGGCGCGTTCCTTGGGGTCGTTGATGAGTTCCACCTCGGCGGCCTTGTCTAGCTCGGGCGTGGCGCCGCGCGGGCGAGTGCCGGCGAGCGGACGGATGGTGATTTTTTGCACAGTTTGGCCGTCTTGAACCACTTGCTCCTGGCGCACCAGGATCTCGGGGCTGGCCCCCACCACATGAAAGTCTGCGCCGTCAGCGGTCGCGCCGCTGAAGTTGTAGTAATACATGTAGGGGCTGGGGTTGAGCGAGCGCAGCGCCCGGTACAGGCTCAGCGGCGACTGGCTGTAGGGTTTCTTGATGCGCTGGCCCACTTGCACCTGCATGAAGTCGCCGCCAGCGATCAGCTCCTTGGCGCGCTCCACGGCAGCAATGTAGTCTGCCTTGGCAAAGTCGCGCATGGCGGGCTGGCCCGCGCTGGCCAGCACCTGTGGCGCGTGCACGGGCTGGTCGAGGCTGGCTTTGAGTTGCGCCAGCCGCTCGGTGGCGCGCTGATAAGCCTGCGGCTGGGCCGGGTCGGCGTACACCATCAGATAGAGCTTGCCCGACAGGTTGTCGATCACGGCCAGCTCTTCGCACTGCAACAGCAAAATGTCAGGGCAACCCAGTTCGTCGGGCGGACAGGTGGCCTGTAATTTTTTCTCGATGTAGCGCACCGCGTCATAACCAAAGTAGCCGGCCAGACCACCACAAAAACGCGGCATGCCGGGCTGCAACGCGACCTTGAAACGCTTTTGGTAAGCGGCAATGAAGTCAAGCGGATTGGCCTGGCTGGTTTCGACCACCACGCCGTCGGTCACCACCTCGGTGCGCACCGCATCGCCAAAGCCACTGGCGCGAAGGAGCGTGCGCGCGGGCAAGCCGATGAAGCTGTAGCGGCCAAAACGCTCGCCCCCCACCACCGACTCCAGCAAGAAACTGAAAGGGGCGCTGTTGGCCAGCTTGAGGTAGAGCGAGAGCGGCGTTTCCAGGTCGGCAAAGGCTTGCGCCACGACCGGAATGCGGTTGAAACCCTGGGCGTTTAACGCATTGAATTCAGATTCGGAAATCACAGAGACATCTTTCTAAGGAGGGGCTGAACTGTCAATGACCTTTTGACTCCCCTGCAGATGCTGCGATGGATGGGGATCAGGTCAAGGCGGAGGAAATAAAGCAGGCGCGCCAGGGCCAGGCTCCCCGGTCGCTGCAACCTGTGATCTGAATTTGATGCATGAACATGGAAACAGTGTAGCAAAGATGGGGCTTTGTCAGGCTGCGGGCGCGACGGCCTGGGCACGGGAGGCGCCTGTGATCACCGCCAGCACCGCAGCGCCGTAGGCCTCCAGCTTGCGCGTGCCGAGGCCGCTGATGTGCTGCAAATCAGCCAGCGACCGGGGCGCGCGCTCGGCAATCGCCGCCAGCGTGGCATCGTGAAAAATCACATAAGCGGGCAGGTTGTGTTCTTTGGCCACCTCGGCGCGCCAGGACTTGAGGTTGATGAAACGCACCATGGCGTCATGGCCCAGGTTGGCCGCCACCGGCGCCGGCGCGGTGCGGCTGCGGCTTCGTTTTTCGGGGCGCTGGCTGGTGGATTCACGCAGCCGCATCGGCACCTCGCCACGCAACACCGCACGCGACGCCTCGGTCAGGTGCAGCGTGCTGAAGCCCTCGCTGGTGAAGACCTGCAAGGCGCCGACGGCAATCAACTGACGCATCACGGCGCGCAGCTGGCTTTCGCTGTAATCGGCGCCCAGGCCAAAGGTGCTCACGGTCTCGTGGCCGCGCTGCAGCACTTTTTCGGTGCGTTTGCCGCGCACGATGTCCATGGTGTGGCCGGCCCCGAACGAGACGCCGCTGCTTTGCTGCAGCCGGTACACGGTGGACAGCAGCTTGCGCGCCGCATCGGTCGCGTCCCAGACCTCGGGCGGCTGCAGGCAGTTGTCGCAGTTGTGGCAGGCCTGGCTTTCTTCGTCAAAGTAGCGCAGCAGGCGCACGCGGCGGCAATCGGTGGCCTCGGCCAGCGCCAGCAGGGCATCGAGCTTGCCGCGCAGACCCAGCTTGAATTCTTCTTCGGCCGGGCTTTCGTCGATCATGCGGCGCTGGTTGACCACGTCCTGCAGTCCGTAACACATCCAGGCGTCGGCTGCCAGGCCGTCACGCCCGGCACGGCCGGTTTCCTGGTAATAACCTTCAATGTTTTTCGGCATGTCGAGGTGCGCCACAAAACGCACGTCGGGCTTGTCGATGCCCATGCCAAAGGCAATGGTCGCCACCATCACCACCCCCTCGCCGCGCAGAAACTCGTTTTGGTTGGCTTGCCGCACTTTGGCGTCGAGCCCGGCGTGGTAGGGCAAGGCATGGATGCCGGTTTGCGCCAGCATGGCCGCGATTTCCTCCACCCTTTTGCGCGACTGGCAGTACACCACGCCGGCGTCACCCGCATGTTCGCGCTCGATGAAGCGCAACAGCTGGGTGCTGGCGTCCTTTTTTTCGACGATGGTATAACGAATGTTGGGCCGGTCGAAACTGCTGACAAATTGCGCTGCCGCCTCCAGCTGCAGGCGTTCCACGATGTCGGCGCGGGTAAGCGCGTCGGCGGTCGCCGTGAGCGCCATGCGCGGCACGCCCGCATAACGCTCGTGCAGCACCGTGAGCGCGCGGTATTCGGGCCGGAAGTCGTGCCCCCACTGGCTCACGCAATGCGCTTCGTCGATCGCAAACAGGCTGAGCTGGCCGCGTTCATGCAGCGCATCCAATAGCGCCAGAAAGCGCGCGCTAGTGACCCTTTCGGGCGCGGCGTAGAGCAGCGTGATCTCGCCACGCAACAGGCGGCGTTCAGTCTCGTAAGCCTCGTCGCTGCTCAGTGTGGAATTCAGGAACGCAGCACTCACGCCGGCTTCGTGCAATGCACCCACCTGGTCATGCATCAGCGCAATCAGCGGCGAAATCACCAGCGTGATGCCCAGCCCTGCCTGCTGTCGCGCAATGGCCGGAATCTGGTAACACAGGCTTTTGCCGCCGCCGGTGGGCATCAGCACCAGCGCGTCACCGCCCGCCACCACATGGCTGATGATGTCTTGCTGCGGCCCACGAAAACTCGGGTAGCCAAAAACCTCTTGCAGAATGGACGCGATGGACAAAATGATGGGTGGTGAAATAGGTGGAGCGGGGGCCTGCTCGGCAGGAACTAGCGGCAGATGGGACTCAGGCTTGCTGGGTGCGCATATGTTTCATACCCCTATTGTCCAGGGTTTTGAGAGGGGCCGGCGCCCGTTAGTCCAGCGTCTGGCGATAACGTTTGAGGGCGATGGCGCCAACGAAGAGCAAAAACAAGGCCATCGGCCAGAGGTTGGCGGCGATTTCGCTGAAGGTGGCGCCCTTGAGCATGATGGCACGCACCGCCCGCAAAAGATGGGTCAGCGGCAGTATTTCACCCAGGCTCTGCGCCCAGGGCGGCATGCCGCGAAACGGAAACATGAAGCCCGACAGCAGCATGGAGGGCAAGAAGAAGAAAAACGTCATCTGCATCGCCTGCAACTGGTTGGTCGCCAGGGTCGAGAAGGTAAAACCCACGCCCAGATTGGCCAGCATGAAGAGGCCGATGACCGCCATCAGCAGCGTGAAACTGCCCACGACCGGCACCTCGAACAGCAGCACGGCCGCCAGAATGATGACCACCAATTGCAGGTAGCCAATGATGATGTAGGGCGTGATCTTGCCCACCATCACCTCGAACGGGCGCACCGGCGTGGCCAGCAGATTCTCCATGGTGCCGCGCTCACGCTCGCGCGTCATGGCCAGCGAGGTCAGCATCACCATGGTCATGGTCAGAATGGTGCCGATCAGGCCGGGCACGATGTTGTAGCGGGTCAGGCCTTCGGGGTTGTAGCGCCGGTGAATGCGCAGCTCGAACGGCGGCTCGCGCGGCTGCAGCCCGGCCAGCGCGCCCTTGAGGTCGTGCGCCAGCGCCAGCGGGGTGATTTGCCCCAGCGCGGCGATGGCGTTGCTGCCGGCGGACGGGTCGGTGGCGTCCACCGCCACCAGCACGGCGGGCTTTTCGCCGCGCACCACGCGCCTGGAGAAATCGGGCGGGATCGCCAGCACGAACTGGACCTCGCCGGTCTCCAGCAGGCGCTCCGCCTGCGCCTCGCTGGCCGGCTGGGCGACGATGTGGAAGTAGCCGGTGTTCTGGACGGCCGCCACCAGGCTGCGCGCCAGCGGTCCGCTGTCATAGGCCACCAGCGCGGTCGGCAGGCCCTTGGGGTCGTTGTTGATGGCGTAGCCAAACAGGATCAGCTGCATGACGGGCACGCCGATGGCCATGGCAAAGGTCAGGCGCTCGCGCAGCATCTGCTGGAACTCCTTGATGATGATCGCCGCCACGCGGGCGAAGGAGAAGGAGGCGCTCATGCTGCCACGCCCCGGTCGGCATCATGGGCCTGATCCATCAGGCTGATGAAGACATCTTCCAGATCCGCCGGGGCAGGCGTCAACTGCAACTCAGGCCGCGCTTGGTAAGGGGCGAGAGAGGCCTGCAGCAGCGCCGGATCAAGGCCGGCCACATGCAGGGTATTGCCAAACGCCGAGACGCTGAGCACACCGGGCAAGGCCTGGATCGGCGCCACCAGCGCCTCCAGATGCTCGCCGGCGATGGTCCACACGGCCAGGCCCGCGCGCTCGATGATGTCGGCCTGGGTACCCCTTGTAAGCACCTGGCCGTTGGCGATGTACATCAGCTCGTGGCAGCGGGCCGCCTCGTCCATGTAATGCGTCGACACCAGCACCGTGATGCCTTGCGCCGCCAGGCGGTGGATTTCATCCCAGAAATCGCGCCGCGCCTTCGGGTCAACCCCGGCCGTGGGCTCATCGAGCAGCAAGAGGCGCGGCTCGTGCAGCAGGCAGGCGGCAAGGGCCAGACGCTGTTTCCAGCCGCCGGACAGGGCGCCGGCCAGCTGGTGTTGGCGCGCAGTCAAGCCCAGCCGCTCCAGCGTCAGGTCCACCGCCTGCTTGCGCTGGCGCAGCTCAAACAGGCGGGCGACAAAGTCCAGGTTTTCCCGGATGGTCAGGTCTTCGTACAGACCAAAGCGCTGCGTCATGTAGCCGACCTGGCGTTTGATCTGCGCAGCCTCCCGTGTGATGTCCAGCCCCAGGCAGGTCCCGGCGCCGCTGTCGGGGGTCAGCAGCCCGCACAGCATGCGGATGGTGGTGGTTTTGCCGCTGCCGTTGGGGCCGAGAAAGCCGCAGATGCGCCCGCTTTCCAGCTGGATCGACAAGTTGTCCACCACGGCGCGCCCGCCGTAGCGCTTGGTCAGGCCGGTGACGTCAACTGCCCGTGTCACGGCATCGCCCCGGCCACTGGCAGCACCTCCACCGGTTGCCCGGGTTTGAGCCGGGCAGCGTCGCTGGCGCCGGGTCGCGCCTCGACCATGAACACCAGTTTGGCCCGTTGCGCATTGGAGTAAATGACCGGCGGCGTGTACTCGGCCCGGTTCGAGATGAAGGAAATTCTGGCCGGGATCGGCCCCGCGCAACCGTCGCACACGATGTTGACCGCAGCACCGACCCGAAGACTGCCCAGGGCACTTTCCGGCACGAAAAAGCGCGCCTTGATATGGTCGGGCGGCAGCAGCGCCAGCACCGGCTGCCCCGCGGACACCGACTCGCCGACGCGAAAGAACGTATCCGTCACCAACCCGGCCACCGGGGCAGTGCGGGATTTTTGCGCCTCGCGCCAGGCCAACTGGCGCACCGATTGCCGCGCGGCTTCGGTGTCGGCAGCCGCGGCGGCACGCTCATCGACGCGGGCTGGCAATTGCGCCACCCGCAACTGCGCCGCCAGCTCGTCCATCCGGGCAGCGCTCTGAGCCTGCGCGGTGCGCAGGTCATCGCGCCGCGCCTCGGAGACAAAGCCCTGCTTAACCAACTGCTCTTCGCGTGCCAAAGCGTCGGCGTTAAGTCTGGCCTGGGCGCGGGCTTGGCTGATTTGGGCCTGAATCACCGCAATTTCGTCGCTGCGCTTGCCCTTGGCCACATTGGCGAGTTGGGCGTTGGCACGCACCAGCCGGGCATCGGCCTCACTTCGCGCAGCCTGCTCGTTCTCGGCTTCCAGCGCAAACAAGGGCATGCCTTGGGTCGCCTGATCCCCGCTGCGCACATTCAATTGCGTCAGGGTGCCACCCAATTGCGAGGACACATAAACGTAGTCCCCCTCCCCATAGCCCGACCAGCCCGGCGCCGACTTCGGCTGACAACCCGCCAGCAGCAGGGACGTGAGCGACAAGGCAAGACAGGTGTTGAAACAACGCATTTTGGGATTCTTTCAACTCACGGCAGGGGCGTGCCGGGCGGGAGAAACACCGCGCGGGCATGCGGACCAGCGATGCTTTCTACAATACCAGCGCTATGAAACCACTTCACTATACCCGCGCCCAAGCCCTGCCCGACCTGCTGGAAAAACGCATCCTGGTGCTTGACGGCGCCATGGGCACCATGATCCAGCGCTTCAAGCTCGATGAAGCCCAGTACCGGGGCGAGCGTTTCAAGGACTTCCACAAGGATGTGAAAGGCAACAACGAGCTGTTGAGCCTGACGCGCCCCGATGTCATCAGCGACATCCACCAGCGTTACCTGGCCGCTGGCGCCGACCTGATCGAGACCAACACCTTTGGCGCCACCAGCGTGGCGCAAGCCGACTACGACATGGCCGACCTGGCGTTCGAGATGAACCTGGCCTCGGCCAGGTTGGCGCGCGCCGCCTGCGACAAGTTTTCCACACCCGACAAACCGCGTTTTGTGCTGGGCGCCCTCGGCCCCACGCCCAAGACCGCCAGCATCAGCCCCGACGTGAACGACCCCGGCGCGCGCAACGTCACCTTTGAGCAATTGCGCGCGGCCTATTACGAACAGGTCGAGGCGCTGGTGCAGGGCGGTGCCGACGCGCTGCTGGTGGAAACCATTTTTGACACCCTCAACGCCAAGGCGGCGCTGTTTGCCATTGACGAATTTTTCGAGGCCTCAGGCGAGCGCCTGCCCGTCATCATCAGCGGCACCGTGACCGATGCGTCCGGGCGCATCCTGAGCGGCCAGACCGTGACCGCGTTCTGGCACAGCGTGCGCCACGCCCGGCCGCTGGCGGTGGGGCTGAACTGCGCCCTGGGTGCGGCCCTGATGCGCCCCTACATCCAGGAACTGGCCAAGGCCGCGCCCGACACCTTCATCAGTTGTTACCCCAACGCCGGTCTGCCCAACCCGATGAGCGACACCGGCTTTGACGAAACCCCGGCTGACACCAGCCGCCTGGTGGCTGAATTTGCGGCCGAGGGCCTGGTCAACATCGTCGGTGGCTGCTGCGGCACCACGCCCGAGCACATTGGCGCGATCCATGACAAGGTGGCGCCCCTGGCCGGCCGCGTGTTACAGCGCGCTTATTTTTACAAAGAGGCGGCTTAACGGCAAGGAGCAGCAGGTAGAACGGCCTCATCACGGATTACAATTATTTTGCTTGTCGGGGCGCCCAAGACGAAAGTCGGGGCTGAGACCACCATGGTGGAACCCGCTGAACCTGATCGGGGTCATTCCCGCGTAGGGAACAACGCAATTTGGCTCCGGAACTGGCACGTCACGTGCTGCGCAGACCTACCGGCACCCCAGCAGGCATCTTCCCCACTCTGGAGACCGCCTTGCTCAACACCACACACCGCAGCGACACTGCCGCCCTCACCCATCAACACCACACATCCAGCGGCACACCGCAACGCTGGAAAGTCTTGTGGGCGACATTTCTTACCTATTTTTTCGACAGTTTTGACCTGATGGTGCTGGCCATCGCCATGCCGGTCTTGCTGAAGGTGCTGGCGATTTCGCTGCCCGAGGGCGGCCTGCTTGGGTCGGCGACGATGCTGGGCGCCATGATCGGCAGTGTGCTGTTCGGACTGATTGCCGAAAACTACGGCCGCCGCTTTGCGCTCGTGCTGGCGCTGTGCTGGTTGGGCGTCGGCATGGGCGCGGTTTATTTCATCGATGGCTGGCTACCGTGGATGGCGCTGCGCTTTTTCACCGGGCTGGCCATCGGCGGCGTTTGGGGGCCGTGTGCTGCGCTGATCGCAGACCACTGGGCGCCCCGGTACCGCGGACGCGCTGTCTCGTTTGTGTTCAGCAGCTTCGCCATCGGTGCCGTCGTTGCCGCACTGGTCGGCCGTTGGGCGATGGCAGTGCAATGGCAATGGCTTTTTGTTGCGGGTGCGGCATCGATTCCGGCCGCCTTGCTGGTGCATCGCCTGATTCCGCCAGACCGTCAAAGGACGCCCAAGAGCGGCCAAACCGCCAAGTCGGGCGTTGGTATTGGGGCCATCTTTGCTGGCGGGCTGGCCCGTGTCACGCTGCCTGCCACCTTGATCAGCATCGTGAATCTGGCGGGTTACTGGGGTGCGGCTTTCTGGATTCCGACCTTCCTGATCCAGGAGCGCGGCTTGAGCATGACGACCATGCTCGGCTTTTCCTTTGTCATGTACGTCGGTATGTTCTTCGGTTTTCAGTTCTTCGGCTGGCTGGCCGACAAGATCGGGCGTCGCCGCGCGATGATGACCGCCTTTGTCGTCTGTGCGATTTCGATCGCCATCTACATCGTCGTTCAGCATTCGATGTTTTTGTTCTGGTGGGGCGCGGTGGTTGGCTTTGCCCTGTGTGGCGCAGGCGGCATCCTGGGGGCGTATTACGCAGAACTGTTTCCCGCGCACTTGCGCGCCTACGCCGGGGGTTTTTGCTGGAACATGGGGCGCATCGGCGCCATGCTGGCACCCTTTACCATCGGCGTGATCGGCAAGACGAGTGGCCTGCAAGCGGGTCTGGCGGTGACCTGTGTCATCTACCTCGTTGGCGCCGTCATGCTGTTCTTGCTGCCAGAGACCTACCAGCCCAAGGAAGACGCGGCAGCCAAGTGAGGAACGAACTTCAAAACGAGGCTTGCCTGGGCCAGCACCTGTTGATCCTGGGCGATGTCAATACCGGCAAAACGACGCTTTGCCGCCAATGGCTGGTCCAACTTTGCCGGCAGGGTTTGGGCGCGCGCATCGCCCTCATCGACATGGCACCGCATATTCCGGAGGCATTGGCGCTTGCGCGGGGCATGGTCGGTGCCGGCGGCAGCCTGATGCCGCCGCCCGCCAGCGGTGTGCTCGACCTGCGCACGCACCTCGATGCGCCGCGCCTGAGCTCCACCTCAGAAGCTGAGGCGATGGCCAAAGCCGTGCGCAATGCCAAGGCCATAGAAACGCTGTTCGAGCAACTGCCGGGCCGCAGGCGCGACATCCTGTTCATCAACGATGTCACGCTGTATTTGCAAGCAGGTCTTGCTGTTGACCTGCTCAAACACGTCGCCAAGGCAGGCATCACGACCCTGGTGGTCAATGGCTATGAGGGCGACCGGCTGGGCGGCGGCGAACTGACGCGGCGCGAAAAAGCCGAGACGCAACGCTTGCGACAGTCCTTTGCGCTCGAAGGAAAAGTCCTGGAGCTCACACATCGCTATCGTTGAACGGTATTTCAGGCCAAATCAATGCATGCGGCCAAAGGGATGCCCGCTGGCGCCTCATGGTCGGCGATGACAAACGCCCGGCCGGGGTGGTCGGCCGCATCGGTCAGCACCGCGTGCAGGAAGTTGACGGAGGGCCGGTCCAGTGCGGCAAAAGGTTCGTCCAGCAGGGTCAGTGCTGCGCCGCTGGCCAAAGCGGCGGCCAGCAGCACTTTGCGCCTGGTGCCGGCCGAGAGCATGTACAGGGACTTGCCCAGCTGCGCCTGCAACGAAAAGCCCGCCACCAGGTCGGCCAGGTCTTTCGTGCTGAAGTTGGGGTACAGCGCCTCCAGCGCACTGAAAAAATCGCCCACCGGCATGGCGTCATGCGTGTCGGCGCGAGGATCGACCCAGAAAACCTGCCGGCAATACGCGTCATGGGCGGTCGCCAAAGGCACGCCCTTGAGCGTGAGCGTCCCCCCGACAGGAGGAGAAAGCCCTGCAAAAAGCAACAAGGTCATGGTTTTGCCGCTACCGTCACCCCCGCGCACCAGGCTGAGCCCGGCCGGAATATCGACGGACCGGTTCTCGAACAGCACGCGGTCAGGCAGGCCATACGTCACCCCCGAAAGTTGCAGGATGGGCGCGGCCGCGGGGCTTGCATCACGCATGGCCGGTTTTGCCACGGCGCATCTCGCGCAGCATAAAAAGATAAAGCCCTTCCACCTTCTCCCGCGCCCACGGCGTTTTGCGCAGAAACTTGAGGCTGGAGGCCACGCTGGGATCCAGCGTGAAGCAGCGCAGCGGGATGCGCTGCGCCAAGCCTGGCCAGCCATAGTGGGCCTGCAGGGCGGTCAGCATGGCTTCCAGAGTGATGCCATGCAAAGGGTTGTTGGCCTGTTTGACGGGAGGTTGCGGCGCATCGGGAGGAGAGGGCTTGTTGTGCATGCCGGCATTTTGGCATTGCTGGTGCGCCTCCCGGCAGTTTCTACAATGTTTGCCGGTTCAACGTGAACCACCCTGCGAACAGGCTCGGGGTGAACAATTGCATCGTCAAGGGAACAAAGGCCAACATCATGAAAAAAGTCAACTGGGGTATTTTGAGCACCGCCAAAATCGGCCGTGAAAAAGTCATTCCGGCCATGCAAAAGGGGCAGTGGAGCCACGTTGGCGCCATTGCCTCACGCTCGCTGGCGCAGGCGCAAAAAGTGGCTGACGACATGGGCATCGCCAAGGCGTATGGCTCCTATGACGAGTTGTTTGCCGACCCCGACATTGAAGCCATCTACAACCCGCTGCCCAACGACCAGCATGTGGCCATGACGCTGGCCGCCGCCCGCGCCGGCAAACATGTGCTGTGCGAAAAGCCCTTTGCCATGAACGCGCATGAGGCGGAAGCACTGCGCGAAGTGGCCGGCAAGGTGCACATCATGGAGGCCTTCATGGTGCGTTTTCACCCGCAGTGGTTGCGCGCACGTGAGTTGGTGCGCAGCGGCGCACTGGGTGAACTGCGCACGGTGCAGGCGTTTTTCTCGTACTTCAACCGTCTGCCCGACAACATCCGCAACCGGCCGGAAGTGGGGGGTGGCGCGTTGTACGACATTGGCTGCTACGCCGTGGTGGCCGGGCGCTTTCTGTTTGAAGCCGAACCCTTGCGTGTGGTGGCCTTGTTCGACCGTGACCCGGATTTTCAGACCGACCGCACGGTGACGGCGATGGTGGACTTTGGTGACGGGCGCCGGCTGGATTTCACGGTGTCGACCCAATCGGTGCCGTACCAGCGTGTGCAGGCCATCGGCACCAAACAGCGCCTGGAGCTTGAGATTCCGTTCAACGCACCGCTGGGCGGCGCCACCCGAATTTTTATCGACGATGGCAGCGCGCCCGGCGGCGCCTCAGCCGTGGCCGAGACCCTGGCGCCCTGCAATATGTACACCCTGCAGGGCGATGCGTTTTCGCA
>NZ_JAMPXE010000061.1 GCF_023701345.1 Rhodoferax sp. | reverse complement strand
GATTTGGAAAACATCTTTTGCCAGATCAAGCCCAATTGTTGTAACCTTCATGGTGGACGCTCCTTCTCGTTGACGTGGGTTGTTAGACACACCCCACACTTTGGCACATCGATGCCGGTTAGAGACGGGGGCGTCCATCCCATTGAGCGAAGCGCGGCAATCCATGACTTCCGAACTGCATGGACTGCCACGCTTCGCTCGCAGTGACGAAAACTCTGCTTACTGCCCGGGCTTCTAAGCTTATGCCGAAAACAATCGATCAAGTAGTTCAAAATGACTGCTCCATCACTTTGAGGAGACCCCGCATGAAAGCCGACAACGTCCTGCAAACCATTGGCAACACGCCCCACATCCGCATCAACCGCCTGTTTGGCGACACGCACCAGGTGTGGGTAAAGTCCGAGCGCAGCAACCCCGGCGGCTCCATCAAGGACCGCATCGCCCTGTCCATGGTCGAAGCCGCGGAAGCTTCTGACGCGCTCAAACCCGGCGCCACCATCATCGAGCCCACCTCGGGCAACACCGGTGTCGGTCTGGCGCTGGTGGCGGCGGTCAAGGGCTACAAGCTGATTCTGGTGATGCCCGACAGCATGAGCGTTGAGCGGCGACGGCTGATGCTGGCCTATGGCGCTTCGTTTGACCTGACCCCGCGTGAAAAAGGCATGAAAGGTGCGATCGCGCGGGCCGAAGAATTGATTGCCGCCACCCCCGGCAGCTGGATGCCGCAACAATTTGAGAACCCGGCCAATATCGACGCGCATGTGCACACCACTGCGCAAGAGATTCTGACCGACTTTCCCGCTGGCCTTGACGTGCTGATTACCGGCGTCGGTACCGGCGGCCACATCACCGGCGTGGCCCAGGTGCTGAAGGCCAAGTGGCCCCGTCTGAAAGTGTTTGCGGTCGAGCCCGTGCTCTCGCCAGTGATCTCGGGCGGCGCGCCCAGCCCGCACCCGATCCAGGGCATTGGTGCCGGCTTCATCCCGAAAAACCTGCACACCGACCTGCTCGACGGCGTGATCCAGGTCGATGCCGAACCGGCCCGCGAATACGCCCGCCGCAGCGCCCGCGAAGAAGGCCTGTTGGTGGGTATTTCCAGCGGCGCCACGCTGGCCGCCATAGCGCAAAAACTGCCCGAGTTGCCCGCTGGCGCCACGGTGCTGGGCTTCAACTACGACTCCGGCGAGCGTTACCTGTCGGTCGAAGGCTTTTTGCCGAGCTGATGACTGATTTGGCAACCCCTGTCCATGGATACCGCATATGGACCTTGAACCCTGTGGGGCGGACTTTAGTCCGCCATGGTCGAATAAATTCGACCCCACAACAAACCAAAACTCGGTGTTCATGGAAAGGAGCGCGGCGACGTTACTTCCTGCACCACTCTTCTAAAATGCGCGGCTTCTGCTTGATAAACACAAGCCCAACCGGCACGCACAATGATCCGACTCTCCGAACTCAAGCTCGCGCTTGACCACACGCCCGAACACCTCAACGCGCTGATCCTGCAAATACTGGCGCTCCAGCCAGTCGACCTGGCCGAATGGCACATTTTCAAACGCAGTTTTGATGCCCGCAAGGCGCAGGTGCGGGTGGTTTACATCGTTGACGTCACGCTGGCCAAGCCTGAGCAGGAAGCCGCTTTACTGAAGCAACACGCTGGCAACCCGCACATCGTTCCCACCCCCGACATGGCGTACCGGCTGCTGGCGCAGGCCCCGTTGAACTTGGCGCTGCGCCCGGTGGTGGTGGGTTTTGGCCCCTGCGGCATTTTTGCCGCGCTGATGCTGGCGCAGATGGGCTTCA
Source organism: Rhodoferax sp. (assembly GCF_023701345.1). Classification (GTDB taxonomy): domain Bacteria; phylum Pseudomonadota; class Gammaproteobacteria; order Burkholderiales; family Burkholderiaceae_C; genus Rhodoferax. The sequence goes on along the minus strand of NZ_JAMPXE010000061.1, from coordinate 17,880 downwards.
AGCCAATCGTGCTGGAGCGCGGCAAAAAGGTGCGCGAGCGCACCCAGGACACCTGGGGCCTGTGGCGCAAACATGTGCTCAACCCGGAAAGCAATGTGCAGTTTGGCGAAGGCGGCGCCGGCACGTTTTCCGACGGCAAGCTGTGGAGCCAGATCAAGGACCCGCGCCATCTGGGGCGCAAGGTGATGGAAGAATTCGTCAAGGCCGGCGCGCCGCCCGAGATTCTGGTGGAGTCGCACCCGCACATTGGCACCTTCAAACTGGTCAAGGTGGTGGAAAACCTGCGCGCCCAAATCATCGCGCTGGGTGGCGAAATCCGCTTTGAGCAGCGCGTGACCGACGTGCTGGTGGAAGACGGCGCCCATGGCCGCGAGTTGCGCGCCCTCACCGTGCTCGACCAGTCCAGCGGCCAAAGTTACGAGATGCGCGCCGACCAGGTGGTGATGGCGCTGGGCCACAGCTCGCGCGACACCTTTGCCATGCTGCACGAGCGTGGCGTCACCATCGACGCCAAACCGTTCTCGGTGGGGTTTCGCATCGAGCACCCGCAAAGCGTGATCGACCGTGCCCGCTGGGGCCGCCACGCCGGCCACCCGAGCCTGGGTGCGGCCGACTACAAGCTGGTGCACCACGCCAGCAATGGCCGCGCGGTGTACAGCTTTTGCATGTGCCCGGGCGGCACCGTGGTGGCTGCCACCAGCGAGCCCGGCCGTGTGGTGACCAATGGCATGAGCCAGTATTCGCGCAACGAGCGCAACGCCAACGCCGGCATGGTGGTGGGCATCGAGCCCGCCGACTTCGACCAGGACGAAGCGGCCTTTGTGCAGGCTTTTGGCGCTGCGGCGGGCCAGCGTTATGCCGAAGAAACCGAGCGCATCAAAGCTACCCACCCGGGCGCCACGCACCCACTGGCGGGCATCAACCTGCAGCGCCGGCTCGAATCGGGCGCCTACGTGCTTGGCGGCAGCAACTACGAGGCGCCGGGGCAGCTGGTGGCCGACTTCATTGCGGGCCAGGCATCGACCAGCTTTGGCTCGGTGCTGCCGTCCTACCAGCCGGGTGTCAAACTAGGCGACCTGCACCCCGCCCTGCCGCACTACGCCATTGCCGCGCTGCGCGAGGCGCTGCCGGCCTTTGGCCAGAAGATCAAGGGCTTTGACATGCCCGATGCCGTGCTGACCGGCGTGGAAACCCGCACCTCGTCACCGCTGCGCATGCCGCGCGGGGATGATTTTCAGAGTGTCAACACGCGTGGCCTGTACCCGGCCGGTGAAGGCGCGGGTTACGCCGGCGGGATTTTGTCAGCCGGGGTGGACGGCATCAAGGTGGCCGAGGCGCTGGCGATGAACCTGTTGTCATTGGGGACCGTCTGAAGCGGGACCGATACCGCACACGGACCATTGACCGTCATCGCGAGCGAAGCGTGGCGATCCACGTACTCAGAAGTGATGGATTGCTTCACTGCGTTCGCAATGACGATCCAAGCGATCAGCCTTGTGCGTTTTGCAGTGCGGTAATGCGGTCTTCGATCGGTGGGTGGCTTGAGAACAACTTGCCGATGCCACCGGTGATACCAAAGGCGGCGACGCTTTTGGGCAATTCACCGGACGGCAAACCGCCCAAACGGGCCAGCGCGTTGATCATGGGCTGGCGCCGTCCCATCAATTGGGCGGCACCGGCGTCGGCGCGGAACTCGCGGTGCCGGCTGAACCAGGCCACCACGATGGCGGCGGCAAAACCGAGCACGATGTCGAGCACGATGGTGGTCACCATGTAGCCGATGCCGGGGCCGGAGTTTTGGCTGTCGCCCTTGCGCAAAAAGCTGTCCACAGCATAACCAATCACCCGGCTCAGGAACACCACAAAGGTGTTCATCACGCCCTGGATCAGCGTCATGGTGACCATGTCGCCATTGGCGACGTGGGCGATTTCATGGCCGATGACAGCCTCGATTTCCTCGTGCGTCATGCCCTGCAACAAACCGGTGCTGACCGCCACCAGCGCCGAATTCTTGAAGGCTCCGGTGGCAAAGGCGTTGGGCGCTCCGTCGAAAATGCCCACTTCGGGCATGCCGATACCGGCCTTGTCGGCCAGCTTGCGCACCGTCTCGACAATCCAGGCCTCATCCACATTGGCCGGCTGGTTGATGATGCGCACGCCCGCGGTCCACTTGGCCATGGGTTTGCTGATCAGCAGCGAAATGATGGCGCCGCCAAAACCCATGATCAGCGCAAAGCCCAGCAAGGCGCCCAGGTCCAGCCCGTTGGCCGTGAGGTAACGGTTCACGCCCAGCAGGCTGGCCACCACGCCCAGCACCGCCACCACCATCACATTGGTCAGAACAAACAACAGAATGCGTTTCATGTTTTCCTTTTTCACTCGATCAAACGGAATCCCCGTTCAAGGCAGTGAATGGTAGTGGCGAAGCCCTGAAAATCAAGTAGGAGTGAGCTTAATTCCCCCACATCTGGTGCCCATTTGACGCGCATCTTGACGTCAAAAAACCTCGTCATTGCGAACGTAGTGAAGCAATCCATGACCCCAAGCTGCATGGATTGCCACGTCGCTACGCGACTCGCAATGACGTTTGTCTTTCATCATTTGAGGCGACTTCAATGTCAGTCAGTTCAGGCCGTGATGCCCATGGCATCCAGTGCCGCCGCGAGATGCGCCACGCTGCGGTCCGCGTTGTGCAGTTTTTCCAGGCCGAACAGGCCGACGCGGAAGGTCGAGAAATCAGCCGGCTCGTCGCACTGCAAGGGCACGCCAGCAGCGGTTTGCAGGCCGAGCGCCAAAAACTTTTTGCTGTTTTGAATGTCTGCATCCGTGGTGTAGCTCACCACCACACCGGGGGCCTTGAAACCCTCGGCGGCCACACTCTTGATGCCGCGGCTCTCAAACAGGGCACGCACCCTGGCGCCCAGCGCCGCCTGCTCGGCCTTGACCTTGTCAAACCCGTAGCCACGGGTTTCCTGCATGACCTCGCGCAGGCGCGTCAGCGCATCGGTCGGCAGGGTGGCGTGGTAGGCGTGACCGCCCTTTTCATAAGCCTCCATGATCTGCAGCCACTTCTTCAAGTCGCAGGCAAAGCTGGTGCTGCTGGTGGCGTCGATGGCGGCGCGGGCGCGGCTGCTCAACATCACCATGGCGCAGCAGGGCGAGCCGCTCCAGCCTTTTTGCGGCGCGCTCACCAGCACATCGACGCCGGTGGCTTGCATATCGACCCACATGGCGCCCGAGGCAATGCAGTCGAGCACAAAGAGGCCGCCCACTTCATGCACCGCATCCGCCACGGTTGTCAAATAGTCGTCTGGCAGCATCATGCCGGCGGCGGTTTCCACATGCGGGGCAAACACCATATCGGGTTTGTTGGCGCGGATGCTGGCGACCACCTCGTCAACCGGGCAGGGAATCCACGGTGCCTGCGGGCCTTCGCCGACGCGGCGCGCCTTGAGCACGGTGGATTCACTGGGGATCTGCCCCATGTCAAAAATCTGCGTCCAGCGGTAGCTGAACCAGCCGTTGCGGATCACCAGGGTTTTCTTGCCGGTGGCAAACTGCCGCGCGACGGCCTCCATGCCAAAAGTGCCGCTGCCCGGCACCAGCACCGCCGAAGGGGCGTGGTACACCTCCTTGAGGATGCTGGAGATGTCTTTCATCACGCCCTGAAAGCGCTGCGACATGTGGTTGAGCGCGCGGTCGGTGTAAACCACCGAGAACTCAAGCAGGCCATCGGGGTCGATGTTGGGAAGAAGTCCGGGCATGAAAAACGCTCCTGTGTATGGGTTGTCAATGGCGTTTAGCTTAGCACGGGGATGAACCGTGAACACCCATGAAAACTTAGTGGCGCGGCAAGATCAAGGTGTGCGTTAACCCAAAGCGCTCAAAGTCGCGGTCAAACGTCACCAGCCGCAGGCCAGTGGATTGCGCCAGCGCCGCCAGATAGGTGTCTGTCCATAGCCGTGCGGGTGGCTGGGTGCGCTTGAGCAAGTTGCTGATTTCAAGCTCGCATGTCAAAGGGTCGGGTAGCAAGCCAATTTGTGGCATGGCCCGATAGCTTTGGTATAGATGCCAGGCGGCGGACAAATCGAGCGCACCGGCGCCCACCACCTTGGGTTGGCACAACAAGCGCACCAGACCCAACATGGTGGTGCGGCAAAACCAGGCGCGGGGTTGCGCGTTGGCTGCGGACGCTGCCACCACGCTCGCCCAGTAAGCGCGTGCGAAAGTGTGGTGCGGATGCTCTTGCACGGCCAGCGCCAGCCAGATATTGATGTCAGGCAGGTCGCCCGTGATGGAGGTTGGCAATGACCATGGCAGGCCCGGGGCTTCCTGCACGGACCAGGCGCTGGATGCAGGCTCACTCATCGGCCAAGGCGCTCAGGTTGGCGTTGCTCAAATGCTCTGCGCTCAAAACCATGGGGGCACCCAGGCTGATGCTGGGCAAGTCGGAGGCTGTTGGTAAGGGGGCGGTGCTGTTGCTGCTGTTTAAGCCGCGTTGCACCAGGTTCAGCACCAAATCGCGCAGGGTTGATCCCTCCAATGCCGCTTTGGCCTTGAGGTGGCGAAACAGGGGATCAGGTATATCAAGACTGGTACGCATAACTGCATTTTTATGCAAATGAAACAAATATGCAATAGTGGTTTAGCAGACGGGGATGCGGGTCAACGCGGTGCGCTTTGCACGCTTTGAACCAGCCAATCCAGGAAAATCTGCGTCGCCGCCGGGTTGTCCCGGCCATCGGGTCGCACCATGTAATAAGCGCGCTGATTGGCCAGGGGCCGCTCACACGCCACCACCAGCTCGCCGCGCGCCAGCTCGGAGTCGATCAGCAGGCGCGGCACCAGGGCCAGGCCCATGCCATGAACAGCGGCGGCCACCGTCATGGAGAACAGCTCAAAGCGCGCACCGGAAAGCGCCTGGGGCGCGGCCACGCCTTGCGCGTCAAACCATTGCCGCCACGCTTCGGGGCGGGTGCTTTGCTGCAGCAAGGGCAGCCCCACGAGCGCTTCTGGCAACAGCTTGTCCAGCCCTTGCAGCAGGCCGGGATGGCACACCGGCAGCACCACTTCGTCGAGCAATTTGGTGGCCCGGGTGCCGGCCCACTGGCCAACCTGCTCGGGCGTGCCGGCAAACAGCGCGCAATCGAACGGCGTGTCGGCAAACATGAAGGGACGGGTGCGCGTCTCGATGTGCACGGTGAGCTCGGGCTGCGCTCTTTTCAGCTCGGGCAAACGCGGGATCAGCCAGCGCGTGGCAAAGGTGGGCACGGCCGCCAGGTGCAGCACGCTGCCGCCACCCTGCGTGCTCATCACGTCAAGCGTGTCCTGCTCCAGCGCATTCAGGCGAATCGCCACCTGCGCAGCGTAATCACGTCCGCGCTCGGTCAGCGTGACCCCATGGCGCGTGCGCTTGAACAGCGCGACCCCGACAAAGTCCTCCAGCGCGGTGAGCTGGCGCGAGACCGCGCCCTGGGTCAGCGCCAGCTCTTGCGCGGCGCGGGTGTAGCTCTGGTGGCGCGCCGCAGCCTCGAAGCAGGCCAGCGCCTGGAGGGATGGGATTTTTCTGCGCATGATGTGCGTAATGTACATATAAACCGGCTAATCAAAGCGCTTTGAACCAATTTATTCGTTCAATATATAAGCTTTTCTCATATCAAAGTGAAAACAAGTCGTTTGCCAAGCTGCCTTGCCGGGCGCTAACATGCGGCATCTGAACACTCAATGGAGAACCCCATGGCCCACGCAAGCTTCAACTGGCAGGACCCCTTTTTGCTCGACAGTCAACTCAGCGACGACGAGCGCATGATCAAGGAGGCCGCTGCGTCCTACTGCCAGGACAAACTCCAGCCACGTGTGATCGAGGCTTTTCGCAAGGAGCAGACTGACCCCGCCATCTTTCGCGAGATGGGTGAGCTGGGCTTGCTCGGCCCCACCATTCCCGAAGCTTATGGCGGCCCCGGCCTGAACTACGTCGCCTACGGACTGATCGGCCGCGAGGTCGAGCGCGTGGACAGCGGCTACCGCTCGATGATGAGCGTGCAAAGCTCGCTGGTGATGGTGCCCATTTTTGAATTCGGCAACGAAGCCACCAAGCAAAAGTACCTGCCCAAGCTGGCCACCGGCGAATGGATCGGCTGCTTTGGCCTGACCGAACCCAACCACGGCTCGGACCCGGCCAGCATGCTGAGCCGCGCCGTCAAGGTGCCCGGCGGCTACAAACTGTCGGGCAGCAAGATGTGGATTTCCAACAGCCCGATTGCCGACGTGTTTGTGGTCTGGGCCAAAGAGGTGAGCGAGTCCGGCGCGGTCGGCCCGATTCGCGGCTTTGTGCTCGACAAGGGCGCCGCTGGCCTGAGCGCCCCCGCGATCCACGGCAAGGTCGGCCTGCGCGCCAGCATCACCGGCGAGATCGTCATGGACGGCGTGTTTTGCCCCGAAGAAAACGCCTTCCCCGAGGTGCAGGGCCTCAAGGGCCCGTTCACCTGCCTCAACAGCGCGCGCTACGGCATCGCCTGGGGCGCCTTGGGCGCGGCCGAAGACTGCTGGTTCCGCTCGCGCCAGTACGTGATGGACCGCCAGCAGTTCGGCCGCCCGCTGGCCGCCAATCAGCTGATTCAAAAGAAACTCGCCGACATGCAAACCGAAATCGCACTCGGCCTGCAAGGCTGCCTGCGCCTGGGCCGCATGAAGGACGAAGGCACGGCCTCGGTGGAAATCACCTCCATTCTGAAACGCAATTCCTGCGGCAAGGCGCTCGACATTGCCCGCCTGGCGCGCGACATGATGGGCGGCAACGGCATCAGCGACGAGTTTGGTGTGGCACGGCATCTGGTGAATCTGGAAGTGGTCAACACCTACGAAGGCACGCACGACATCCACGCGCTGATTCTGGGACGCGCGCAGACCGGGATTGCGGCGTTCAATTGATTGGGGTCAGATTCCAATTCATTTCGCTTTTTGTTTTTGTGCGGCGGCGGTATGCGGTGGACTGTGAGGGCAGCGGGCGGGGTATAGGGCTCCGCCTCATACGCGCTTCGCTTTGCGAAATCGGCGAATCCCTATACCCCGCCCACTGCTGTACACGCTCTGCTTTGCCAAGGTTCAAAACCAAGTCCATTCATGGTCGTCTCGCACGGCGGCCAATGCTGCAACACAGCCATGGTTTTCTCTTCGAAAACCACCACCGGTTCAGCCTTAGCCCGCACAGCCAGTGACCAGCACATCAACTTCATTGAATGAACCTTGTCTTCGAAAACAAAAAATGACAACAACACAAGCCGCCCTCGCCCACCTCAAAGTTCTCGACCTTTCCCGCGTGTTAGCCGGCCCCTGGTGCACCCAGATGCTGGCGGATTTGGGGGCCGACGTGATCAAGGTCGAGCGCCCCGGCGCGGGCGACGACACGCGCCACTGGGGGCCGCCGTTCCTGCAAGACGAACAAGGCAATGACACGGATCAGGCCACCTACTTCACGGCCTGCAACCGCAACAAGCGCGCCATCACGCTCGACATGGCACAAGCCGAGGGCCAGGCGCTGATCCTCAAAATGGCAGCGCAAAGTGACGTGCTGGTGGAGAATTTCAAGGTCGGCGGACTGAAGCAGTACGGGCTCGATTACGAGAGCCTCAAGGCGGTCAACCCGCGCCTGATTTACTGCTCGGTCACCGGTTTTGGCCAGGACGGACCCTACGCCGAGCGCGCCGGCTACGACCTGATGATCCAGGCCATGAGCGGCATGATGAGCATCACCGGCCACGCGGACGGCGAGCCCGGCGGCGGCCCGATGCGCATGGGTGTGGCGCTGGTCGACGTGCTGACCGGCATTTACGCCTGCAGCGCCATTCTGGCGGCGATAGAGGCGCGCCATCGCACCGGCGAGGGCCAGCACATCGACATGGCACTGCTCGACGTGGGCATGGCGGTGCTGGCCAATCAGGCGGCGGGCTTTTTGAACACCGGCAAGGTGCCGCAGCGCCAGGGCAATACCCACCCCAGCCTGGCGCCCTACCAGACCTTCGAGACCCTGGACGGCAGCATGCTGCTGGCGGTCGGCAACGACGGCCAGTTTGCGCGTTTTTGCGAGGCCGCCGGCCACCCCGAGTGGGCCAGGGATGGGCGTTTTGCCAGCAACACCCTGCGCGTCAGGCACCGTGATGTGCTGATTCCGATCCTGCAGGCGGTCACGCGCACGCGCAGCACCGCGCAATGGGTTGCGCTGCTCGAAGACAAGGCGGTGCCCTGCGGCCCGATCAACGACATCGGTCAGGCCTTTGACGACGCCCAGGTGCAGGCGCGCGGTTTAAGGGTGGATCAGACCGTCACCAGCAGCCAGCCAGCCGCAGGCACGGTGACAAGCATCGCGACGGTGGCCAGTCCGCTGCGCCTGACGGCGACGCCGCCGGTGCTGCGGCGCCCGCCGCCCAACTTGGGCGAACACACCGAGGAAGTGCTGGCTGAATTAGGGTTGGATGCCGCGCAAGTGGCAGGCTTGCGCCAGCGCGGCGTGATCTAAAACCGAATCCGAACGAGGCATCGGGGGTTCCCCCAAAGCCTCACGGGAGGGCGTCGGCCTCGAGCCGGATCGAATCAAATCTCAGATGGTGCATGCTCTCGCGCAGGATCAGCAGCGTGGCGGCGAACGCCGGATCGGCAGGAATGCCGGCGCTCGCTGCGGGTCGCCCCATCGACAGCGCGGCCAGCAGGTCAAACAGGCGCTCCACCTGGTCGAGTGAAAACACGTTGGCCACCCCGTCGGCCAGCCCTGCGCTGCGCCCGATCGCCTCAATGAACGCCGCAGGCGCGACGACCGTAGCCTGCGCCGCGGCGATGGCTGGCACGCGGCTGAGTTCGTCCTCGACCAGCATGATGGCGGCCTCCAGCTCACCCGGTGACGGTGGGCTGTGGCCAAAACAAGCCGCTGTGGTTCGGACGTAACCGATGGCCAGTGGCAGCCGTTGCGGGTCGGCAGCCGTGCCCGTCAGAACGACCGTCTGCTGTGCGCCAATGTGCAGCACCGGCTGAGCCGAATCGAGCCGACGCGCCTCATGCGTCATGTCATGCCGCCTTTAAGACACCGCTCAGCCACTGCAGAAAATCGGCCTGCATGGCCGCGCTGATGCCGTGGTCGATGGGATAGCGCCGGGAGCTGTGCGCCACCCCCAGTTGCGACAACAGCGCCTCCGAGCGCTGCGCCCACAGCACCGGCAACTTGCTGTCGAACTCGCCATGGCCGATAAAAGCCCGCAGCGCGGTCAGGCGTGCCGGCTCGGCCAGATGGGGTTCGAGTTCGGGCAGGATGCGCCCGGACAGGATGCCGAAACCGGCCACGCTTTCGGGCGCGGTCAAGGCCACGCTGGCGCTCAGGATGCCGCCCTGGCTGAAGCCGGCAATCACCGTCTGCTGCGGGGAAATGCCATGCGCCGCCTGCAGCTGCGCCACAAAATGGATCAGGGCCAGGCGGCTTTGCTCGGCTTCCTGCGCCTCGATGCGCGGGCCGCTGGCGGTAAATGCGACACGAAACCAGGCAAATTGGCCGGGGCCCAAGGTCAAGGGGCCGCGCGGCAACAGCACCAGGGTGTCGGGATCGATCCCTGCCGCGAGATCGCCCAGGTTGGACTCCGAACCACCGACGCCATGCAGCAACACCAGCAAGGCCTTGGGTTGGGCCGGTTGCGGCTGCCTGATGCGGAACGCCAGGGCAAAGTCAGCGCTTTGCTGCAACGACGACAGTGTGTTCTGTAAGGCGCTCATGCTGCCACCTCTAGTACCGGGCTTGCCGCGTTGTCCAAACCCCAGACATAAGACTCCATCGACAGCACGCCGTAGGTGATGTCGCCGGCAATGACCTGCGCGGCTTCGTCCTCGTGGCTGGCCCCCAGCGCCACCAGCAAGGGCAAAAAGTGCTCTTGCGTGGGATGGGCGCGCTCGGCATGCGGTGCCAGGCGGCGGTAGTCCACCAGCGCCGCCACATCGACGCGGCGCACGGCCTGACGGATCCAGTGGGCGAACTCGACCGCGTAATCGACGGCAGGCGCAGCGGGGCGCTGCAGCTCGTAGAGGTTGTGCGTCAGGCTGCCGGAGCCCACGATCAGCACACCTTGGTCGCGCAGCGGCGCCAGGGCACGGCCCAGTGCCAGCGCCCCGGCAGTATCCAGCTGGTGTGGCATGGAGACCTGGAACACCGGCACATTGGCTTGCGGCAACAGGTGGAACAGCGGAACCCAGGCGCCATGGTCGAGACCACGATGCGCCTCCGCTGTGACGGGCCAGCCCGCCTGTGTCAACAACTGCAGCGCCTCCAGGGCCAGCTCGGGCTGACCCGGCGCCGGGTACTGCAGCGCATACAGCGCGGCCGGGAAACCGCCAAAGTCGTGAACGGTTTCAGGGACCGGCGTCGTCAGCACCTGCAGTTCACGGGTTTGCCAGTGCGGCGACACCACCAGCACCGCCTTGACGCCTGTGAGCTGCGGCCCCATGGCACGCAGATTGGCGCCCAGCTGCCCGGGCTCCAGGGCAAACGTGGGGGCACCATGCGAGATAAAAAAAACGGGCGCGCGCTGCAGGCTTGTGTTCATGGCAATTTCCAGAAGGTTTGGCGGTGTATTGAACCCAAGTATGCAATGAGTCAGGATTTAATCATTCAAATAAATCGAATTACAACATCAACCAGATTGAATCAATTTGGATTAACGGGCCCATAAACTTCTTCTCATCGCAGCAGGATAAGCCCTGTCCACCCCATTTCCGGAGAAGCATTTTGACCACAGCCCTGCCTGACTACGCCGCGCAGCCCAAGCGCTACAGCACGGTAGCCGTCGTGTTGCACTGGCTGCTGGCGCTGGTGATCGCGGCCATATTTGGGGTCGGGCTGTACATGACCGATCTGCCTTTTTCACCGCAGCGACTGAAGCTCTACAACTGGCACAAATGGGCGGGCGTCACATTTTTGGCGCTGACGGTGTTGCGCATGTTGTGGCGCGTCACACACCGGCCACCGGCACTTCCCATCACTGTCACCAGGAACATGCCGGACTGGCAAACCCGGGCCTACCATGCCACGCACCATGTGATGTACCTGCTGTTTTTTGCCGTGCCGCTGGTCGGCTGGGCCTACAGCTCGGCGGCCGGCTTCCCGATTGTCTGGTTTGGCCAGCTGCCGTTGCCCGATTTGCTGCCCGTCAACAAGGAACTGGCTGAACTCATCAAGCCTTTGCACAAGTTGCTGGCGCTGGCGCTGGTGGCGCTGGCCGGCATGCACATTGCCGCCGCACTCAAGCACCATCTGGTGGACCGTGACGGACTGCTGTCACGCATGTTGCCCGCCAGTTCCTGAATCCATCGCCTATCAAGGAGTCCAATACCATGAATTTTTTTGCCCTCATTCCCGCCCTCCTGACCGTGGCATTCAGCGCTGCAGCCATGCCCGCTGCGGCCCAGCAAAAGCTGCTTCCCGCGCAGAGCAGCATCGCTTTCGAAATCAAGCAAATGGGAGTGCCGGTGCAAGGACATTTCAAAAAATTTGATGCCCAGATCAGCTTCGACGCGGCCAAACTGGCAACCAGCAAGGTTACTTTCACCGTGGACATCGCCAGCGCCACACTGGGCGCGCCGGAAATGGATGTTGAACTGCCCAAAGCCACCTGGTTCAACACCGCCAAATTCCCGCAAGCCCAATTCACATCCTCCGCCTTCAAGGCGCTGGGTGCTGGCAAGTACGAAGTGGCGGGCAAGCTCGCCATCAAGGGCCAAAGCCACGATGTAACGGTGCCGCTGGCCATGTCGCAAAACGGCGCCACCACCACGGCAAGCGGTGTGCTGCCGATCAAACGGCTGGCGTTCAGGATCGGCGAAGGCGACTGGGCCGACACCTCGATGGTGGCCGATGACGTGCAGGTCAGGTTCAAGCTGTTGCTCAGCGGCATGGGCAAGTTATAAGCCACCCGTCATTCTTTGTTGTTCATTCCTTTTCCCTTAACCTTCCTCTGGAGTTTTTCATGCGTTTTTCCCTCATTTCAGCCGCTGCCCTGACCCTGCTCGCGGTAACTTCTCAAGCCCAGGCAGCCAACTACGCCATCGACCCGGCCCACACCTACGTGACGTTTGAGATCGACCACTTTGGCACCACAACCAACCGCGGCCGTTTTGACAAAAAAGAAGGCAAAGTTGAATTTGACCGCGCCGCCAAGACCGGCAAGGTCGAGATCGCCATTGACACCAAGTCGATCAACACCGGCTTTGGCGCCTTCAACGAGCACCTGCAAAGCGCCGAGCTGCTGGACGCCGCCAAGTTTCCCAAGATGACCTTTGTCTCTACCAAATTCAACTTCACCGGCGACAAGCTGGCCGACGTCAGCGGCAATCTGACCCTGCTCGGCAAGACCCAGCCGGTCACGCTCAAGGCCACCAAATTCAACTGCTACGACAACCCGATGCTCAAGCGCGAAGTGTGCGGCGGCGAGTTCGAGGCCAACATCGACCGCACCCAATTTGGCGTGGCCTACGGCATTGACTGGGGTTTCCCGAAGAACGTGCGCCTGCTGATCCAGGTCGAAGCCGTCAAGCAGTAATCTCGCACACCTGGCGCCCAAAAACCTCCACCTTGGCCCAGTCGGTGAACTCCACCACCGCCTTGGGGTCGGTGGGGCCCTGGGTGATCAGCATGATCAGCCGGATCATCTGGCGATCAACAAAACCATACCTGGGGTAATCCAGCTTGCCCGCGAACACCCCCGTCAGGCGTGGTTGCCAACGGATGCTCTTGAGAAACTTGCGGCAATAGGGATTGGTTTCAGGGGTGTTTTTGTTGGGCTTGCGCGCCACGATATTGACCGAAAAGAAGGCGCTGGGCCGGCTCTCCAGCAGCGCCTGGTGCCGGGCAATGAACTCGGCCACCAGCGGCTGGTGGTGACCATAACGGATACTGGCGCCGATCACAATGCGCTCAAAGCTGTTCAAGTCCAGCGCCCCGGCGTCAGCCAGCAAGACCAGTGTCACCTGCCGCCCCAAACCCTCCATGACCTGCTTCAGCCGTTCGCAAATCCGCCTGGTGTGACCGTCGGTGGTGGCATAGGTGATCAAAATGTGTTCAGTTGCGGAGTCTGTCATGGCGTGCCTCAAGTGACGTATCGGATTTACTGGGGAAAAAGCTCAGGACTCTGGCGGATGACGCGCTTCAAACTGGCAAAACAATCCGCGTCAATGGCGGTACCCACGGTGTCCGCCATGATGGCCAGGGTTTTGTCCAGCGGCACAGCGCCGCGGTACGGCCGTTCGGCGGTGATGGCATCAAAAATGTCGGCCGTGGTAATGATGCGCGTTTCCAGCGCAATGTCTGCACCTGCCATGCCTTTGGGATAGCCCTTGCCATCCAGGCGCTCATGGTGCGCTGCAGACACAACAGCCAGCTCGTCAAAAATGCGCACCCGGCTCAAAATGGCTTCGGTGTAGCTGGCGTGACGCTGCACCGCGCGCCATTCGGCGGCGTCGAGCTTTCCCGGTTTGTCCAAAATGCAATTGCTCACCCCCAATTTGCCCACATCATGCAGGAGCGCGCCGCGCTTGAGCCAACGTCTGCGCGCTTCGGGCACGTTCATCGCCTCACCCAGCAGTGCGGTGTACAGGCCGACACGCGCGCTGTGCCCTGCCGTGAACGGGCTTTTGGCATCCACCACCTGACCAAAGGCTTCGGTGATGTCGTCCAGATAATCTTCGTCCACGCGCACTTCGTGGCCACCCGGCTCCAGCGCGTACACAGCCGGCTCCAGGCCGGGCGAATCCAGCATCTCCCAAAACGCGGCGCCATGACTCAGCGCCACAAAAGCGTCGACCAGTGACGGGTCAAACCAGCTGCCCCGGCGCGCCTGCACTTCGGCCACCGCGGTGGCCCGGCCAGTGGCGGCGTTGTGCACGTCAATAACTTGGGCCAGCAAGGCGATACGCGCGTTGATGGGAATGGCCGACCCGGCCAGTTGCTCGGGCCGGCCCTGCCCATTCCAGTGCTCATCGAGCGCATGGATACCCTGTGCCACACTTTCCGGAAAACGCAACTGACGCGCAATATCGGCGCCCCGCGTGCAGCGGGTCTGGATCAGCTCCTGGGCAATGTCATTGCCGTTTTTCAAAATCCCACCGAGCGACTTGAGCCGGTCCATCAGCCCCGCCGCCGGGCCGGTGTGGCGCAGCACAAAACGCAGCACCTGCGGCAGGCTGCCATCCACCCACTTGAAATCGCGCTTGAAAGTCAGGTCATCGCTGGCGTAGAGTTCACATATACGCGCCGCATTGCTGGAGCATCCCAGGTCTTTGAGCAGCAGCGTGTAGTACAGGGTCCACAGCGCGCCATTGTCCAGGCCGAGCTTGGCGCCAATGTGCATGCCGATCCAGCAGCAACGCACACAGTGGCCTTCGGGCTGGCCTTCGGTGATGTCCAGCGCATGGCTTAAAGCGCCCATCAGTTCTGCGAGTTTCAGGTTTTGCACAAGCCCATCCTGTCAATCGGTACCTTGACGCGCTGCGCCAGGCGCATTACAGCGGATGCTCGGTATAGAACCGGCCACCGTGGTAAAGCAGCGGCGAAATGCCGGTGCGGTGTGCGCAATGCTCGACCTCGCCGACAAAAATCACGTGGTCGCCTTCGGTGTAACGGCTGCGGTTGAAACATTCAAAGGTCGCCACGGCACCGGCCAGCAAGGGCGCGCCGCTGGCACCCTCGACGAATTCCACATCGGCAAAGCGGTCCAACCCGCGCGTGGCAAAACGCAGCGCCAGCCCCTGCTGGTCAGCGGCCAGGATATTGATGGCGTAATGCGAACCTTGGCGAAAAGCCTCCATCGATGTCGCCGCTTGCGACAGGCTCCACAACACCAAGGGCGGCGTGAGCGACACCGAGTTGAAGGAATTGGCGGTCAGGCCCACCAGGTGACCATCGGGCGCGCGCGCCGTGACGATGGTGACCCCGGTGGCAAACATGCCCAGGGCAGTGCGAAATTCGGTACTGGAAAATAGCGGGGGACGGGCGTTTGTGCCTTGGGATTTCAAAAACATCCTGCGCAATTTAACCGATAACGCATCCACGTAGTGCGGCAGTGGGCAATTACGACTTCAGACAGCGTTGCTGCGCTCATTGCCATGCGGCCGTGAAGGTCGAGGGTATTCCCCTAAACACGAATGCATTTGTTCAAATAAAATAATTGGGCAGTTCTTGAGAGCTTATTTGGCAATCAACATTGCAAGCGAGTTTGGAGCCCTTCGGGGCTCCTTTTTTTAGGTTTGCTCGCTTCTGGGCAGGCGCTGCAACTGCAATTGCGCCAGCGCGCTGTACAGCGGCACACTCAGCAGGCGCGACACGCCGCTGGCCACCACCGCCGCGGCCATCAGGCTCAGCACCAGTTCATGGCCCGCCACCATCTCCATCACGATGATGAACGAGGTCAGCGGCGCTTGTGTCACGGCCGCCAGAAAACCCACCATGCCCAGCGCAATCAGGGTCGGCGCGTTGGCATAGCCAATGAACTGCGCCACGTCGTTGCCCAAGGCGCCGCCAATGGACAATGCAGGCGCAAAGATACCGCCGGGCACACCGGCCCAGGCCGTGATCCAGGTCGCCATGAACTTCAGCAACACATAGAACGGCGAGGTTTCGTCGTTGCCTTCCAGCATGGCGCGGCTGTGGGCGTAACCGGTGCCAAAGGTGTTGCCCTGGCTGACCAGCCCGATGACGGCAATGGTCAGCCCGCAGGCAGCGGCAAACGCCACTGGACTGCGTTTGCGCCAGCGGCTGAAGCGGTCGCCTGATTCGCCCCGGATCGACACCAGCAGCACCCGTGCAAAGAGCCCACCGGCCAAGCCACTGAGCACCGCCACGGCCAGACCCGGCAATAGCAGCGCCATGCTCAGGTTTTGCACCCGGATCACCCCAAAGTAGGTCGAGTTGCCGTAGATCGACACCGCCATCAGGCCGCTCAGCACAATGGCCGCCAACAGCAAGCCGCTGGAGCGTTGCTCGGGCTTGCGCGACAGCTCTTCAATGGCAAACATGACACCGCCCAGCGGGGTATTGAAGGCCGCCGCAATACCGGCGGCACCGCCCGCCATCATCAGGCCGTGCTCGGACACCTGCGATTTGTCGGGCAGCCAGCGCCGCGCATGGTGCATGACCCCGGCGGCAATCTGCACCGACGGGCCTTCACGCCCGAGTGACAGCCCCGCCAGCAGGCCCCAGGTGGCCAGCGCCATTTTGGCGAAGCTGAGTTTGAGCGAGACAAACAGGCTGCGGTTGACCGGCGACACACTGCCGTCCAGTGCCGCCATCACCTGCGGTATGCCCGAGCCCGCGCTGCCCATGGCATAGCGGCGCATGACCCAGACAATGGCCGCGGTGCACAGGGGCGTCCACAGCAGCGGCGACCACCAATAAAGCCGCTGCACATGCTCAAACGCGCCAAACGCCAGCTCGGTCATCCAGGTGAAAGCCACCACCGTCAGCCCGGCCAACGCGGCAAAGACCATCACCAGAACACGCCCGGTCCAGGCGCGCCAGTCAATCACCTCTTTGTGAATGGCATGCAGGATTTCGTCGCGGTTGACATCTGAATTCATGGTCTTCATGGGGCTGGATGGCAAGCGTTGGAGAAGGGAAGTCAGGACAGATTGTGTGGGCAAAATACATTGCGACAAACGTATTTAAGCATAATGCCCCCAAGTGGCACACCGTGTTGGACGGGTGCCACAGTCAACTACAAGGAGGAGGAGCATCATGATCAAAGTCGGATTGGTGGGTTTTGGCAAAGCAGGGCAAGCGGTGGCACAGGTGCTGCAGGAGGACCCGCGTTATGAATTGTGCTGGATTGCACGCCGCTCTGCTGCCAGCACGGCGCCAACGCCCCCCGGGATTGACGTGCCTTTGGTGGCCCTGGCCACGCCCGATGACTGGGGCCAGTGGCTCGACAGCCACCCGGTGGACGCACTGGTGGATTTTTCCCGCCCCGAAAGCCTGCACCTCTATGGCGAACAGCTACGTCGCCGTGGGCTCATGCTGGTCAGCGCGATCTCCGCCTACAGCGACGCCGACCTCGACTATGCGCACACCCTGGCCAGGGAGGCACGCGTGCTGTGCTCGCCCAACATCACCGTGGGCATCAACTTCCTGATCTTGGCGGCACGCCTGTTGCGCAAGATCGCGCCGTTTGCCGACGTGGAAATTGTCGAACAACACTTTCGGGAAAAGCCCGAAGTTTCCGGCACGGCACGCAAAATTGCGCAGACGATCGACGTCGACGAGGATCACATCACCTCGCTGCGGCTGGGCGGCATCGTCGGCCACCATGAGGTGATTTTTGGCTTCCCGTACCAGACCGTGCGCCTCATTCACAACTCGATCGAACGCCGCGCCTTTGGCACCGGGGCCGCTTTTGCGCTGGCCGAACTGGCCCGTTGTGAGAATGGCTTTTACACCTTCGACGACTTGCTGATGCGGATGGTGAGAAAAGAATTGCTGAGCAAGCAGCCCTGACTCAAATTTTGAGCGCGCATCATCACGTTCGGCCCTATGATTCCGGGCTAATGCTTTAGCCCCAAGAATTTTTATGCCGCGCACCAACGCACAAGACAGCAAGTCAGCCCAATCCAGCCAGGTTTTGCGCCGCTTTCGGGTGGTTTTCAACGCCATCCGCAGCCATTTCAAGCAAATTGAAAAACAGGTCGGTTTGGGCGGGGCACAGGTCTGGGCACTGAGCGTGATTCGCGACCAGCCAGGCATTGGCATGGGTGAACTGGCCAAATGCATGGATGTGCACCAGTCCACCGCCAGCAATTTGGTGCGGGCCTTGCACCAAAAATAACTGATCCGCATGGACAAGAACGCCCAGGACAAACGCCATG
>NZ_JAMPXE010000195.1 GCF_023701345.1 Rhodoferax sp. | reverse complement strand
TTTGCCCATGCCCATCACCACCACGCGGCCTTGCACCGCCAGCATCAGGCGCACCACTTGCGCAAAGTCGGGGCCGATGTGCTGCTTGAGGCCAAGCAGGGCGGCGGCTTCAATGTCGAGCGTTTCGAGCGCGAGCGCCATGGCCCGGTTGGCATCGAATGCGGGAGCGCTGGGGGTCGGGATTGTCATGGCCTCATTCTATCGGCCAGACCTCCGGGACCGGTCACGTACTTGGTAGCATCAGGGGGTGAACCCACTTGAATTAACCCTGTTGTATTTGCTGGCTGCCGTGATTGGCGTGGTGGCTTGTCGCTCGCTCAAACTGCCGCCCATGCTGGGTTATCTGGCGGTCGGTGTGGTGATTGGCCCGAACGCGCTGGCACTTGCCGAAAACGCCGATGGGGTGCGCCATCTGGGCGAATTCGGTGTGGTGTTCTTGATGTTTGTGATCGGGCTGGAGTTCAACCTGCCCAAGCTGCGCAGCATGCGCAACCATGTGTTTGGACTGGGCTTGTTCCAGGTGGCGCTGACCATGTTGGTGACCACGGCGGCCAGCATGGCGTTTGCCGAGTTCGCGCCGGAATATTGGGGCATGAACTGGCGCACGGCGTTGGCCTTGTCCAGCGCCATGGCCATGAGCAGCACCGCGATTGTGGTCAAGCTCATGAGCGAGCGGCTTGAAATGGAGACCGAGCATGGCAAGCGCGTGATGGGCGTGCTGCTGTTCCAGGACTTGGCGGTGGTGCCGCTGCTGGTGCTGATTCCGGCCCTGAGTGCCCCGCCCGAGCAGATGGCCGAAACGATGGCCTGGGCGCTGCTCAAGGCCACGGTGCTGATCACCGTGCTGTTGGTCGGCGGCCCGCGCTTCATGCGCTGGTGGCTGACGCAGGTGGCGCGGCGCAAGAGCGAAGAGCTGTTTGTGCTGAATCTGTTGCTGGTGACGCTGGGCTTGTCATGGCTGACCGAACTGGCGGGTCTGAGCCTGGCGCTGGGGGCGTTCATTGCCGGCATGTTGATTTCGGAAACCCAGTACAAACACCAGGTGGAAACCGACATCCGGCCTTTTCACGATGTGCTGCTGGGCTTGTTTTTCATCAGCATCGGCATGATGCTGGACTGGCGCCTGGTGCTGGACCGCTGGCCGTTGGTGTTGTTGTTGGTCACGCTGCCGGTGTTGTACAAAGCGCTGGTGGTGACTTTTTTGGCGCGCGTTTTAGGTGCTTCCATGGGCGTTGCCTTGCGCACCGGGCTCTACCTGGCGCAGGCCGGTGAGTTCGGTTTTGTGCTGCTGACGCTGGCGCAAGGCAGCAAGCTGGTGCCGCCTGAACTGCTCAACCCGATTCTGGCAGCGATGGTGTTGTCGATGCTGGCGACGCCATTCATTGTGGTGCGCAGCAACCGGATTGTGATGAAGCTCGTCAGCAATGAGTGGCTGATGCAGTCGGTGCAAATGACCAGCATTGCACGCAAGTCGATCAAGACCAGCAAGCATGTGATTATTTGCGGCTACGGCCGCTGCGGTCAAAATCTGGCGCGCATGCTCGACAAGGAATCCATTCCCTACATCGCGCTTGACCTCGACCCCGACCGGGTGCGCCAGGCCGCCGCTGCCGGCGATTCGGTGGTGTTGGGCGATGCCGCGCGCTTGCAGTCGCTGATGGCAGCCGGCCTGGCGCGCGCCAGTGCCGTGGTCATCACCTATCTGGAGACCCCCAGCGCCATGAAGGTGCTGGCCCACATCAAGGACCATGCGCCCCAGGTGCCGGTGGTGGTGCGCACCCAGGATGACCACGACCTTGAAGCCCTGCAAAAATCGGGCGCCACAGAAGTGGTGCCGGAAGCCATTGAGGGCTCGTTGATGCTGGCTGGCCATGCGCTGGCGCTGGTGGGGGTGCCGATGCGGCGGGTGATTCGGCTGGTGCAGGAGCAGCGCGAGGCGCGTTACAAACTGCTGCGCGGATTCTTCCGTGGCGCCGATGACGGCTCTGTCGATGAGTTGCAGCAGGAGCGTCTGACTTCCGTGTTGCTGCCGCTGTCGGGCAAATTATTGGGCCGTACGGTGGGCGACGTGGAATGGGGGAGCATGGGTGTGCAATTGGTCAGCTTGCGCCGCAAAACGGGACAAGTCATCAAGTTGACCGACGATGTGGTTCTGATGGCGGGCGACACCTTGTTGCTCTCGGGCAAGTCCGACCTGCTGGAGCAGGCCGAGCGCATACTGCTCAAGGACGGGTTTTGACGCCAGGTGTCTGCGGCGCGGGGCACAATAAGGCACTTTGTTAGATGGGCCCTTTATGCTGAACATGAGCGTGAACCAATACCTGCGCGAGCACATTCGAACCGTGCCGGACTGGCCCGCGCCCGGCGTGCAGTTTCGCGACATCACGCCGCTGCTGCAGGACGCCAAGGTGTTCCGGGTGCTGATCGATGCGTTTGTGCACCGCTATATGGACCCCGAACGGCGCCCCGATGTGGTGGCGGGGCTGGATGCGCGCGGTTTCATTCTGGGCGCGGTGGTGGCCTATGAGCTGGGCGTGGGCTTTGTGCCGATCCGCAAAAAAGGCAAGCTGCCCTTCACCACGGTGGCAGAAACCTATGAACTGGAATACGGCAGCGCCACGGTGGAACTGCACACCGATGCCGTCAGGCCGGGCCAGCGCGTGCTGCTGATCGACGACCTGATTGCCACCGGCGGCACCATGATGGCCGGCAAAAAACTGCTGGAAAAACTGGGCGCTGAAGTCATGGAGGGCGCCGTCATCGTCGACCTGCCGGAGCTGGGTGGCTCCGACAAATTGCGCGCGGTTGGCCTGACGCTGTTCACCCTGGTTGATTTTGCCGGCCATTGAGGCCGATTTTTCGAGTCGTCTCATGAAAGACCATTACTCCGCCTTGGGCCTGAGCCCGTCGGCCACGCTGGCCGACATCAAGAAAGCGTTCCGCCAGCAGGCGGCCATGCACCACCCGGACCGCAGCAGCGCCGCAGATGCCGCCGCACGCTTCAGGCTGGTCCAGGCGGCCTACGAGGTGTTGTCGGACCCGGACAAGCGCAAGGCTTATGATGACAATCGCCAGCGCAACCTGCTCGACAGCCCGATCGACACCGCCCGCGTGATTTGGCAGGATTACATCAGCCGCATCATTTGAAACCCAACCCAACATTCGAGAACGCCATGAGCATGTCTGCTTTTTTTCGCGCAGTGCGCACGTCGTACCAGGCCGAGATTGACGACCTCGCGTTTGACTCGGAAGGGCGCAACGTGCTGCGTAAGCGCCTGCTGGAAAAGCGTGGCCAGATCACGTTCCTGAAGCAGATGATGGAACTGAGCCCCGAGATGGTGGCCGTGGTGTTTCATGGCGGCTTTCACTTTGAGTTGCCGGCCGTGATGGAGCAGGTGCTGACCCTGGAGTCGGACGAGTTTCCGGACTGGAGCAGCCTGAATGAGGCCGTGCAACTGACCCCCTGGGCGCAGGAACTGGCCGACAGTTTGCTGCCCGAGCCGCAGGGCGACTGGTTCATGGTGGTGGCGGCGGCGCTGGAGTATCTGTACCACCGGCCCTCGCCGCACCACCATGAGGGTGCGGCGCATGAAGACCATGCCCAGGAGGCCGGCGGCGAGCACGGCGCAGTGCGTCGGCAGGACCATGCCGACGAGTATGACAAGGACGGCGAACAGCACCATGACCATGAAGAATCCAGCGCCGACTGGCTGGAACAGCACGGCTTTGACCGCAAGGAATAAATCATGGTGCGAATGCCACACTTCGAATCATGAACGGCCTCGTCATTGCGAGGAGCGCAGCGACGCGGCAATCCATGTATTCAATGGGCTATGGATTGCCACGCTACGCTCGCCATGACGATGCCATTTCAAGTTAACGTATCTCATCCGCATCACCTCATCGACCCCACAGGAACCCTACATGCAGCATTTGGCTTTGATCGAAAAAACGCAGTCCCTGATCGCCGCAGGCGATATCGTGGGCGCAGAGTCGGCCCTGGTTGAACTGGCCGATCGCGAAGGCGATGGCGCGCTGATGGAGGTGCTGGCGCAATTGCCGCCCAAGGATGTGCTGGCGGTGATCCG
>NZ_JAMPXE010000060.1 GCF_023701345.1 Rhodoferax sp. | reverse complement strand
CACGGCATCCGCGTGGGCGCCATCTCGCCGGGGCCGGTGATCACCGGGCTGCTGGCCGACTGGCCGGCCGAAAAACTGGCTGACCTCAAGGCCAAGGGCAGTTTGCTGGAGGCGGCTCAGGTCGCCGACGTCGTGCTGTTCATGCTCACCCGCCCGCGCGGCATGACGATCCGCGACGTGGTGATGATGCCCTCAAACTTCGACCTCTGAACCGGTGATCCACGGCGCTTTTCATTGACATTCGGACTCTGCAAAGAAACCAAACCATGAACACCATCCTCCACCTGGGCCTGGGCTCGTTCCACCGTGCCCACCAAGCTGTCTACCTGCACCAATTGCAGCAAACCGGTGACCGCCGCTGGGCACTGGCCGGCGGCAACATCCGCCCCGACATGGCCGACACCATCGACGCGCTTCTCAAGCAGGGCGGCGCCTACACGCTGGAAACCGTCACCCCGCACAACGAGCGCAGCTACACCCGCATCACCTCGATCCAGACCGTGGTGCCGTTTGACGCCGAGCTCAGCGGCCTGGTCGTCATTGGCGCTGCCCCCGACACCCACATCATCTCGTTCACCGTGACCGAAGCCGGTTACTACCTGGATGCAAAAAACCAGCTGGACCAGAACTTTGCCGACCTGCGCGCCGACCTGGCCGCAGTCAAAGCCGGCGAACCGGTGGCAACGATCTACGGCGCCCTCACCGCCATCCTGCGCGCGCGCATGCGGGCCAACGCCGGGCCGGTGACGCTGCTGAACTGCGACAACCTGCGCCACAACGGCGAGCGTTCGCGCGGCGGCCTGCTGCAATTCATTGAACTCGTCGGCGACAGCGCCCTGCTGGCCTGGGTGCAGGCCAACACCACCAGCCCCAATGCCATGGTCGACCGCATCACCCCGCGGCCGACACCTGAAGTGCGTGCACGGGTGCTCGCCGCCACCGGTGTGGACGACCCCGCCGCACTGATGGGCGAGAGCTTCATCCAGTGGGTGATCGAAGACAATTTCATCGCCGGGCGGCCGGCCTGGGAAACCGTGGGTGTCGAGATGGTCGACTCGGTGCAGGCCTACGAAGAAGCCAAGATCCGCCTGCTCAACGCCACCCACAGCTGCATCGCCTGGGCCGGCACGCTGGTCGGCTACACCTACATCCATGAGGGCACGCTCGACCCGGTGATTCGCCAGTTTGCCTTTGACTACGTCACCGACGACACCATTCCGGTGCTCTTGCCTTGCCCGATCGACCTTGAAAAATACCGCGACGTGGTGCTCGACCGCTTTGGCAACCCGGCCATCGCCGACACCAACCAGCGTGTGGCGATGGACGCATTTGCCAAGATCCCGGCCATGATCGCACCCACCATCCGCGACCGGCTGGCGCGCGGTGAGACGATCAACAGCGTGGCCATGCTGCCTGCGTTGTTTTTGGCCTACCTGCAGCGCTGGCATACCGGGCAAATTCCCTACACCTACCAGGACCAGGCGATGGACCCGGCCGCGGCCCATGCCATCTGTGAAGCGGCCGACCCAGTCGCCGCTTTCTGTGCCGACCCCGTGTTGTGGGGCCCGCTGGCCAGCGACGAGCGGCTGATGCAGGCCATGCGCAGCGCATTTCAACGTGTCACGCTCTTTATCAGGAACCATCAAGCATGACAACCTCGGCTCTGCTGTGCCACTGTTTTCCTGGCCAGCGACTGGGCCTCGTAGCTTACGGCGCACACTCTGAACGTGAGTGGTGGTAAGGTGATGCGCTGATCTTTAACGCCATTCAATACCAACCACGTCGCGCCACACCATGACCCTCCTGCCACGCCAACTCAAACCCGAACTGGAGCACGACTATGTCCGATCTCCCGATCTCGGCTACGAGCCGCCCAGCGAGTCCGGCTTTATCCGCTGCCTCGCGCATGGTTACCCGACGCCGCTGGCACGCTGGCACCACCATGACGAGTACGAGCTGCACCTCATCACGGCCACCTCGGGCAAGGTCTTTGTCGGCGACTGGATCGGGCATTTCCAGCCCGGCCAGGTGGTCATGGTCGGCCCGCGGTTGCCGCACAACTGGGTCAGCGCCGATGTGCCCGACGGCGGTGTGGTCGAGCGTGACCTGGTCATTCAGTTCCTGCACGCACCGATCGAGACCGGCAGCCAGCACATTCCGGAATTGCGCGAGGTGCTGCCGCTGCTGGAGCGGGCCAAACACGGGGTCGAGTTTTTTGGCATCTACCCGCAGGCGCGCCAGCACTGGCAAAACATCAAATCGCACAAGGGGCTGGCCCGCTTTGGCGCGTTTTGTGATTTTTTGAGCGAACTGGCCCAGTGCACCGACTACCGGCTGCTGTCGAGCACCCAGATGCAAAGCGAAGACAACGATGCCCAGCTCGACCAGATCAATGCCATCGTCAGCCGCATCAGCGAAAACCTGGCCGAGCCCGCTTCGGCGGCCGATCTGGCACGCGAACTGGGCATGAGCGAAAGCGGCTTCTCGCGCTTTTTCCGGCGCGCCACCGGCAACACCTTCACCGACTTCGTCAACCATGTGCGCGTCAGCCGCGCCTGCCAATTGCTGATGGAGTCCGACCTGCTGATCACCCACATTGGCTACCAGGTGGGCTTCAACAACATCGCCAATTTCAACCGGCGCTTTCTTGACATCAAGGGCATGACACCGAGCGATTACCGGCGCCAGACGGCCAGCCGCTTTGGCCTGAAAGCCTGACCATCACACCCGCACCACCATGTACCTCGGCATTGATCTGGGCACTTCGGGCCTGAAACTTCTGCTGCTGGATGCAGCCCACCATGTCCACGCCAGTGTCGACGCGCCGCTGAGCCTGCAGCGTCCGCACCCCACCTGGAGCGAACAGCAGCCGCGTGACTGGTGGCTGGCGCTGGAATCTGCGGTGGCGCAACTGCGCGCCGCCGCGCCGCACGCCTGGCAACAAATTCGTGCCATCGGTTTGTCAGGCCAGATGCATGGCGCCGTGGTGCTGGATCACCAGTCCAATGTGCTGCGCCCCGCCATTCTCTGGAACGACGGGCGCGCAGAGGCCCAATGCACCGAGCTTGAGCGGCTGGTGCCGAACTCGCGCCAGATCACCGGCAACCTGGCCATGCCGGGCTTTACCGCGCCCAAGCTGCTCTGGCTGCGCGAGCACGAACCCGCTGTTTTCGAGCAAATCAGCAAAGTGCTGCTGCCCAAGGACTGGTTGCGCCTGCAACTCACCGGCGAGTCGGTCAGCGAGATGTCAGACGCCTCCGGCACGCTGTGGCTGGATGTGGGTCAACGCTGCTGGAGCGAGACGATGTTGACGGCATGTGGACTTGACCTGTCCCATATGCCGCGCCTGGTGGAAGGCAGCCAGCCCAGCGGCACCTTGCTGCCGACGCTGGCCCGGCAATGGGGCTTGCCACAGCATGTGATGGTGGCCGGCGGCGGCGGTGACAACGCCGCCAGCGCCGTGGGCATTGGCGCGGTCAACCCGGGGCAGGGTTTTGTCTCACTGGGCACCTCGGGTGTGGTGTTTCTGGTCAGCGACCGTTACCAGCCCGCCCCCGAACTGGCGGTGCACGCGTTTGCCCATGCCCTGCCCGGGCGTTGGCACCAGATGTCGGTCATGCTGAGCGCAGCCAGTGCCTTTGGCTGGGTCACCCGGCTCACCGGCACGGCGGATGAAGCGCAATTGTCGCAACAGGTGGCCGATTTATCGCAGTCCAGAAGAGCTGCCGCACCAATTTTTCTGCCTTACCTGAGTGGCGAGCGCACGCCGCACAACAACCCGAAGGCCAGCGGCGTCTTCATCGGCCTGCGCAGCGATCACACGGCGGCCGACCTGGGCTATGCGGTGATGGAGGGGGTGAGCTTCGGCCTCATGGACGGCCTGCGCGCCATGGGTCAAAGCGGCCCCTCCGCACAGCCGCTGGCGCTGGTCGGCGGCGGTGCGCGCAGCGATGCCTGGGCGCAATTACTGGCCAGCGGGCTGGGCTGTCCGTTGCAGCGCTGTGAAGGTGCCCACACGGCGGCGGCGCTGGGAGCCGCCCGCCTGGCCTGGCTCGCCGACGGCGGCAGCGTGGACCAGGTATGCCAAAGCCTGCCGACCGAGCGCGCCTTTGAGCCCGACACCGCCAGTGCGCAATTGTTGTCTGGGCGCTACCCGCGCTACCGGGCTTTGTACCCGGCCCTGACCCATTTGTTTTGAGCTGGATGACCAACTGGAAGCGCCTTGGGGCCCGGGGCGGCAAGACAACAGCATCAGGGGTTTTCCCCGGATAAGCCTTAATACATCTGTGGCTTCAACCCTGTTGCAGACACATGCGCTGCAGCAATTTGAGCAGGCAAGTAGACTTGCGGGTTTTACTTAACTAAGACCACCATGGAACTGCTCACCGACCCGAATATCTGGATCGCTTTCTTTATGCTCGCAGCGCTTGAAATCGTTCTGGGTATCGACAACATCATTTTCATCAGCATCCTGGTCGGTCGCCTGCCACCCGAGAAGAGGGATCTGGCGCGTCGTCTCGGACTGGGATTTGCCATGGTTTCGCGCATTGCCCTGCTGTTCAGCCTGGCCTGGGTCATGACCCTGACCAGTCCAATTTTTACGGTGGCGGCACAAGCCATCAGCGGCCGCGACCTGATCCTGCTCGGTGGCGGATTGTTTCTGCTCTACAAAGCCTCACACGAGATTTTCCTGGAAGTTGAAGCCCACGAAGCCAAGGAAGTCAGCGCCGGAGTCGATCACGTTAAAACCGGCGCCTCCATGTTTTGGGGCACCATTGTGCAAATTGGCATCGTGGACATTGTCTTTTCCCTGGACTCGGTGATCACCGCGGTGGGCATGGTGGACCAGATCGGTGTGATGGTGGCGGCCGTGATCGCATCGGTGGCCGTCATGATGTTTGCCGCCAAGCCGATCGGTGAATTCGTGGACAAACACCCTTCCATCAAGGTGCTGGCATTGGCATTCCTGACCATGGTGGGCACCCTGCTGGTCGCCGAGGCGTTTGACATACATGTGCCGAAAGCCTATGTCTACACCGCCATGCTGTTTTCCCTGGGGGTTGAGGCGCTCAACATCAGGGCACGTTCCAAGCGACTTGCCGCCCGAACAAGCTGATCCAGGCACCACAGGTACATGGCAAGGGTTGCACGCAGCATTCTCGCTAACCCTGAGCTGGCAGCAACTTCTGCACCAGCGGGTGCAACACTTTTTTATGCGCCCCAATCGCAAAGAAGTGCTCTTCAACACCCTCGCAAGCACCCACCCGCTTGACGCTGTAGCGGACCGTCAGTTCGTCGCGTACCAGCTCGGTCGCCGGAAAAATGCCCATGCCCGCTGCGCCAAATGTCTTGAGCAAGGCGCTGTCCTCGAACTCGCCAACCACGTGCGGCTTGATCGCCATGCGCTCAAACCACTGGTCGAGCCGGACACGGACCGCGGCGTGGGTTGTTGGCAGCAGCACGGGAACCTTGGACAAAGATTGCGGAAAGCCGCGCCGGGCTGCCGCATGCAGTGACGCTGGCGCGTACCAGGCCAGCGCCAATGAGCCCAGCGCGTGGCTGTAAACCTTGAGGTTGGGATTCGGCGGCGCAGCCCGGTCAGCCAGTACCACATCGAGCCGGTGCAGCGCCAGATCACCCAGCAGATCTTCGAACTCGTCTACGTGGCACAGCAGCCTTAGGTTTGGCTCCTGCATCACCGGCTGCAGCAAACGCCTGACCGCCAGCTTCGGCAGGGCATCGGAGATGCCAACAACCAGACGCACAGTGGGCGAGCCGACCGCGTCACGCACCACCGCCGGCAGTTGTTCTCCGAGCTGGAAGATTTGCTCGGCCTGCCGCATGGCGGCAATCCCCGCGCCCGTCAACGCCACCCCGCGTCCGGCCGGCTTGAGCAAAGCGTACCCGAGTGAGCGTTCCAGCTCGCGAACCTGCGTGCTCACGGTTTGCACTGCCATGCCCAGACGTTCGGCGGCGCGAGCCATGCCACCCTCCTTGGCGACGACCCAAAAGTAGTAGAGATGCCGGTAGCTGAAGTTCGTGCTCATGGGTTCATTCTGACATTCAGTTTTTTCAGAACTATGGATTCGAAATTATCTTCTTTTTCAGAATTTTATAGACACCTATAGTCTGCCCATGTTCAACCCGGTGGAGTTATCGTCATGGAATATCCAAAAACACAAAGGCTCCGTTTTTCTCGCCCTGTTTGGGATGGACAGCTCTGATGAATCTCCAATAACCAATGACCAAGGACCTCTCCATGAAATGCCCTGCCTGCCCCGAAACCACCTTGGTGATGAGTGATCGCCAGGGTGTCGAGATTGACTACTGCCCGCAATGTCGGGGGGTGTGGCTTGATCGTGGCGAACTCGACAAGCTGATTGATCGCGCTGCCGCGCCGTCGCCGCCAAGCCCCGCCGCGGGACGGTCCCAGCCAGACTTTGTGGATTCTGACTACCGTGGTGCGCAAGGGCATTACCCCCGTCGCAAAAAGTCCTGGTTGAGCGACATCTTCGACTGATCGCTTCGACCCAAGCCGAGGACGACAAAATCATGCAACCCTGTCCACGTAACACCAAGCTGCCAGCCACTTTGTGGCGCTGGTGGGCATCGCGGTATGACCAGCCTGTCCCAACAGGCCGTTGAATATCGTCCCGTCAAACCGATCAAACTGAAGGAGTAAAGTCATGTCGCGTGTCCTTATCCCATCCGATGGATCACCTGATTCGCTGCACGGCGTGCGTCACGTTGTGAGCGAGTTCATGAAGAACCGGAATCTCCAAATCCACGTTCTCAACGTACAGCCGCCGTTCTCGAAGCACGTCAGCGATTTCACCAGCAGGCGGGACCGGATGGCGCTCCATCAAGAGCAGGCCGAGAAGGCGCTCGAGCCCGCGCGGCAGGCGCTGGACCGTTCCGGCATACCGTACACCGTCCATACCGAAGTCGGCGACAAGGCCGATTGCATTGCCGATATGGCGCGTCGGCTCCGATGCGATCGCATCGTGATGGGCACCGCACGCAAAAGCTCACTGATCCGCTGGGTCGAGGACTCGGTCACCAACCAGGTGATTGAGCGCACAACAGTTCCCGTGGAGGTGATAGCCGGGGACGCAGCCTCGAACCTGGAGCGTGTTGGCATTCCGGCAGGCGTCGGCGCGGGCCTCCTTGTCCTGGGAATGGCGGCCGACTGATGTGGCTCAGCTGCACCGATTGGCGTAAATCAAACCTCGACCAGATGCTTGTTTGCTGACCTGTAACGCCACCTGACAACCCATGAAAACAAGCGTCTCAATCACACCATCCCAAAGAAGACCGGCCACGCACGCCGCGTCCAGGGGCTGCCCATGAACAACATCGAATCATTCGCCACTGGCCCGATGTGGGCCGGCTTCATCGTCTTCGTGCTGGCCATGCTGGCCCTGGACCTGTTCGTCCTCGGCGGAAACAAGGCCCACCGGGTCTCGGTCAAGGAGGCCGCGAGCTGGGTCGTGGCCTGGATGCTCCTGGCCATCACGTTCGGCGCCTTGTTATGGTGGTATCTGGACGGCACGACCGGCCGCGAAATTGCCAACCGCAAGGCCATGGAGTTCTTCACCGGCTACCTCATCGAACAGTCCTTGTCGGTGGACAACATGTTCGTGTTCGTGATGATCTTCAGCTACTTCGCCGTTCCGCCGGAGTTGCAGCGCCGCGTGCTGTTGTACGGCGTGATCGGTGCGATTGTCATGCGCGCCGGCATGATCATGGCCGGCGTCTGGCTCGTCTCGGAGTTCGCCTGGGTGCTCTACGTGTTCGGCGCGTTTCTCGTGCTGACCGGGATCAAGATGCTGGTCTTCGCCGAGCAAAAGCCCGACCTGGAGCAGAACCCCTTCCTGCGCTGGCTGCGTGGCCACATGCGCATCACCCCGGGCTTTCATGGCGATGCCTTTTTTGTCCGCATCAACGGTCTGCGTTATGCGACGCCGATGTTCCTGGTGCTGATGATGATCGAGGCCAGCGACCTGATCTTCGCCGTTGACAGCATCCCGGCCATCTTCGCGGTGACCACCGATCCGTTTATCGTGTTCACATCCAACATCTTCGCCATCATGGGCCTGCGGGCGCTGTACTTTCTGCTGGCCGACATGGCCGACCGCTTTCACCTGCTCAAGTACGGCCTGGCGCTGGTGCTGGTCTTTATCGGCGGCAAGATGCTGGTGCTGCCATGGTTCCACATGCCGGTGCAGTGGTCGCTGTTGCTCGTGGGCTCGATCATCCTGATTTCTGTGATCCTCAGCTTGAAGTTCTCGAGCAAAAAACCGTCCGAGGGTGTTTTATGACCGATGCTGCAATACCAGGCGCCATACCGGCGTCAGCCCAAGAACGGCGCGATGACATGGGCCGGCTCGTCGCCGCGACCTGGCACGGCGCCGGGATCAGTGAAGACCAAGCCAGTGCGCGCTGGCTGGTGGCGGTCGACGGTTCCGAGTGCGCCTCACGCGCCGTGGCGATGGCGGCAGGTTTGGCGGCACTGGAGCAGAGCGCCGAGGTCGACCTGATCCATGTCCAGCCCTGGCTGACCAAGGAGGCCGCAGAGACAGAGCTGGCGCGGCGCGGATGGGCAGCCACGGCGCAGGCGCGCCAGTTGCTCGACGCGGCGTCGGTTCGCTGGCGCCTGCATGTCGTCATGGGAGAGGGGGCGCCAGAGATCGCGGACCTGGCCGACGCGCTGGGCAGTCGCGGCATCGTCATCGGCTCGCGCGGGCTGACCGCTGCCGAATCCCTGTTGCTGGGCTCGGTGGCCTACAAGGTCGTGCACCTGGCCAGGCTGCCTGTCCTGATCGTGCGCTGACGCCTGCCCGTACCCTTGACTGACGCGGCCCTGCGTCTAGGTTCATCCAGCCCGGCGCAATCACCTGCTTCGTTGGGACTGCCACATTCCCGGCGCTCCCCATGAATCCTTGTCTTAGGGAAAAGGGCAAAAAATCAATGCCCACACTTTTCGCAGTTGTCACAAGCGCTGCTTCGCTTGCCACGGGGTTGCCAGAAGCGACGCCACAGGAAACTGCAGGCCCATACGAGCGCAGCCAACACGACCGTCAGATCGATCAGGGTGAGAGGGAATGGCGTGATCATGACGCCACCCGGTAAGTGATCCATGACGCAGCGTAGGCGAGTGAGAACAGGAACGCGGCCATGCCGGCAGGCATGGCCCAGCCGCCAACCTCTTTGCGCACCACGGCCAGCGTGGCCAGGCATTGCGGGGCAAAAACGAACCAGACCAGCAAGGACAAGCCGGTGGCCAGCGTCCAGTCGGCGCCAATCAGGGGCGCCAGCGCCGTGCCGACATCGTCGCCAGTCTGGGACAGCGCGTACACCGTTCCCAGGGCGCTGACCACCACTTCGCGCGCTGCCAGACTCGGTATCAGTGCCACCGCGATTTGCCAGTTGAATCCGATCGGCTCGAACACCACGGCCAGCGCCCGGCCAATGCGCCCGGCCATGCTGTACTCGATCGCGGTCCCGCTGAAACCCGTGGGGGCGAGCGGAAAGGTGGACAAAAACCACAGGATCACGGTCAGCGCCAGGATGATGCCCCCGACATTGCGCAGAAAAATTGAAGCGCGTTGCCACAGGCCGATCAGGATGTCCTTGGCGCGCGGCCAGTGGTAGTCAGGGAGTTCCATCATCAATTGTGCCGAGGCCTGCGAACTGCCCCACAGCTTGACGACCCAGGCCACCAGCACGGCTGAAACAATGCCAAACAGGTACAAGCCAAACAACACCAACCCCTGCAGGCCCATGCCCCAGACCTGACGGCTGGGAATAAAGGCACCAATCAGCAAGGCGTAAACGGGCAGCCGGGCCGAGCAGGTCATCAATGGCGCAATCAGGATCGTGACCCAGCGGGCACGGCGGTCGGCAATCGTTCTTGTCGCCATGATGCCTGGTATGGCGCAGGCAAAGCTGGAAAGCAAAGGGATGAACGACCGGCCTGACAAGCCCAGGCTGCCCATCAGTCGGTCCAGCAACAAGGCAGCACGGGGCAGGTAGCCCGACTCCTCCAGCAGCAGGATGAAAAAGAAAAGAATCAGGATTTGCGGCAGGAAGGCCAGCACGCCACCCACGCCGGCGATGACGCCGTCGACCAGCAGGCTTTTGAGCAAGCCGTCCGGCAGCAGCCCGTTGACGCCCTGGACGACGATGTTGATGGTTTCCTCGATCAATCCCATCGGCCATTCGGCCCAGGCAAACACCGCCTGAAAAATGAAGAACAGCAAGGTCAGCAACACCAGCGTGCCGGCGACCGGGTGCAGTAGCCAATGGTCAAGACGGCGCGACCAGCGGTGCTCGGCCAGGGGCGCTTCCATGCCGGCCTGGACCAGCCAGGCCTGCGCCTGCTGGTCATCGGTCAGCGCGGCGGCATGGCTGCGCTCTTGAGCGAGCTTTTCACGCGACGTCTGTTGCCAGATGTCCGGCCGGTCCAGCAGGGCCCTGAGCTCGTCGGTTCCTTGCGCATGGATACCCGTGGCTTCAACCACCGGCACGCCCAGCGCCTGCTCAAGACGACTGGCATCCAGTTCCCTGCCCTGGCCGCGCACCCGGTCCATCATGTTGAGCACGACGACGATGGGCACCTGCACGCGTTGGAGTGCGGCCACCAGCCGCAGCCCACGGCGCAGCCGGGTGGCATCCAGAATCACGGCCGTGAGATTCGGCGCGCTGGTCTGCAAACTGTGCCCCAGCACCACCGCGCAGGCCACGGCTTCGTCCTCGCTGCCGGCATTGAGACTGTAGGTGCCCGGCAGGTCCACCACGGTGACGGAGCGACCGGCGCTCGTTTTCATCAAGCCGCGCTTCATGTCCACGGTCACGCCGGCATAGTTCGCCACTTTTTGCTGGCTGCCGGTCAAACGGTTGAACAGCACGGTCTTGCCGCAGTTGGGATTGCCCAGCAGGGCCAGTGTCTTTTGCGCCAGGCCAGAAGTGTTGACGGTGGTGACGGTGGTGACGGTGGTGACGGTACTCATGCTACGGGCTCCAACGACACCATCTGCGCCTCGCCCGGGCGCAGCGCAAAGACCGCATCGCCCACCTGCACCACCAGCGCACCGCTCCTGAACCAGCTGCGCCGCAGTACCTTGACCCTTTCCAGCGGCAGAAAACCCAGTTCCTCCATTCGCTGGTTATGGGCGGATGTTGCCTGGATGCGATGCCATTGGCCTATGGCGGCCTCTTTCAAATTCAGTGTGAGCACGATAGCGTCCTAGTAAATGAGAATTATTCTCATTGTACAACACTAAAAACGGCATGTCATCTGTCCAGATTAGTATGCGCCGTTCGCCGGATTAATAGCAAAACTTCAAGGGTTGGAATCCCCGGCACCCGATTCGCTCCTGTCGTCAAGGCCCAGCCGGCCGACAAAAGGC
Source organism: Rhodoferax sp. (assembly GCF_023701345.1). Taxonomy (GTDB): domain Bacteria; phylum Pseudomonadota; class Gammaproteobacteria; order Burkholderiales; family Burkholderiaceae_C; genus Rhodoferax. The sequence goes on along the minus strand of NZ_JAMPXE010000060.1, from coordinate 8,634 downwards.
AAACGCAGGCCCGGACTGTTGATGTCAATGCCGAAGCTCAAGCCGAACAGGTTGAACTCCACCCCCTCCTGCACACCAACGCTCAAACCAAGCACGCCGAGCAACGAAGCCTGGACCCCGGCTCCTGTAGCGGAAACGCCGAGCGCATGACTCAAAGGCCGATAGTCCTTGCCGATGGCGTTGGCCGGCAAGTCCAGCCTCAGCGCAGGCACCTCGCGGCCAATGTGCGCCAGAAAGGTATTACTGTTCGGCCCGGGATAACTGCGGTAGTCATCGGCGTGGGGGTAGTTGGCAATGGCGGCCTCAATGGCCGGGACCATGGCCGCGGCGGCCTCGCCCCGGTGGTCGACCAGTAGGCTCGGTTGTTTGCCATACCAGAGCCCGTCAGGCAGCGCGTAGTTGCGCTGTACCACCTGCGGCGCGCGCCAACCGACCACGTCATAGCGGGTGTAGGCCGTCTCGCCAGCGCGCTTGAAGATGATCCAGGGGTGAACCGCAAAAGTGCCTCGCCAGCCGTAGGTCGGGGCGGCATAGACCTGAACGATGGCCACACCGGCCAGTTGTTCGGGGTCAGGCGCGATGCCGGCCGAATGGCGTGCGGCGTCGCGCCAACTGCGCTGCCCTTCATCAGGGATGGAGGCCACGGTTTGTGCCAGGCTCAGACTGAAAGACAGGCCGAGCAGCGCGAGCAAGCCCAGTGCGATGCGAGTGGAATTTGTCATGCTGTCACTTTAGCGTACATTGATACAAAATCGATCACTGCCATTGGCGCCAGCTTGTTAGACTGCACACTCGCACCATCTTTGTGCAGCCCCGGACATTTTGAAGGAGTACCGATGTTTCCTGAATACCGCGACCAAATCGCCCAGTTGAAGCTCTCCGATCTCAATTTTGTGCGCCTGTTCGAGAAGCACAATGCACTGGACCAGAAAATCAGGCACATGGAGGCGCACATCGAACCCGGCACGCATGAAGAAATTGAACAGCTGAAGAAAGAAAAGCTGCTGATCAAGGATGCCCTCTACGACATCCTAAAAAAAACCAATACCGTCAAGGATTGAGGCAATCGCCTGGTGCCAGCGCCAGGCGATTCGGCCGGACTACTTCATCCTGGATGGCAACTTGATCGCCTCACCGGACAACATGTAAATCCCGCGTCCCTGGTGATGCAGGGTTTGTGGGGATTTGCATGCAGGATCAACCCAGGTCTTGACGACTTCCAGGATGAAAAAGTTATAACGATTCATCAAACACGTGTCGACGACCCGACATTCCAGGTTGGCATAACACGCTGCAATCAGCGGAGCCTCCACCAACGCAGCCCACCAGCGGTGGCTCAAGTTCCATCATGGTGTGCCATGACAGGGGCATCACGTTGATCTTGCCCTTGTGCGACGTGGTGAGCAGCACCACAGGTCCCGGCTCGATCAGACCGTAGACCCTGGACTGCGGATAAGTACGTTTGGCCATTTTCACGCCTCCGTTGATGTAGTCCACTACACGGTGGCATGAGGTCGCGCAGTCCTTGGAACTATCGTCAATATCCTATTGGGCGATGCTGCGCAGATAGGCGCGCCAGCCACCCAGGTGGCTGATGTCTTTTGCCATTGATGTGGCGTAAGCCTCGCAGACAAAGCCCTGCAACTGGTTGCCATCCGCGAGTTCAACCGTGCCAATGCCCAACGGCGCCGGAATACCCGCCACAAAGGAGCCGAACGCGTGCGCCGGCAGCTCCCACACCTCCAGTTCAATGGCGGCGCCACCTGCCGCCACGCGCAGCATGCCGGGCCGGTACGGTGGGCCGCCGGGCAAGGCAAACAGCTTGTAGCAAGGCGCGCTGTGGGTGGTCTGCACCAGCCGGGCGCCACGCTGCGTCAGTTGCCAGTTCAGCGGCAGACCGCTCAAATGCGCGCCGCACACCGCCACGCACACCAGACCCGATGGAAAGACCGCTGCATCTGGCGTTGCACCGGGCAACAAGTGCGGCGCGTGCGGCGTGGCACCGACGGTTGGCACGGTGCGCGCATGCAGGCGCGCGGCCAACGACAGCAGGGGCAAGTCCTGCCCGGCCGGCGCCACCAAGGTCACGCCCCAGGGCATGTTGGTTTTTGCCGCGCTCATGAAACCGGTGGGCACGGCCACCGCGGACAGGTCGAGCAGGTTGACAAAGTTGGTGTAGTGCCCCAGGTTGGAATTGAGCCGTATCGGGTCCGCCTCGACCGCCGCAATGGTGTAGGCCGTGCTGGCGGTCGGTGTGACCAGGCAGTCGATGCTGTCCCACACCGGTCGCGTTTGCAGCTGCAGTTCTTTCAGGCGGTAGAGCGCGGCAAAGGTGTCGGGTGCTGAGATCTGAATGCCTTTTTCGGTGATGGCGCGCGTCACCGGGTGCAGCGCGTCGGGCTGGGTTTCAATGAAGGCCCGGATGGCCTGGTAACGCTCGGCCACCCACGGACCTTCGTAGAGCAGGGTCGCCACCGCGCGAAACGGCGTCAGGTCCACTTCTACCGGCGTGCCGCCCAGGGCGACCAGGTGCGCCACCGCCTGGGCAAACTGGGCCGGACCTTCCGGGTTGCCATGAAATTCCAGATCTGCTTCACGCGGCACGCCAAAGCGGAAGGCGCTGGCGGCGCCAAAGTTGTGACCGTGCGGCGGCAAAGTACGCGAATACGCATCCAGCGGGTCCTCGCCCTGCGCGGCCGCCAGCACGCTGGCCGCATCACCCGCCGTGAGCGCAAACACTGACACCACGTCCAGCGTGCGGCAGGCCGGCACGACACCGGTGGCGGGAAGCCGGCCGCAGGTGGGTTTCAGGCCCACCAGATTGTTCAGCATGGCCGGCACACGGCCGGAACCCGCGGTGTCGGTGCCCAGCGAAAAACTGGCCAGACCGCGGGCCACGGACACGGCCGAACCGGCCGACGAACCGCCCGAGATGTAATCCGGATCGATGCTGTTGCGGCACGCGCCATAAGGCGAGCGCACCCCCACCAGACCGGTGGCGAACTGGTCGAGGTTGGTCTTGCCCACGGGAATGGCACCCGCCGCAATGAGCCGCTGCACCACGGTGGCGCTGGCCTCGGGGGTGTAGGCAAATTCGGGGCAGGCCGCCGTGGTGGGAATGCCAGCCAGGTCGATGTTGTCCTTGATGGCAAACGGAATGCCGTACAGCGGCAAGGTGTTGGGATCACGCCCGTCCAGTGCCGCTGCGTAGGCACGCATTTCATCCAGCGTCAAGCGGCGAATCCAGACATGGCGCTCCAGCACCGCGTCTTCCGCCAGCATCTGCGCATGCAGGGCTTCCACCAGTACCATCGGGGTCAGGCTGCCATCCAGGTAACGGGCCCGCAGCGCGGGAATGGACAAATCAAGCATCTTCATTTCCTTCTAGAGTATTGGGTTCATCACTGACGCATCAGCACCAGGGCTTGCCCGGCGGTTACTGCCTGGCCCTCAGTGCAAAGCAGTTGTTCAATGCAGCCGTCGCAAGGGGCATGCACCGTGATTTCCATCTTCATCGACTCGATCACCAGCAGCGCCTGGCCGGCCTTGACCTGCGCACCCACCGTGGTCAGCACCGACCAGACCCCGCCCGAAACCTGGGAGGCCACCACCTCGCCGTCAAAAGCTTGGGCCGCTGCGGCACGGGCGGCTGCGTCATCCGCGGCTCCGGTATCGGGCGCTTCGGACACACCGGCGAGCCGCCAGCGCTCCCGTTCGGCCTCGAAGGCCGCCTGTTGGCCCTGCTTGAATTGGGCAATGGCATCAGCGTTGTCAGCCAGGTAGCGCTGGTAGTCGGACAGGCGGAAGCTGCCCTCTTCGATGCGCAAGCCGACTCTTCCCGCAATGAAGTCCTTGCGGTAATCCAGCAACTCCTGCGCCCCCATGGGGTAGAAACGGATCTGGTCAAAAAAGCGCAATAGCCAGGGCTTGCCGGCAACAAATTCACTGGTTTCGCGCCAGCGGTTCCACATCTGCACCGTGCGACCGACAAACTGGTAGCCGCCGGGGCCCTCCATGCCGTACACACACAGGTAGGCGCCGCCAATACCGACCGCGTTTTCCGGCGTCCAGGTGCGCGCCGGGTTGTACTTGGTGGTGACCAGCCGGTGTCGCGGGTCCAGCGGTGTCGCCACCGGCGCGCCCAAGTACACGTCGCCCAGGCCCAGCACCATGTAGCTGGCCTCGAACACGATGTCATAGACCGCCTGAATGTCGGGCAGGCCATTGATGCGGCGGATGAACTCGATATTGCTCGGGCACCAGGGTGCGTCGGCACTGACCGACTGCATGTATTTTTCAATCGCCAGCTGGGTGGCCGGGTCGTCCCAGGACAAGGGCAGCCAGACCGTGCGGCTGGGCACTTCGATGTCGGTGCTGGCGCTCAAGCCCGCTTGCGCCTGCAGCAAGTGGTCCATCAGCTGGGCCAGCGGCAACACCAGCGGGTCGTAATGCACCTGCAGCGAACGAATGCCCGGCGTCAGGTCAATCACGCCGGGCAGCTGGCCGGCGTCACGCACCGCCTGCACCCGCGCCATCAGGGCGTGCACCAGAAAACGCAGCGTCAGGTCCAGTTGCAGCTCGCCAAACTCGACCAGCACATAGGCATCACCGGCGCGCCGGTACACCACCTCGACGCTGTCGCCTTGGGCCGGCACGCGGTGCAGCACCGGGCCGTCCAGCGGCTGGCTGCTGGCGATCGGCACTGGCAAGGTCTCCTGCACGGTGGAAGCCGGCGCCGCCAGCGCCTGCTGCTGGGCATGCAACATTGCCGTGGCATCGGCGTGGCGCAGCGGCACAAAACGCACCGTGTTGCCGGGCGCGAGCTGGCCCAGCTTCCACAACTCGGCCTGCACCACCGTGGCCGGGCAAACAAAGCCGCCCAGGCTCGGGCCGTCGGGCCCCAGGATGACGGGCATGTCGCCGGTGAAATCAATCGCACCAATGGCGTAGGCGTTGTCATGGATGTTGGACGGGTGCAGCCCGGCCTCGCCGCCATCGCGACGCGCCCAGCCGGGCTTGGGACCGATCAGGCGCACGCCGGTGCGGCTGGAGTTGTAGTGCACCTGCCAGTCGGTGGCAAAAAACATCGCCATGTCGTCGGGCGTGAAAAAGTCGGGCGCCGCGTGGGGTCCGACCAGCACGCCGATGTCCCAATGGCTGCTGTAGCTCGGCACCAGGGCCGCGGCGGTCACGGACTCCATGGCGGACAGGCTGGCGAGCTGACCGACATGCAGCACATCACCGGCGCGCAGCACCCGACCGCCATGGCCGCCAAATTGGCCCAGCGTGAAGGTGGATTTGCTGCCCAAATAATCGGGCACGTCAATGCCGCCCGCCACGGCCAGGTAGGCGCGGCAGCCCGCGCCAATGACGCGACCCAGACGCAGGGTTTGCCCCGCCTCCAGCGTCAGGAGCGTGTTCATGGGCAGGGGTGCACCGTCCAGCGTCAACTCGATGGGTGCCCCGGTCACTGCAACCTGCATGGCGCTGCGACAGCGCAAGCCCGGACCGGCCACGGTGATTTCCAGCGCCGCCGCGCCTTCCGGGTTGCCCACCAGGCGATTCGCCAAACGCAGCGCCAGCGCGTCCATCGGGCCCGACGGCGGCACACCCACATCCCAGTAACCCAGGCGGCCAGGCCAGTCCTGCACCGAGCTTTGCACGCCGGGGCTCAGCACGTCGATGGCATGGCTGGGCGCGCTGAACGTGGCCAGGCTGCGCGTGGTGTGGCGGCCTGCCGTGAACGGCGCGAAATGCATCACGGCGCGCAGGTAGTCGAGGTTGGACTCCAGCCCGGCGATGCGCGTCTCATCCAGCGCCCGGGCCAGTTTGGCCAGCGCCTGCGCGCGGTCGTCGCCATGCGCGATCAGCTTGGCCAGCATCGGGTCGTAATGGGCGCTGACCTCGCTGCCACGTGCGATCCAGGTGTCGACCCGGATGTCGCCCGGAAAATTCACCTCGGTCAACAAGCCGGTGGCGGGCTGAAAATTCTTCGCCGGGTCCTCGGCGTACAGGCGGGCCTGCACCGCATGGCCGCGCGCCACCACCTGCAGCGTGTGGAGGGCTGGCATGTCACCGGCGGCCAGGCGCACCATCCAGTCCACCAGATCGATGCCGGTCACCGCCTCGGTGACACCATGCTCCACCTGCAGGCGGGCGTTGACTTCGAGGAAGAAAAATTCCTGGGTGGTGGCATCCAGCACAAATTCCACCGTGCCGGCCGAGCGGTAACAGGCTTTGCTGGCCAGTTTGCGCGCCGTGTCCAGCAGCGCCTGGCGCACCTCGGCGCGCAAATTGGGCGCCGGTGTTTCTTCCACCACCTTCTGGTTGCGCCGCTGCAGCGAACAGTCGCGCTCGCCGAGCGCCAGCACCTGGCCGGCACCATCGCCAAAAATCTGCACCTCGATGTGGCGCGCATCGCTGATGAAGCGTTCCAGAAAAACCCCGGCATCCGAAAAATTGGACTGGGCCAGACGTTTCACGGACTCAAAGGCGCTGCGCAAGGTCTCGGCATCGGGGCACATTTGCATGCCAATGCCACCACCACCGGCGCTGCTCTTGAGCATCACCGGGTAGCCAATGAGGTCGGCCTGCGCCAGCGCCGTGTCCAGGTCAGCCAGCAGGCCGGTGCCGGGCAGCAAGGGCACACCGGCATCAAGGGCCAGCGCACGGGCCGTGTGCTTGAGTCCGAAGGTGCGCATTTGCTGCGGCGTGGGGCCGATGAAAGCCAACCCGGCCGCCTCGCACAACTCGACAAACTGCGCGTTTTCCGACAAGAAACCGTAGCCGGGATGGATGGCCTGCGCACCCGTGGCCAGCGCGGCCTCGATGATGCGGTGCATCGCCAGGTAGCTGCCCGCCACCGCCGCCGTGCCGACACAGACGGCCTCGTCGGCCATGGCGACATGGGCGGACTCGGCGTCGGCCTCCGAATAAATGGCCACCGCGCCCACACCCATCTGGCGCAGCGTGCGGATGATGCGGCAGGCGATGGCGCCGCGATTGGCTACAAGTACTTTTTTGAACATGGTCAGATCAGATCAAGGGGCGGGTCGTCCAGCCGGGCATGAACACAGGGCCGGTCGTCCGGCCTGCAAGCTTGGGTGTCAGGCCGGGTCCCACACCAGGCAGCGCACCGGTGTCGGGTTGTAGGCGTTGCACGGGTTGTTGAGTTGCGGACAGTTGGAGATCAGCACCACCACATCCATCTCGGCGCGCATCTCGACATATTTGCCGGGCGCCGACACGCCGTCCTCAAACGTCAGCCCGCCGTCTGGCGTGACCGGCACGTTCATGAAGAAGTTGATGTTGGAGGCGATGTCGCGCTTGTGCAGGCCGTAGGGGCTGTTGGCGATGGCGGCCATGAAACTGTCACGGCAACTGTGCATGGCGCGCTTTTCCAGGGCGTAGCGCACCGTGTTGCTTTCGCAGGAACAGGCGCCGCCCAGCGTGTCGTGGCGGCCACAGGTGTCGGCCACGATGGTCAGCATGGGCCGGCCTTCGCTGGACATCAGCACGCTGCCCAGGCTCAGGTACAAAGCGCCCTGGGCCTGGATGGTGTGCGTGAGGCTGTAATGTTCTTCGGCGTCGTCGGCGTTGAAGAACAATGTGTCCACGGCCTGGTTGCCTTCGAGGTCGACAATGCGAAAAATCTGGCCTTTGGCAAGTTTTTGCAGCCAGGGTTCGCCGGCGGGAACGATGGCATCCACAACGGCATGCGCCGGGTCAAGATCGCTGAGTTGAAGGGTGGCGGACATGGTGGTTTCCTTGACTTGATGGTTCAGACAGATAGGCGTTTGGAAGCGCATGGGCTCACAGAAACCAGCGCTCGGTGTTGATGAAGCCACGGCCGTTTTCCGGGCACAGCAGGCGGCAGGGGTCGGTGGCACCCGCCGTGCCCGAGCGCCAGGCGGTCAGTTGCACCGGCCCAGGGGCGTAGTCTGCGGCGGGGTCCAGCGGGTGCGGCGTCGCTGACAGCATCACCAGCACATTCATCTCGAAGCGCAGGTCCACATGCTGGCCGGCTTGCCGGTGCGCCATGTCGAACTGCAGCTTGCCATCAGCATCGGCGCTGACCTTGCTGAAAAAGTTGACATTGGCATTGAGGTCGCGGCGGCCCAGACCCCATTTGTTGAGCTCCACCACCAGCCCATCCTGGCCACTGCGGAACATGCCGTTGCGGTGTTCCTGGTAACGCGCCTGGCCATACTTTTTTTCCACACCAGCCGCATCCAGCACGCCCGAGAAGGTGTCGTGCCAGCCACAGCTGTCTTCTGAGATGGAACACAACACCCGCCCCATGTCCGAATAACACACATGGCCCTGCGTCAAAAAGGCTGTGTGCTGGGCCTTGAGCGTGTCGGGCATGTTGTAGCGCTCGGTCTTTTCTTCCTGGTTGAAAAACAGCGCGGACACATTGGCCTTGCCATTCAGGTCGGTCAGGCGTAGCGTGGTACCACGGCGCAGCAGGCCCGACCAGTGACAGCCACCCGGCAGGGCTTCCTCCCACAGCACCAGTTCAGGCGCAAAGCTGGCAGACGTAACCGGCACTGCAGCGCGAGCCAGAACAGGCAAATCATCAAAAGCAAGGGGCATGGTGACCTCGTTAAAAAGTTGAAAGTGAAAAACAACGAT
>NZ_JAMPXE010000194.1 GCF_023701345.1 Rhodoferax sp. | reverse complement strand
CGGGCTCCTCAGATGTCAGCTTCGCTGCCTCGACATCGTCACCCGGCGCAAGCCCAGCCCCGGCGGGTTCAAGGGTCGGCGATGGTCAGCAGATGACCGGGCAGGACAGCATCCAGATCATCAATGCGCGCGAGCACAACCTCAAGTCCCTGAGCGTCAACATCCCACGCGGCAAGTTCACCGTGGTCACCGGCGTATCCGGCTCGGGCAAGTCGACGCTGGCCTTTGACATTTTGTTCAACGAAGGCCAGCGCCGTTACCTGGAGTCGCTCAACGCCTATGCCCGGTCCATCGTGCAGCCGGCGGGCCGGCCCGAGGTCGACGCGGTGTACGGCATCCCGCCCACGGTGGCGATTGAGCAGCGCCTGAGTCGCGGCGGGCGCAAGTCGACCGTAGGCACCACCACCGAGGTCTGGCATTTTTTGCGGCTGTTGTTCGTCAAGCTCGGCACCCAGCACTGCATCCATGACGGCACGCCAGTAGCGCCGCAAACGCCCGAGAAGATCGCGGCGCAGTTGATGAAGGATTTCCGCGGCCAGCACATCGGCCTGCTGGCGCCGCTGGTGATGAACCGCAAGGGCGTTTACACCGAGCTGGCCGATTGGGCGCGCCCGCGCGGCTTTACTCATCTGCGCGTCGACGGCAACTTTTTGCCGACCACCAACTTCCCGCGTCTGGACCGCTTCAAGGAGCACACCATTGAGTTGCCGGTGTTCAGCCTCGATGTGTTGCCGGAACAGGAAGCGCTGTTGCGTGAGGCGCTGGCCAAGGCTTTGCAGCACGGCAAGGGCGTGGTGCATGTGTTGAGCGATCTGGCGGGCTTGGGCGAAGCCATGCAGGCGGGCACGCCCACGGCGGGCATCGGACGCTTGAGCGCGTTCTCCACCCTGCGCGCCTGCCCGGTCTGCAGCACCAGTTATGCCGAGCTTGACCCGCGGCTGTTCAGTTACAACAGCAAACACGGCTGGTGTCCGGACTGCGTGGGCACTGGTGTCAAGCTCACGCGCGAACAGCGCAAGGTGTTCGATGATTCGGTGCGCGATGACAACAACAAGGGCCGTGAGCAGACTTTTTCCGAACCCGACGTGGAAGATCTGGTCGATGCCGCCTGTCACACTTGCCAGGGTACCCGACTCAACGCGACGGCTCGGGCAGTGAGATTTGGCGCGAATTTGCCCCAGCCTGAGATGGGGGTTCGTGGGGCATCGGATCAGTCGAATGCAGTATTTGACGGCATCGCCATTACCGAGCTGGCACGCCTGAGCGTGAGCGACCTGCGCGGCTGGGTGGAAACGATGCAGACTCTGGGCCGCATGAGCGGGCGAGAGAGTGACATCGCGCGCGATCTGATTCCCGAGATCAAGGGTCGGCTGGAATTTCTGGAGCAAGTGGGCCTGGGCTACCTGACGCTGGACCGGGGCGCTCCCACCTTGAGTGGCGGCGAGGCCCAGCGCATCCGGCTGGCAGCGCAATTGGGCAGCAATTTGCAGGGCGTGTGTTACGTGCTGGATGAGCCCACCATTGGCCTGCATGCGCGTGACAACCAGATCCTGCTGGGTGCCTTGCAGACCCTGAGCGACCAGGGCAACACGCTGGTGGTGGTGGAGCACGACGTGGACACCATTCGCCATGCCGACCACATCATCGATATTGGTCCCAGCGCCGGCAAACGCGGAGGGCGGCTCGTGGCTGAAGGCGCGGTGGCGGACATTCAGGGCGCAGCCGATTCACAGACCGGTCGCTATTTGCTGCACGCGATGAAACACCCGCTGAAACCGCGAAGGATGGTGACGAACCTCGAGGAACAGCGCTGGATCACTGTGACGGGTGCCACCATGCACAACTTGCAAAACGTCACAGCCAGCATTCCCTTGAGCCGCCTGGTCGCCATCACCGGTGTCAGTGGCTCGGGCAAGTCCACCCTGGCGCGTGACGTGTTGCTGGTCAACGTGCATGCTGCCGTGCAAAAGCGCAGTACCAAGGCCGGTCGCGATGCGATGGCAGCGGGCGAAACCATTGCCTGGGTCGGTTGTGACGATGTCACCGGCTTCGAGACGGTGGACCGCGTGCTGGAAGTCGATCAAACCCCGATCGGCAAGACGCCGCGTTCATGTCCCGCCACCTACATCGGCTTCTGGGACACCATTCGCAAGCTGTTTGCCGACACGCTGGAAGCCAAGGCGCGGGGCTACGCGGCCAACCGTTTCAGCTTCAACACCGGCGAAGGCCGATGCCCGGGCTGTGAAGGGCAGGGCATTCGCACCATCGCCATGAGTTTCCTGCCGGACGTGAAGGTGCTGTGCGAAACCTGCAAGGGTGCGCGCTTCAACCCCGAGACCCAGGCGGTGACCTGGCGCGGCAAGAATATTGGCGATGTGCTGCAGATGGAAGTCGATGAAGCCGTGGACTTTTTTGCCGCCATGCCGGTCATTTCCCATCCGCTGCAGCTGCTGAAAGACGTGGGCCTGGGTTACCTGACCCTGGGCCAGCCGTCACCCACCTTGAGTGGTGGCGAGGCGCAGCGCATCAAGCTGGTGACCGAGTTGAGCAAGGTGCGTGACGACATCACCCGCCGGGGCCAGAAGGCACCGCACACGCTGTACGTGCTGGATGAACCCACGGTGGGGCTGCACATGGCCGATGTGGAAAAACTCATCAATGTGCTGCACCGTCTGGTCGATGGCGGTCACAGCGTGGTGGTAATCGAGCACGATCTTGACGTGATTTCCGAGGCGGACTGGGCCATTGATTTGGGGCCGGAGGGCGGCAATGCTGGTGGCCGCGTCGTGGCTGCGGGCTCGCCCGAAGCGGTGGTGGCCTTGGCCACGCATACCGGGGTGGCGTTAAACGCGGTGTTGAACCGGTAGGGGTGGATGACCCATCGGAGGCACTTTCGGCTGCCTCCGGGGTCAAGGTGTCAGGCGCTTAAGCGCCCGACTCCACCTCAAACGCATTGTTCTGGTCTTGCGCCAGCACCAGCGCCACCTGCTTCAAGCTGTCCTTTAAGGCGCTTTTGAGGGTGTGCGGCGGGTTGATGACAAACATGCCGCTGGCAGGCAGGCCCGGGCGGATGACGTCACCCGCGTCGTTGGTGAGCAGCTTGCTGGACTTGACCGTGAGTGTGGCGTTGAGCCAGGGCTTCCCCGCTTTGTTGGCCAGGGTCTTGAGCTTGCGTGGCAATTGGTGCGCTTCCGGGCGCGGGATGATCGGGTACCAGATGGCATAGGTGCCGGTGGGGAACCGCACCAGCGCATCGGCCACCATGTCGACCACGCGGTTGTAGTCGTTCTTGATTTCATAACTGGGATCGCACAGCACCAAGGCACGGCGCGACGGCGGCGGCAGGAATTTCTTGATGCCCTCAAAGCCGTCCTCGCGCAGCACGGCCACCTGTCGGCCTACGTCAAGCTGGGCAATGTTGGAGGACAAGGTTTTGGTGTCGGTGGGGTGGATTTCAAACAGCTTGAGTTTGTCGCGCTCGCGCAGCAGGCGCTGGATGATGAAGGGTGAACCGGGATACACCTTGTGGCTGCCTGGCGTGTTGAAACTGGCCACCATGTCGAGGTAGTCCTGCAACGCGGGCGTCGGCGTGATGCTGGCGAGTTTCTCAATCAGGCGCAAATAGCCCTCACCGGCTTCGCCGCTGGTGCTGGCGTAGTCGCCATCGAGGCGGTACAAACCGGCCCCGGCATGGGTGTCAAACACGGTAAAGGCCGTGTCTTTGAGTGCCATGTGGCGCAATATGGCCAGCAGCGTGGTGTGCTTGAGAACGTCGGCATGGTTGCCGGCATGAAAGGCGTGACGATAACTGAACATGTGGGGATGTTAACCGCTGTGCCCGGTATGTTTGTATAATGCTGGGCTTCGCAGCGCTTTTGTGGCTCCGCGGCGAAGTGTCTCAGCATCGTCCAGGTCTTATGTGATTGGGCCGTGTGCCGATTGAATCCCTACCTAAGAGATTCCCATCAGAGGAACGCCGACCGTAGAAAAGAGCCCGCCAAACCCTTCTTTTATAAAGAGAAATCTCATGTCAACTTTCAGCGCAAAACCCGCTGAGGTCGTGCACGAGTGGTTTGTGATTGACGCGACCGACAAGGTCCTCGGACGAGTAGCCAGCGAAGTTGCTCTCCGTTTGCGCGGCAAACACAAGGCCATTTACACGCCT
>NZ_JAMPXE010000059.1 GCF_023701345.1 Rhodoferax sp. | reverse complement strand
GCATCATCAACGTCAAAGGCGCCGATATCACCATCGCGACCCGCCACGAACAAGACTACATTTCTTTGACCGACATGGTGAAGCATTTTGGCGACGAGATCATCCTTTACAACTGGCTAAGAAACCGTAACACGATTGAGTTTCTTGGCATCTGGGAACAGCTTTACAACGTCAACTTTAAACCTATCGAATTCGACAGGTTTAGAAACCTGGCAGGCCTGAATAGCTTTACTTTGTCGCCCAAAAAATGGATCGAAGCCACAGCCGCGATCGGTATTTACGCCAAGTCAGGGCGCGGTGGCGGTACTTATGCGCACAGAGACATTGCCTTTGAATTCGGCTCCTGGCTGAGTCCGGAGTTCAAGCTGTACCTTATCAAGGAATTCCAGCGCCTCAAGGATGAAGAATCCCGTGCAACATCTCTGGAATGGAACTTTCAGCGCACTTTGTCCAAGGTCAATTACAAAATCCATACCGATGCCATCAAAGAGCGACTTGTCCCGCCGCGCTTGACACCAACACAGACAAGCATCATCTACGCCAGTGAAGCAGATTTGCTCAACGTTGCCCTGTTTGGTTTTACAGCTGCTCAGTGGCGGCAAGACAACCCGGATCAGAGCGGCAACATGCGCGATGCCGCCACCCTTGAACAACTGGTGGTACTGTCAAACTTGGAAAGCATTAACGCGGTATTCATTCACCAGGGATTGGTTTCAAAAGACCGGCTGGTGCAACTCAACGCCATTGCCATCACGCAGATGCGTTCGCTGATTGGCTTGAACGCAATGCAACAACTGGCAAACCCTGGCCCATGAAAAAGATTGCCAAATGACCGAACCCACCATCATCTGCCCCAACTGCAGGACAGAAATCAAGCTCACCGAGTCGCTGGCTGCGCCGCTGATTGCCGCGACCCGCCAGCAGTTCGAGGTGCAACTGGCGCAAAAAGACCGCGACATGGCCGAGCGCGAAAGTGCCATGCGCGAAAAGGAAAAGGCGCTGACGGATGCCAAACGTGATCTGGACGAACAGGTGGCCGACCAGGTTGCCAGTCAGCTCAAACTTGAACGCACCCGCGTCGCTGCGGAAGAAGCCAAAAAAGCCAAGGCCGCATCGGCCAACGAGCTGGACGCCAAAGCCCGCGAACTGGCAGAGCTGCAAGATGTGCTCAAGGAGCGCGACATCAAACTGGCTGAAGCCCAAAAAGCGCAGGCTGAGTTGATCAAAAAGCAGCGCGAGCTGGACGACGCCAAACGCGAGCTGGACCTGACCATTGAAAAACGCGTGCAAGACGGCCTGGGCGAAGTGCGCAGCCTGGCCAAACGTGAAGCCGAAGACAGCATGAAGCTGCGAGTTGCCGAAAAAGATCAGACCATCGCATCCATGCAGCAAAAGATTGAAGAACTCAAGCAAAAAGCCGAGCAAGGTTCACAGCAACTGCAGGGCGAAGTGCAAGAGCTGGAACTGGAAAACCTGTTGCGAGCCAAGTTTCCGTTTGACCTGATCGAGCCGGTGCCTAAAGGCGAGTTTGGCGGCGATGCCCTGCACCGCGTCAACAGCCAGAGCGGCACGCCCTGCGGCAGTATTTTGTGGGAATCCAAACGCACCCGCAACTGGAGCGACGGTTGGCTGTCCAAGCTGCGTGAAGACCAGCGCAGTGCCAAAGCCGAGGTCTGCGTGCTGGTCAGCCAGGCACTGCCCAAGGGCGTGGAAAGTTTTGACTTGGTGGACGGCGTGTGGATCGCGTCGCCACGCGTGGCCATCCCCGTGGCCATCATGCTGCGCCAGGCGCTGCTGCAAATCAGCCAGACCCGCGCCTTGAGCGAAGGCCAACAAACCAAGACCGAGATGGTTTACCAGTACCTCACCGGCCCGCGCTTCCGGCACCGCGTGGAGGCGATTGTGGAAGCCTTTTCCAACATGCAGGACGACCTGGACAAGGAGCGCAAAGTCATCATGAAACAATGGGCCAAGCGCCAGGAGCAGATTGAGCGCGTGATGGGCGCGACGGTGGGCATGTATGGGGATTTGCAGGGGATTGCGGGGAAGTCGTTGCAAGAAATTGAGGGGCTGGAATTGCCTGCGCTCGACTTCAACCCGGATTAAAGGAGTCAAAATGCTCGAACGAATTTCTGATATTCAGGGGATAGGTCTATTGCATCAGGCGAATGGGAAGCCTCATACCTGTCACAGGGCAACACTGATCTACGCGGACAACGGGCGAGGAAAATCGACGCTGGCCACGACCATTCGCTCTGTATCAACAGGAAACGCTGCTTTGATTTCCGCATACAAAACGATCGATGGGACGTTACCGCCAAAAGTCGTGCTCCAGTTTGGAAGCGGGCACAAAGTCAACTTTGTGAATGGAGTTTGGTCTGAAAAGCGACCGGAAATCCTGGTTTTTGACGCAGAGTTCATTGGGCGCAACGTTCATTCCGGTGGTGCGGTGAGCACAGATCATCGAAAGAACCTGCTTGAGTTTGCTCTCGGCGAAGCGGCAGTTGCCGCTCGGACGGCAGTTGACGCAGCAACGACAGCATCGAAGGCAGCTTCCGATCTAGTCACAAGTCTAATAAGCCAGTTGTCTGGACACCACCCAGGCATGTTGCTTCAGCAGTTTGAGCAACTTCCAGATGAATTCGATATCGACACTAAAGTCGCTGAGCTGAATAAGCGCATCCTCGCAGCCAGCAATGTTGCGGCGATCCAAGTGAAGCAGATCCCCAAGGCAGCTACGGAGCCTTCATTTGACCTGGACGACATGTTTGCGGGACTCGCTCTTTCTCTGAAGGATGTACATGCGGACGCCGAACAAATCGTAAAGCAGCACGTTGCAAAACTAGGCGGCAAAGGCGCGGAGGGTTGGTTGAGTCAAGGCCTCCATTTCGGTGACGGTTTTTCGTGCCCTTTTTGTGATCAGGACGTTTCCAGTAATCAACTCGTGAGTGCGTATCAAGCTCACTTCAACGCAGCATATGCCGCCCTGAAGAGTACGGTTGCCGGACTGCAAGAAAAGGTTGCTGCTGGCATGGCAGACAGCGTCATTGAAGGCATAGGGAAGAGCGTCGGTATAGCTGCTGCACAAGCGGCCGCGTGGGCGGAACACGTACAGACTAAAAATATTATTTTTGATTTTGAAACAGCCAATGCATCCCTGAAGGCCCTCCGGGAGTTCTTGCTGGAGTTGACTCGCAAAAAGCAGAGCGAACCGCTTGAAGCATTGGGAAGTGCAGAGGACAAGACGAAGGCTGTAGGGTTATGGGAGCAAGTCTTGACTCCGATTCGTGAGGCGAATGCCGCTATACAGATGGCCGAAGGCCTGATTTCCACGTACAAGATACAACTTGACGGTGAGAATGCTGTGCAGTTGCAGCAGCAGGTTCTCAGGCTTCAGGCCATCAAACGCAGGTATGACCCTCAAGTCGTCACACTTCTCGTACAGCTCGCAACCGCACGAACAGGCGTAAACAGCGCTGACAAGACAAAAAAGGCTGCCCGTGAAAACCTCGACAGCCTTATGACCTCGACACTGGGCAGGTATCAAACGTCAATCAATACTCTCTTGAAGAACTTTGGCGCTTCATTCAGCATCAAGGGGATGAGTGCCAACTTTAGGGGCAATGCTCCACGTAGCGATTACGGATTGTTGTTACGGGGCAAGGACGTTGCGTTGGAAGGCGGTTCGCCGTCGTTTGCCACAGCTCTTAGTGAGGGGGATAAGCGGACTCTGGCATTTGCGTTCTTTGTTGCCAGCACGCTGGTAGATCCAAAGCTGGCGAGTCGTGTCGTAGTCGTTGACGACCCCATGTGCAGCCTCGATTTGAATCGCAGGCATCACACTCGTACGGTACTTCGGAAAATTTACGCCAAGGCTGAGCAACTTATCGTGCTGGCACATGATCCGTACTTCCTTCGTGATCTTCGCGATGCGCTAAAGAAAGACGACAGCACAGCGCCGATAGCAATGTTTCAGCTCACCGCCGCTCCTCAAAACTACACCGACTTTGCTTCGTTGGACATAGACCAGGAGTGTGAATCGGACTATGCGAGACACCACAGGTTGCTCAACAATTTTTCTATTGGAAATGGCGGTGATCCCGCCATGGTGGCCAAAGCAGTGCGCCCAATGCTTGAAGGCTATCTGCACCGGCGATTCCCAGGACTTGTTCCCAAGGGTTTGATGTTCGGTCAAGTGGTCGTTCATATCCGTGACTCTATGACTCCAAGCCCTTTGTGCCATGCGGCGAATTTGGTGGACGAGTTGAATGAAATTAATGACTATGTTGGTCAATTTCATCATGACACCATCCCGGATGCAGATGCTGCCTCCATCTCGGCACCTGAGCTGAAAACGTTTGTGGATCGCGCATTGTGCGTGGTCCACAAGGGTGCTCCAGCCTAGTCCCCAGCGCATAGAAGAGTGATCTGATAGCCCGTATGACAAAGCAACAAAAACTAGAACTCACCTGGATCGGCAAGGACCAACGACCGCGACTGGAGCCGCGCATTTTGCTGGAAGACCCGAAGCGCAGTTATCACGCGAAGCAGCGGGTGACGGACAAAGATATTTTTGACAACCGGCTCATCAAGGGCGACAACCTGCTGGCGCTGAAAGCGCTGGAGGCGGAGTTTGCGGGCAAGGTGAAGTGTGTGTTCATTGACCCGCCGTACAACACCGGCAGCGCTTTTGAGCACTACGACGACGGACTGGAGCATTCGATCTGGCTGGGGCTGATGCGGGATCGGCTGGAGATTATTCGCCGTTTGCTGGCTGACGATGGTTCGCTGTGGATAACGATTGACGACAACGAGGCGCACTATCTCAAGGTGATGTGCGACGAGGTGTTTGGGCGTCGGAATTTTGTTGCCAATATGATTTGGGAGAAGCGGACTTCGCGTGAGAATCGACGGGCTTTTTCATTCAACCATGATCATTTGCTGGTATACGGAAAAATCAAGACAAGTTTCGAAAGCGTACGTAATCCGCTGGGACTAACGTCGGAGGTGCTCGCACGCTACAAAAACCCAGACAACGACTCACGAGGACCTTGGCAATCTGTGTCGGTAAACGCGCAGGCTGGTCATGCTACTGCGAGTCAGTTTTACACGTTGAGACTGCCATCTGGCCGAGAAATTGAACCGCCCAAGGGGCGCTGCTGGCTCTACACGAAAGGTCGCATGGAGCAGGAAGTTGCAGCCAAAAATATCTGGTTTGGCGCCAATGGAGACAACGCGCCGAGAGCAAAGAAATTCTTGAAAGATAACGAGGATAAAGGCTTAACTCCTGAAACCATCTGGCCCGCGTCTGAGGTAAGTACTAACGACGAGGCCAAAAAAAGTTTGCTACAACTCCTCCAAGATGTGTCCGTCTTTGATAACCCGAAGCCGGAGGCATTGCTTGAACGGGTCATTTCTATCGCCACCAATCCAGGTGATCTTGTTTTAGATTCGTTTGGTGGTTCCGGCACCACCGGCGCCGTTGCCCACAAAATGGCCCGCCGCTGGATCATGGTGGAGCTGGGCGAGCATTGCCACACGCACATCGTGCCGCGCCTGCAGAAAGTCATCGACGGGCAAGACCCCGGCGGTGTGACCCAGGCCACCGGCTGGCAGGGCGGCGGCGGCTTTCGGTATTACGAGCTGGCGCCCACGCTGCTGTCCACCGACCGCTGGGGCAATCTGGTCATCAACCCCGAGTACGACGCCGGCATGTTGTCGGCGGCGATGTGCAAGCTCGAAGGCTTTGCCTATGCGCCGTCAGAGACTGTGTGGTGGCAGCAGGGGCGCAGCAGCGAGAGCGACTTTATCTATGTCACCACCCAAACGCTGGGGCCGGGGCAACTCGAAGCCTTGAGCTACGAGGTCGGGCTGGACCCGAACGCCCCGCGCAGCCTGCTGGTGTGTTGTGGCGCCTACCGGGGCGTGACGGCGGCGCAGGCGGCCCAGCGCTGGCCCAACCTGACCCTCAAGAAAATCCCCAAGATGGTCAAAGACCGTTGCGAATGGGGTCATGACGACTACAGCCTGAACGTGGCCAACCTGCCGATGGCGCAGCAGAAGAAGCCAGAGGCCCCGGCGCAGAATGATTTGTTTGGTGGGGATGCGGTATGAAGGTCAAGGCCGTTGTTGCTAATCGATTGAGTGGTCCAGTTTCCGACGCATCGAGTCGGAAATTGGACGCAGTCGACATATTGCCCAATTTTGTGACTGGGTCGCTAAACGCTTTGCGACGGGCTGCAGTTCGGGCACGCCAGGTGGCGGAGCAGACTGGCACAGACTTGATCGTGGTGCGCTCAGGCCAGATCGTCCGTGTTCGACCACAGGACAAAACTATTTCATGAGTCATCGAGAATTTAGCGCTGTTCATTTCCGAGACGCTGTCTCGGATATCGTCGTGCGCAAGAACAAAAAGGGAGAAGCATGAGCCAACGCGAAGTCACTGCCATTGCCGGGCGCCTGAGCCTGCGCCCGCCACAGACCGAGTCGCTGGCCAAGCTGGCCAGCGCCATCGAGGCAGCCCCGGCCATGCTGCAGCACGACCGGGATGCGGCGGACGTGGCGGCCATATTGGCCACGCTCAAAAGCCAGTTCCCGACGCTGCAGGACTTCGAGCGCGATTTTCCGTCGCTGTGTTTTGCGCTGGCCACCGGTGTCGGCAAGACGCGGCTGATGGGCGCGTTCATCAGCTACTTGTATGCGGCGCATGGCATCAAGCACTTTTTTGTGCTGGCGCCCAACCTGACGATTTACGACAAGCTGATTGCCGACTTCACGCCCAACACGCCCAAGTACGTGTTCAAGGGCATCGCCGATTTTGCCGCCTACCCGCCCGAGATCATCACCGGCGACAACTATGAGGAGCGGGCCCAGGCGCTGCATGACTTGCTGTCGCCGGTGACCATTAACATCTTCAACATTGCCAAGATCAGCTCGGAGGTGCGCGGGGGCAGGGCGCCGCGCATCAAGCGGCTGAGCGAGTACATCGGGCAGAGTTATTTTGACTATCTGGCGGCGTTGCCGGACCTGGTGTTGCTGATGGACGAGTCGCACCGCTACCGCGCCAGCGCCGGGGTGCGGGCCATCAATGAGCTGCGGCCCTTGATGGGGCTGGAGCTTACCGCCACGCCTTTTGTAGAGTCCAGCAAAGGGCCGGTGCCGTTCAAAAACGTGGTGATGGACTACCCGCTGGCGCGCGCCATGGAAGACGGTTTTGTCAAGGAGCCCGCCGTGGTGACGCAGCGCAACTTTGACGCCCGCAACATGCCACCGGAAGAGGTGGAACGCGTCAAGTTGCAAGACGGCGTGCGCCTGCACGAGGCGACCAAGGTGGAGCTGAAAACCTACGCCCGCAGCAATGGCGTGAAGGAGGTCAAGCCCTTCATGCTGGTGATTGCGCGCGACACCACGCATGCGGGTGCCTTGCTGGCGCTGGTGCAGTCGGATGCCTTTTTTGCTGGCCGCTATGCGCACAAGGTGATTCAGGTGGACAGCAGCAGAACCGGCGCGGAGGAGGAAGAAATGATCCGCCGCTTGCTGGCCGTGGAAAGTGTGGACGAGCCGACCGAGATCGTGATTCACGTCAACATGCTCAAGGAGGGCTGGGACGTGACCAACCTCTACACCATCGTGCCGCTGCGCGCCGCCAATGCGCGCACGCTGGTGGAGCAGTCCATTGGCCGCGGCCTGCGCCTGCCCTACGGCAAGCGCACCGGGGTGGATGCGGTGGACCGGCTCAACATCATTGCGCATGACCGGTTTCAGGACATCATCGACGACGCCAACCGGGCCGATTCACCAATCAAGCTCAAGACCCTGATTCTGGAAGCGCCCGATGCGGCGGGTGACGGACTGCAGAGCCTGACGGTGGCTTCCAATTTGGCGCAAGCCTTGGGGCTGAATCAGCAGGAGAACGCGTCTGAACTTGCTGATGTGACCACCCAGACTGCGGTCACTGGTTCGACCACGCCTGTGTTCAGCACGTCGCATGAGCGACAAACTGCGGCGGTGGTGATGCAGGTGCTGGCCGAGTACGAGCTTCGGCCAGGCGATGCGCCCAGCCGCCAGGCTTTGCTGAGCCCGGCGCTGCAGGCCCGTTTGACCGAAGCGGTGAAAGAAAAACTGCCGCCCGTGCAGCCCAGCGTGTTGGTAGGCGAAGATGCGCCGCCAGAGCTGGATGTGGCCGAGGTGGTGCGCCGCACGGTGGAAGAAGCGGTGAAGCAGACCATTGATATACCGCGCATTGCCGTGGTGCCCCAAGGGGTGGTGACGAGCGGCTTCAGGCCTTTCACGCTGGACGTGGCAGGCCTGCACTTGCAGCCCAAAGACCGCTCATTGGTGGGGCAAGCTTTGCGCACGCATGTGCAGTTCACGTTGTCGGCACAAAGCGGCAAACCGATGCAGCGGCTGGAAGACTACATTGTTCATGCGCTCAGCGAATTTGACGACATTGACTACACCGCCCATGCCAGCCTGCTGTACGACCTGTCTGGGCAAATGGTGGCGCACCTGCAAAGCTACCTGAGTGAGGAAAGCGAGGTGCGCAATGTGCTGGACCTGGACCGGCAACTGATCGCCAACAACATCCATGCGCAAATGATGAGCCACTTTTACGAGTCGGCTACTGGTTATGCGGTGGTGGTACGGCGTGGTTATACGGCGCTGAAGGAGTCCACCTACAGCGTGAGTCTGGCTGAGCCGGTGCGTGACTTCCGCCAAACGGTGGATGAGCCTGGCCGCATCAAGCAAATGGTGTTCGGTCATTTCTCGCGCTGCCTGTACCCGCTGCAAAAGTTTGATTCCGACACCGAGCGCCGTTTTGCTGTGATTCTGGAGCGCGATGCCGACAAATGGTTCAAGCCCGCCAAAGGGCAGTTTCACATGGTGTACAAGCTGGGCGCGGAGCAATCCGAGTACGTGCCAGACTTTGTGGTGGCAACCGCTCACCACAAGTTGATGGTGGAAACCAAGGCGCGCAATGAATTGGGCGCGGACGATGTCAAGGCCAAAGCCCGGGCCGGTGCGCTGTGGTGCCAACATGCGTCAGACCACGCGCGCACAAATGGCACCCAGCCCTGGCGCTACCTGCTCATTCCCCACGACCAGGTGACGGAGGACAAGCGTCTGATGGACTATTTGGCTTTTGCGCAAGCCTGACTTGGCTGCTACAGCAAGCGCCCCCAGTGCTGCGCCAGCCATTCCTTGAGCTTGAATTTCAAGGGCCGATTGGCCCAGGCCTGCGGCGTGATGCGCTGGGAGGCGTCCAGGTCCTGCTGGTGCATGGCCTGCATCTGGGCGGCAAATTCGCGCCCCAGAATCACGGCGTTGACCTCGTCGTTGTCCAGAAAGCTGCGCCAGTCCAGGTTGGTCGAGCCCACGGTGGACCAGACGCCATCGATCACCGCGGTTTTGGCGTGCAGCAGGGCGCCCTGACGCTCATAAATCTGCACGCCGCCCGCCAGTAATTCGGCGTAATGGGCACGGCCGGCGTGAAAGACCAGCTCGGAGTCGGAATGGCTGGGCAAAATCAGTTGCACCTGCACCCCGCGCGCGGCCGCATCGGTGAGCGCTTTCAGCAGTTGCGGGTCGGGCACAAAGTAGGCGTTGGTGAGGTGGGCAAACTTTTCGGCATTGCCGATGGCCGAGATCAGCGTCAGGTAGATCAGGCTGTAGGGGTCGTCGGGGGTGCTGCCAATGGCGCGCACGATGTCCTTGCCCTGCGCTGTGAGCTTTGGAAAGTAATTTTTGGCGGCCAGCGCCGGGCCTTTTTGTTTTTCCCAGGTTTGCAAAAAAAGTTTCTGGAATTCCGCCACCACCGGACCCTCGATTTGCAGGTCGGTGTCGCGCCACGCCACCCCTTCGGCAGGGGGCTTGATGAGCCGTTGCAGCACCGCCGACCCCGAGGTATAAACATTGCTAATGTTGATGCCGCCCAGAATCACCGAGCGGCCATCGACGATCAGCAGCTTGCGGTGATCCCGGTTGTAGATTTGCCAGGGGCCTTTGGCGGTGAGCGGGTTGATGGGGTTGAATTCCAGCACCGCAATGCCGGCTTTTGTGAGGCGCTCAAAAAATGCTTTGGGGGTGTTGATGCCGCCCACGCTGTCATAGATCAGGTTGACCTGCACGCCGCGCGCCTGGGCTTGCAGCAATAAATCAGAAAATTCCTCGCCGGTGGCATCGTCCTCGATGATGTAGGTTTCCAGGTTGATGTGGTTTTTGGCCTGGCGGATGGCGCCAAACATGGCGGCGTAAGTGGCCGCACCATCCTGCAGCAGGCCAACCTTGTTGCCCAGCACCAGAGGGCTGTCGCTGATGGCCTGCTCCAGCGCCATTTGTCTGTCGAGGATGTCAAGGTTGCCTGACTTGCGCTGCAACTCGGCCAGGATGGCGGCATTTCTTTTGGCCGAGACCGGGCCGCGCGCAGTCTCGAAGTTGGTTTCCTGCGCGCTGTGACGCGCAATCAGGGCATCGGTGTCGGGCAAGGTGGCACAGCCCGCCGCGCCCAAGCCCGCCACCAGCACCAGCAAAAATTGATTGAGAATTCTCAGCATCATTTTTTCCCCTGTAACCATTGCACACAATCACTGTCCTGGCCGGGCCCGGCATCAACCAGCGGGATCAGGGCCAGCAGCGGGTTGATGACACCCAGTGCCAGCGCGCCCAGGGCGCGCGCTGCCATACGGGTTGGGTCCACCCGGATGATGGGCTTGGCGAAATTGCCGCTGATGTGGATCGGGCTGCGCAAGGCCAGCGGGCTGGTGTTTTTGGTTTTCTGGTTCAGGGTCAAGTCCAGCTTTTCCTGCGCCAGGTCGATGTTGCCAGAGCCCAGCAGCGTGGTCACTTCGGTGTCGAGCAGCAAGGTGTTGGCATGCATGTTGCCGGCTTTGACGTCGAAGTTGGCCACCGCACAGCGCAGTTTGATTTGTTTGTCGCCGGTCAGCGTCAGCCGGAATATTTCCCAGAGGTGCAGGCCGGCTTTTTCCATCGTCATCTGGCTGATCTCGCCACCCGACACCAGCAAGCCAACCGTGCCATCGGCATGGGCCAGCATGCTGCCCACCGAATTGCCGCTGCCGGCCAGCTTGATCTGGCCGCCGATCTGGCTGCTGCTGGCTTTGCCTTTTTGATCGGCTGGCAGCAATTTGGCCAGCGCCAGCCGTTTCAGTTGCAGCTGGGCCTTCGCCTGTATCGGGTTTTTACGGCCGTCCAGCATGATCACGGCATTGATCTGCCCTCCTGCCACGCCAAACTGGAGCGGATCCAGTGTCAGCACCGAATCTTTCAGGCTCAAATGGGTGCTGAGCGCCTCCAGCGGCATGTAACTGGCCTTGCGCATGGATTGGGCGCTGAACTTGACCTCGGCATCTACGGAATCCCAATTTGCAAATTTGAAGGGTAAATCTGGCATGACCCGCTTGGATTGAGGTGTGACAGCCCCGGCCGGTCCGGTCTGCTCAACGGCTTTGGTCGCTGCCTGCAGTTTTCCAGGGCGTGCGCCAATGACCGGGCCCAGGTCTTCCAGAGTGAGTTGGTTCGAGACCAGATCAGCGGTGAGCAAAGGACGTTTGCCGCCTGTCTTGACCTGCCACCACCCGACCAGATCGCTGGTGCCCACCCGCCCCGAGAACGCGTCGTAGCGCAGGGTGTTGCCCTTGCGCACCAGATGTCCCTGGGCGACATAGTCGCGCGTGGCGGGCAGGGCGATGCCGGTCAGGATAAATAGCTGGTTCAGGTTGTCGCCGCTGAGTGCCAGCTGCATGTCAATCGCACTGAACTTCATCAGGCTGGTGACGTGACCCTCGGCCTGAATGCGGGTTTGGCCCACAGTGGTGTCAATGGTCAGGCCATAGGGTGTGTTTTCATCAAGCAGTGCCAGCACCGAATCTCCCAAGCCCTTGGCGACAAGGGGCAGGCCTTTGAATTTGCCCTTGGCGACGAAGTTCACCCCGGAGTCGCTTTGGCTGCCCGCGGACGCAGAGACGGTCGAGAGTTCGGCGCGAATGCTGGTTTTGTCCGCTGTGTCGTCATAACCAATGACACCCTGGTCGAGCGTGAGACGGTCTATGTCGATGCGGGCGTTGTCGTTTTGCTGGTTCTGGTCCAGTAGCCAGGTTTTGCGGCCATCGGCGTGGCGCTGCAGAAAAACAAGGGGCTTGACCAGGTGCAGGTCGGATATCTTCAGGCGTTGCGCCAGCAATTGCGGCAAGTGGATGGAAAACGCCACCTCATCAGCCGTCAGCATGTGGGCCTGTGCCGCCCAGGCCGGATTGGCAAAAGAGACCTGCCGGGCTTGCACGCGCGGCCAGGGCCAGCCCAAGGCCACATCGAGGTCGCCTTTGATCAGCAGTACCCGTCCGGTTTGCTCGAACACTTTCTTTTCAAGCGGCGCGCGCAACCAGTTCCAGCCAAACAGGGCGAAAAACAAGACAGCCGCGATGACCAGGGCCAGCATCACACTGGCTGTCCATTTGAGCGTACGCAACAAGATCGTGGCAGGGGATTGCAAAGGGAAACCCTATGAATTGAGGAAATGGAAACGAAGTTCAAGTTTACTTGGACGTATGGACCTGGTCAGTGCGCTGACGCACTGACCAGGTCACCCCAAAGCACGATGATGCCCTCTTTAACCCCTGGAGAAAGTTGCAATGAAACACATCAACATGGTTCGAACTTTGGTGCTGTCCGTGGCGCTGGCGGCTGGCACAGCAGCCTTTGCCCAGATCAGTTTCAACATTGTGGTGGCGCCGCCCGCGCCCATGTATGAAACGGTGCCCGTGATGCAGCCTGGCTACATCTGGGCGCCCGGTTACTGGGCCTGGAACAACGACCGTCATGTCTGGGTGCGCGGCCGCACCATCGTGCAGCGCGACGGCTACCGCTGGGCACCCGACCGCTGGGAACAGCAGGGCGGGTCGTATGTCCGACAGCCGGGTCGCTGGGAGCGCAGCCTGGAGGCCAGGCCGATCAAGTACCAAAAAATGAAAAAGCCAAAACACAATAATGGCCGTCGTAACAACGGCAAGAACGGGTAAGGCAATATGAAAGACGCCCCGTGATCCGATAGGCGGATCACGGGGCGACAAGCTTTTTGGTCAAGCTCAGGCGCAGGGCGGGTTCACCACTAATTCTTGCGGAACCACGTTGGCGTGGCCTTTGCGTCGTTGTGGATGAGATATTGGTTCATGACGCGTTCTGATCAGGGCCGAACGACAATTTCGTTTCTGACAGACTTCACGTTGTTGACACCGCGGGCAATGCTTTCAGCCGCGCTTTTCTCTGTCTGGCTTTTGGCAAAACCCGACAGCATCACGGTGCCGTTCAGGGTTTCAACGCTGATGGAAGTGGCACTGACCAGCTTGCTTTCAGCCATGCGGGCTTTGATCAAGGTCGTGATGCCGGTGTCGTCCACATAAGCACCCATAGTTTCCTGGCCACGGCTAACGGCACAACCGGCAGTGGTGAGAAGAGCGGCAGCCATCATGGCTGCGACGAGAGTGGTTCGAATTTGCATATAAAACTCCATGGGTTATTGATGGTGTTAGCCCCACCACCTATGGGCGAAACGCCGGGCCAATCCCGGTCGATAGCTTGACTTTATGATGTGACCGCCCTGGCGTCGGTGCGCTGGCGCACCCAAGGTATTCAAAAATTCTTGCGCTCACTCCTGCGGCTGATACGCTGGAAATGGCGGGCCGAGCAGAGCGGACCCAAATGGTGTAACGTAAAAGACCGCTTTTGAAGCGGTGGAGCGTTGATGCATTGCAATACGTTGAGGAGATTGACATGGCCTTGTTTGTGATCGAACGCAATTTTGCCGAGCAGTTGGCGCTCACCAAAGAAGACGCGCGACTGGTGCAGGAAATCAACGACGACGCCGGCGTGCACTGGCTGTTCTCTTTCCTGTCGGCCGACAAGAAGAAGACCTATTGCCTGTACGAGGCGTCCAACGCCGAGGCTATCCGTGAAGCCGCGCGTCGTGCCGGACTGCCTGCCGACGTGATCGTCGAGGTCAGTGAACTGCGGCCGCAAGCGTTCAATTGAGCCCCCCAGCGGACGGGCTTGCGGGGATATGGAACACGATCGCAGTTTCATAGGAAGGCAGCGTGAGCTTGACGCCTTGCAGGCGGCACTGGCGCGTGCAGTTGCCGGGCAACCCGGTGTCGTGCTGCTCACCGGGGAGCCCGGTATTGGCAAGACCCGTACCGCGCAAGAGATGGTCGCACATGCCGGTCGCCTGAATGTGCTGGCACTTTGGGGGCGCTGCCCGGAGGAGCCGGGTGCGCCCCCTTATTGGCCATGGCTACAGATGATTCGACGCTACATCTCGCTGCAGGACGAGAACGTGCTGGGTGCGATGCTTGGTTCCGCCGCCGCGTATGTGGCTGCGTTGGACCCAGAGCAGCTTGGCCGGCTCGGCGTTGACCGGCCCGTGCCGCCTGAGAGCGACGCTGCCAAGGCGCGTTTTCGCTTCTTCGACGCCATCGCAGGTTTCTGGCGGCGCGCTGCCGCACGCCAGCCGCTGTTGCTGGTGATCGACGATTTGCATCGGGCTGACGTGCCGTCATTGCGCCTGCTCGAATTCATCATGGCCGAGACCGAGACCAGCCGGCTGATGCTGCTTGGCACCTACCGCGACGCCGAGGTGACACGGCAACACCCGCTGTCGGACACTCTGGCGGAGTTGCACCGGCATGCCGCGGTCCAGCGTTTTCTGCTGGGCGGCTTCAGCCCGGCCGAGACCGCCCGGTTTGTCGCCACGGCCGACGCTGCCGCCTCGAGCGAATTGGCTGCTGCGCTGCACGAACAGACCGAAGGCCACCCCTTGTTCCTGGCAGAACTGGTGCTGGATCGCAACCAGCTGCGGGTCCCGGGTGTGTCGACGGCCCGAACGGGTAGTCGCGCGGTACCCAAAGGCGTGCGCGAAGCCATTGGTGTGCGCTTGAACCGCTTGAGCCCATCGTGTCTGCGCGTGCTCCAGCATGCCGCGGTGTTCGGCCGCGAGTTCCGGCTTGAACTGCTGCAGCGGGTGCTGGCGGACCTGACGGAAGACGACTGCCTGGCCGCCCTGACCGAGGCCCGGGCAGTCAGCCTGATCGACGCGCTGGCCGAGCCTGGCGGCTACCAGTTTGCCCACGCCCTGGTGCGCGACACCTTGTACGACGAACTGCCCGCGGCACAACGGGCGCGCTGGCACCAGCGCATCGGGCAGGCGTTGGAGATGCAGTACCAGGATGACCTCACGCCCTGCCTGTCTGCGCTGGCACACCACTATCAGGCTGCCGGCACGGCCGGTGATGTCAGCAAGGCCATCGACTATGCCACCCGGGCCGCCGAGCGTGCGGCGGCGATGCAGGCGCACGAAGAAGCGTCGCGCCATTACCAGCGGGCCTGCGATCTGTTGCCAGTGGGCCCCGTCACTGATGCCCAGCGCTGCCGCCTGCTGCTGGGTCTGGGCAACGCCCAGAACAGCGCCGGCGCCAGTGAACTGGCGCTCGCCACCTTTACGAATGCGGCCGGCTGCGCAAGGCGCCTCGGTGATGCCTCGTTGCTGGCACGCGCGGCCATCGGCTTCGGCGATGCGCAGTGGCGTCTGGGCAGCGAGGGCTCGCCGGCGGTCGTGCTGATCCGCGAGGCACTGGCGCGGGTCGCGCCAGCCGATGTGCGCGCCCGCACGGCGCTGCTGACCGCGTTGTGCCAGGCCCTGCTGTTTTCGAATCAACCCGACGCGGCCGAGACGGTGTTTCGGCAGGCGGTTGCCCTTGCGCGCGAACTGGACGACCCGTTGATGCTGTTCCGGGCACTGTGCGCCATCCTGCCCGGGCGCTGGTTCCCCGACCGGCTGGCATTGCGCATTGAAGCCGCGCGCGAGGCGACGGAACTGGTGCAGCGCGCCGGGCACCCGGAATGGTTGACGCCCTACCTTTCGGGCTGGCATACCGGCGACCTGATGGAGTCGGGTGACACGGTGGCGGCCACGGCCACCGCCAGCTTTCATCTCGTCAGCGGCGAGACCATGCGCGAGCCCTTCAACCAGGCCGTGGCCCTGGCTGCCCTGGCGATGATCGCCACGCACGAAGGACGCTTTGCCGAGGCCGAAGCGCTGGCCGTCCAGGCGCTGCGTTGCGGTCAGCGCTTCGATCATGCCAATGCGGCCGGCATTTTCGGGGTCCAGATGTTCACGCTGCGCCGCCATCAGGGGCGGCTGGGCGAGCTGGCACCGGTTCTCCGGCAGTTTCTGGGCAAAACCTCGCCCAGCGGGACCTGGCATCCGGGTCTGGCCGTGCTGCACTGTGAACTCGGTGCCCGCGACGACGCCCGCGCCGTTTTCGACAAACTCGCCGCCAGCGGCTTTGCCGCCATGCCACATGACGCGATCCGGATCGCCAGCCTGGCTTACCTGGCCGAGGTTTGCGCCTGGCTTGGCGACACGGTGCGCGCGGCCACGCTGTTCGACCTGCTGCTGCCCTATGCCGGGCGCAACCTGGTTTTCGGCGCGCACACCGCGTCGTTTGGCGCCGCTGCGCGCTTGCTCGGCATGCTGGCGACGACGCTGCAGCGCTGGGATGTGGCTCAGCAGCAGTTTGAGTTCGCCATGCAATTCGACCAGCGCAGCGGCGGCCGGCCGTGGCTGGCCCATTCGCACCACGCGTATGCGGCGATGCTGTTGCGCAGAGGGGGCAGCGCTGACCGGGAGCGTGCCTTGTCCTTACTGGAGGCCGCTCTGGCTGAGGCCCGCCAATTGGGTATGGCGGCGCTGGAACAAGCTGTCCTCAGTACGCAAGCGGATGCTGCCGGCGCCGCGCCGCTGCCGTCGGTGGCCGGCTTGTCACCGCGCGAGGTGCAGGTGCTGCGGCTGGTGGCTGCCGGCAAGACCAATCAGGAAATCGCGACAACCCTGTTTCGCAGCCAGAACACGGTCGCCAATCATGTGCGCAACATCCTCGGCAAGACGCAGGCGGCCAACCGGACCGAAGCGTCCGCGTTCGCGCTTCGTCATGGATTGTTGAAGCCGGAATAGTCATTTCTGACCATTGCGCAATTCGGCGCGGCGTCGAAGAATGATTGCATCACAACCCTGAAGGAGTAGCTGCCATGACGATCGAACTGAAGGCCGCCGACGGCGGCGTGGTGCAGGTTTCCCCCGAAATCCTGCAGGCATTCAAGGCCGGCTTTGCAGGCGCCGTGCTCGGGCCGGACGACCCGGCCTTTGATGAGACGCGCAAGATATGGAATGCCATGATCGACCGTCGCCCCGGCCTGATCCTGCGCTGCAGCGGCACCGCGGACATCGTCCAGGCGGTGCGCTTTGCGCGCCAGCATCAGTTTCTGATTTCGGTGCGCGGCGGCGGTCACAACATCGCGGGGCTGGCGGTTTGCGACGGCGGCGTGATGATTGACCTGTCACTGATGAAGGGCGTCTGGGTCGATCCCGTGGCGCGCACGGCACGCGCGCAGCCCGGCTGCACGCTGGGCAACCTCGATCGCGAAACCCAGCTGCACGGCCTGGCGGCGGTGCTCGGCTTTGTCTCGGCCACCGGCATCGCCGGTCTCACCGTGGGCGGCGGCTTTGGTTATTTGACGCGCCAGTACGGCTGGACCTGCGACAACCTGGTCTCGATGGAGGTTGTCACCGCCGATGGCACGCTGGTGCGGACGGCGGCCGACGAGAATGCTGATCTGTTCTGGGCGCTGCGCGGCGGCAGCGGCAATTTCGGCATCGTCACCTCGTTCGAGTACCGCCTGTTCCCGGTGGGCCCCGAGATCCTTGGCGGGGCGATTGCCTGGCGCGCCGAAGACGCCAAGGAAGTGCTTGATTTCTATCGCCAGTTCACCGCCTCGGCGTCACGCGAAACCACTTGCGTTGCCGTGCTGCGCATCGCGCCGCCCGCGCCCTGGCTGCCCAAAGACATCCATGGCAAGCCGATCATCGCCATCTTTGTCTGCCACAGCGGCAGCATCGAAGCGGGCGAGGCCGTCATTGCCCCGCTGCGCAAATTGGGACGACCGGTGGCCGACATCGTCACGCGCCGGCCCTACACCCAGATGCAGAGCCTGCTCGACGCCACCCAGCCCAAGGGGCGGCGCTACTACTGGAAGTCGCACTATTTGGCGCGCATCGAAGCCCCGGCTGTTGACGTGCTGATTGCGCATGCGAAGCAATTGTGTTCCCCGTTTTCGGCGATTGTCCTGTTCCACCTGCAGGGGGCGCTCGGCGAGCTTGCCGCGGAGCACTCGCCCGCCGGCAATCGCGATGCCGCCTATGTGCTCAACATCACCAGCGCGTGGGAAAGTGCGGCCGACGACGCGGCCAACCTGCGCTGGGCGCGTGACTGCTTCGAGGCCACGCAAGGGTTCTCGACCGGTGGCACCTACATCAACTTCCTGACCGAGGAGGAGGGCTGCCAGCGCATCGAGGCCGCCTACGGCAAACCGATCCTGGCCCGCCTCGCGGCGCTGAAGAAAAAGTACGACCCGGACAATCTTTTCCGGCACACCAAGAACATCACGGCTTGAGCGCCGGCGCGCAAGAATGGTCAATTCTGGTCATGCGCAGCGCGGCGGGCAGCGTTATGGTTGAACCCCAAGGCTGGCGCAATCGGGCGCCGCCGATAACTGAAACTGAAGGAGTAACGTTATGTCATCCACTCTTTATGAACGCCTGGGTGGCGTTGAGCGCATCAGCCAGCTTGCCAGGGATGTGGTCGCCTTGCACTACGCCAACCCGCTGTTCAAGACCCGGTTCGAGCAGGTCAAGGACCGCGGCAAATTGGAGCAGAACGTCAGCGACTTCATCTGTGCCGGCACGGGCGGACCGCAAACCTACAGCGGCAAGGACGTGCTGTCGGCCCACCGGGGCATGAATATCGACGAACAGGAGCTGGTGTCGGCGATCGACGACGTGATGGCGGCGATGACGAAAAACGGCTATGAGCAGGCCGAGAAGAACGACATTCTGGCCATCCTGTATTCGCTCAAGGGCGACGTGGTTCGCGTCTGATGAATAAGAGGGTGTGCAGTCCGTTCACGCGCTGTTGGAGATGACTGCAGACTTGATAACTCACAAGTCAGGCTGAACCGGAACGGATTAAGCTTTGATGTCACTGGAGGTGCATCAATGCAGTCAAGTCATCCAACCGGGCTGTCTCAACTGGTACGCATGCCGGTCGATCATGTGTTGATCGAAGGCATGCTGGAACTCCCCGCCAAACCCTCGGGGCTGGTCCTGTTCGCCCACGGCAGCGGCAGCAGCCGACACAGTCCGCGCAACAATTTTGTCGCCAGGGTATTGCGTGAAACCGGCCTGGGGACGCTGTTGATGGACCTGCTGACCCCGGTGGAAGACCTCGACTACCAGATTCGTTTTGACATCGCGCTATTGACCCGGCGCCTGCTGCTGGCCACCCAATGGGTGCAGCAGAACCCTGAAACAACCAAGCTCCCGATCGGCTATTTTGGTGCCAGCACCGGTGCGGCAGCGGCTCTGCGGGCAGCCGCCGCCATGGGTGACAGGGTCCAGGCCGTGGTGTCGCGCGGTGGTCGTCCTGATCTGGCGGGGCAGCATGACCTGGTCAAGGTGCGGGCACCCACCTTGCTGCTGGTTGGGGGGCTCGATACCGAGGTGATTGAGCTCAACCACGCCGCCTATGCCCTGTTGTCATGCAGCAAGAAGCTCAGCATCGTGCCCGGTGCCACCCATTTGTTTGAGGAGCCCGGCACGCTGGCGCAAGTGGCCAGCCAGGCCGCAGCCTGGTTTGGCCACCATCTGGCGGCGAAGGGCTAAAGCATTGGTGGCTTTGTGTCTTGTTGCAGTGGAATCACAAAACAACTGGATCCGGTCAACTCAAGCCAATGCAGGGCTTCGCCGGCTTGCAGTAATTGCGCGCCCGGCACGGCTGCGGCTTGCAGCGCGTCGGCCGTACTGGCACGGACCAGGATGAAGCGCATGCTGCGCTGCCCGCGCACCAGCGTCAACTCGGCTTTGGGCCAGTGCGAGGGCAGGCAGGGCATGAAGCTGAGGGTTTGGGCGCGCTGACTCAAGCCAAACAGTGACTCGATGGCGGCGCGGTGCAGCCAGGCGGCGGCTCCGGTGTACCAACTCCAGCCGCCGCGCCCCACGTAGGG